>CADBNN010000096.1 GCA_902796075.1 Oscillospiraceae bacterium | reverse complement strand
GCCTGGGTGGAAATGCCGAGATGGTTCGCCAGATCCTCCTGCGTGTTGCCTTTTTCTCTGCGGAGCTTTTTTAATTGCTCGCTCAATATAATATTCATGGTTTCCTCCTGAGAATTAAAGTAACAAGCGCTTGTTCTGGCTTTATAATAGCGTAAAGAAAATTGCAATGCAACAACCGCGTTGTTTATCTTTGGTTGTTTTTTGCAACGGATAGTTGAATGATGCTCTGACCCTACAGACGTAGTCAACGCAAAAGGGACGTGATGCGCTTTTGATGGCCGCTGGTTGTCAAAAGCGCTTTTGCGTTGGTTTCGCGGAAAACAGCACAGATTAGATCAATTACAAAGCCAAGCGCAAAAAAAGAGACACCTGCTTTATCGCAGGTGCCCCGGCGCGGCTTTTTCTTGTATGGAGCGGGTGATGGGAATCGAACCCACGTATCCAGCTTGGAAGGCTGGTGTTCTACCATTGAACTACACCCGCATATTTCGGGTGCAGTTATCATACCACATTTAGCAAAAGGTGTCAAGAACAAACCGTTCAAATCGCTATATGATTTTGCAATTTGGCTGCCGTTACCGTGTTTTGCATCAGCATGGCAATGGTCATGGGCCCTACGCCGCCGGGTACGGGCGTTATGGCGCCTGCAATGGGCGCAACGGCTTCAAATTCCACGTCGCCGCACAGTTTGCCGTCCTTTTGCCGGTTAATGCCAACGTCTATCACAACGGCGCCCGGTTTTATCATATCGGCCGTTACAAAATGGGGCTTGCCCACACTTGAAATCAAAATGTCTGCTTGCCGGCATTTAGCCGTCAGGTTTTGCGTTTTGGAATGACAGATCGTTACGGTGGCGTTGCGGTGCATCATCAGCATGGCCATCGGTTTGCCCACAATATTGCTGCGCCCGATCACCACACAGTCTTTGCCGGCGGGATCGATGCCGGCGGAATCGATCAGTTCTATCACACCGGCAGGGGTGCAGGGCAGCAGGCTGGCGGTACCCTGCATGATTTTGCCCACGTTAACGGGGTGAAACGCGTCCACATCCTTTAAGGGGTCGATAGCGTTGATCACCGCGTCGGGCTGAATGTGGCGGGGCACCGGCAGCTGCACCAATATGCCGTTTACATCCGGGTTTTGGTTGAGCGCGCCAATCAATTCCAACAGTTCGTCCTGGGTGGTTTGCGCCGGCAAAGAATAGGAAAACGAACGGATGCCGCATACTTCGCAGGCTTTCTTTTTGTTGTTAACATAAATTTGTGATGCCGGGTCGTCGCCCACCAAAATTACAGCCAAGCCCGGCTGTATGTTTTGTTTTTGCAATGCGGCCGCTTGCTGTGCCACGCGTTGCTTAATGGCGGCTGAAACCGCTTTTCCGTCAATGATGATCGCCATATTATTCTCCTTTTGCCGGGGTGAGGGGCTGTGCTTTTTCGGCTTTGCGCTGGCGTACCCGCACGGTGATCAACACCGCCAGGCCGATAATGACGCAGGCCGCCGCAACCAGTTGGGAAATCTTGAACGAACCGATAAACAAACTGTCGGTACGCACTTGCTCAATAAAGAATCGGCCAAAGCCATACCAAATTATGTATTGCAGCAGGGTTTCGCCCTTAAAGTGCCGGTGCTTGCTTAAATGGTGAATGAGCACAAAACCGACCATACACCAAATGGATTCGTATAAAAAGCAGGGATGAACGGGCAGGGAAGGGTCGACCGTTACGCCTTGAGCGGCCAATTCGCTTTGCACACTTGCCAAATAGTCATGGGTGCCGTTGCTGTACATGCCCCACGGCAGGGTGGTGTTGCTGCCAAAGGCTTCCTGGTTCATAAAATTGCCCCAGCGGCCTACGCCTTGGCCCACCAAAAAGCCAAGCGAAGCCAGATCGAACATATCCAACGGATGTATTTTGCGCCACTTGCAGGCCAAACCGCCGCACAAAAAGGCGCCGATGAGCCCGCCGTAAATGGCAATGCCGCCGTCACGGATATCCAACGCTTCGGCAAAGGAAGAAAACTTGTTAAGCGACGTGAGCACGTAGTAGGCCCGCGCACAAATAATGGCGCCCACGGTGCCGATGAGGATCACGTCGATCATAGGGTCGGTGCGAATGCCGAATTCATCCGCCCGGCGGAAGGCGTAGATCATGGCGGCCAAAAAGCCGGTGGCAATGATCACGCCGTACCAGTACACTTCAAACGATCCGATGGTGAGGGCCACCGGATTGAGTTCAAAGGTGAGTCCCAAAAACGAAACGGTATACATGTTTTGCCTCCTATTGTAAAGGATTTACGACCGAAAGGGCGCTGCGCGTCGGGTCAAACGCAGTGTTCAGGCGCGCTTGCAAGTCTTGCACGGTCATGGCTTGCAGCAGGTCGGCTTCGTCATAAAGTCCGGTGCCGTCGCAGGCACAATCGGTCAGCGCGTCGCCGATGCCTTCCACGCTGTTAAAAGTCATCATATAGCGGCCGTAATACTGCCGCAAAACAAGTTCGACTTCTTGCGCGTCGATGCCTTGCTGTTTGCACTGTGCCAGCGCTTGTTGAATGCGCGCCACCACAGCCTGCGGGTCGCGCGATTCCCCGCTGAACAAAATGCAGGCGAAATTGCGCCCTTCAAACAGACTGGCGCCGAATTCTTTGTTGATCAGCCCTTCTTCCAACATTTCGTTGTATAAAGCGGATTGCTGACCGGTGAGCAGAGAGAGCAGAATATTGATTTCAGTGCGCTCCCGCAGGGACAAATAACCTTCACAGTCCAGTTTGATGCCCCATATGAATTGAGGCATGGAAACCGGCATGGCGCATTCTTTATAAGAGCAAACGACGTCGTGAGGCTCGTTATAGGGGCGGGTTTGCACCGCCACCGGTTCAGTCGTTTGCAAATACCGGTCGCACATGGCCAGCACATGGTCGGCTTCGACCCGGCCGCTGACTACCAAAAACATGTTTTGCAAATTGTAAAAGGTGTTGTAACAGCGATAAAGCAGGTCGGCATTGATTTGCGCTATGGTTTTTGCCGTGCCCGCGATATTGATACGAACGGGGTTGTTGTGATACAAACAGTTGAGGGCTTGAAACAGCACGACCCAGTCGGGAGAATCGTCGTACATACTGATTTCCTGTCCGATGATGCCTTGCTCTTTTTGCACGGTTTGTTCCGTAAAATACGGGTGCTGAACAAAATCCAGCAAAATGGCGAAAGAATCGTCAAAGTTTTCGGAGCAGGAAAACAAATAGCAGGTGCGGTCAAACGAAGTGTAGGCGTTGGCGGAAGCGCCGGTTTTGGCATAGCGGGCAAAGGCGTCGCCGTCTTCGCTTTCAAACAGCTTGTGTTCCAAAAAATGGGCTATGCCTTCGGGTACTACCGTGTAGTCTGTTTCGCCCCGGCGGCGAAAGGCGTTGTCTACCGAACCGTATTTGGTGCCGAAAACCGCGTAGGCACCGGAAAAGGCCGGCTTTTCACAAATATAAATGGTCAGGCCGCTTTCATGCTTGGCAACATAATAGGCTTCTTGCAGTCTTTCGTTCCGAATTAAGGTTTTTTGCATTATGCCACCTCCCGCGCTTTTAAGGCAAACACCGTGTCAAGCGTCACGGCACGGGCGGCCTGCTGAATGTCTTGCTTGCTCACTTGGGCTACCCGCCGGATCCATTGGTCGGGCTCGTCTGCGTTACGGTCCAGCAGCCGCGCCAGATACCAGGCTTCCATGGCTTCTTGTGAATCGGTCACCGACCGGGCGGCATCGATCAGACTCAGGCGGCTGGCTTCCATCACCGCTTCGTCAAAATCACCCTGCCGCATGGCTTCCAGCTGATCTAAAATACCCTGCCGGGCGGCTTCAATATTGCGATTGTCTACGCCGCTGTCTACACACAAAAAGCCCTTTTGCGACTGCAGACGTGATGCGCAATAGTAACAAAGACTCATTTGTTCACGCACCACGGTGAACAGTTTGGAATAGGGCGCGCCGCCGAAAATATCACACATCATGCGCAGAGCCATGTTGTCTTGCTGCATGGTGGAAATGTTGGTGCGAAAGCCCATAACCAGTTTGCCCTGGGCGACGTCCATCACTTCTTCCGCCTCCCGTACGGCTGCCGCCGGGCGGTAAACAAAAGCGGTATCGGGCGGGCAGGGATGCCGGTCGACGCCGGCAAAACGATTTTGAACGGCGCTGAAAACCGGCGCGGGGTCTTCTTGGCCGATCACGGCGACAGTTACGGGCGCCGTGGCCAGCATGTTGCGCCAATAAACGGCAATTTGCTCGCCTGTGGCCGCCTGAACGGTGGGAATATCGCCGCCGATCTCAATGCCGAACGGCTCGTTTTCACACATCAGGCTGAACATTTTGGAAATGGCGTATTTGCGCTTATCGTTCAGCGTGCTTTCCAATGTTTCTATTTGAAGTCGCCGGCAAACGGCCAGATCAGCCGCGGGAAACACGCCTTCTTCCAAATGGGGGTCAAACACCGAGGCCAGCAAAAAAGCGGCGGCTTCCTGAACCAATTTTTCGCCGTGCAGGGCGAACCGGTCGTTCATAACGGTGATGGAACAGTTGAGCAGTTGGTAATCTGCCAGTTTGATCACCTGCGATGAAAATCTGGCCCCATACAGCGCCAGCAATTTGCGCTGCACAGCCGTGGGTGTGGGGTATTGTTTGGTTGAACGCACAAGCAGGCGAGAAAGCAAAGACGCCAGCGCCGCGCTTTCCCGGTTTAACGGCAGCATGAACGTGAGCGAAATGCGCTGCGTTTTGAATTGATCGGTGCGCACGGTCAGCCCGTTTATATGGTCAGCCAGTTGCACGCGTGTTGTTGTGGGCGTCATAGCCACACCTCCTAATGCATTCAGTATAGCAAATTCGACCTGCCAATGCAAGCAAATATTTGGCATTGGCAGGTCATTTCAGTTATAAAAGCGCAATAAGTGGGTTTTGCCGTCTAACGGCACGCTTTCACTGCGGTTGCAGGGGCTGTGCAAGCGCGCTTGCACCTGCACGGTTGTATGCCCGATCGTTACGGTGTAATCACATTCATACAGATCCGGCGGTAAATTGGGGGCGACGGTCAGCCGGTCGCCCCGGCGGGTTACGCCAAGCATTTCTTCCACTGTTATGCGATACATCCAGCCGGCGGCGCCGGTGTAGTGAGTCCAGCCGCCGCGGCCTGTAACGTCCGGGTGGGTATATATATCACCCGCAACGGCGTAAGGCTCCGTTTTGTAGCGCTTGGCTTCAACACCTGTGCAAATGTCGGCCGGGTTGATATAACGCAGCAGCTGATAGGCTTGCTCCGGCTGCCGCAGGCGAAGCAGCGCCATGACAAGCCATAGCACGCCGTGATTATACTGACCGCCGTTTTCACGCAGACCGGGCGGATACGATGAAATATAACCGGCGTTGACCGTTTGGAAGGGAGGATGGAACAAACGGATGACTTTATTTCCGTGATCTACCAGGCGCCTGCAAGCGGTTTCTATCGCAGTTTGGGCCCGTGACGAGGCGAGCTGTGAAAATACTGCAAAGGCCTGGGGAAGAAGATCGATGGCGTTTTCCGGGTTGCCGTTTGCGCCGATCACACGGCCGTCGTCAAAATAGGCGCGTGTATAATGGTCGGCGTCCCAGGCATAAAGATCCACCGCACGCAGCAAATCGTCCGCCCGTTGTTTTAGTGCATTTGCATAGGCGCTGTCGCTCATTGCGACGGCAACCGAAGCGTAGCGACGGCACACAATAGCGGCAAATTGCGTAAGCCAAACGCTTTCACCCGCGCCGCCGACGCCCACGCAGGAAAATCCGTCGTTCCAATCACAACTGCCGATCAGGCACAAGCCGCGTTTGCTGCATTGCAAACGGTCGATGGCCCGCTTGCCGTGCTCATACACACTGGCCGGCGGGGCAGTCCCGGTTTGCGTCAGATACAGTTCCGCTTGGTTTTTTGCCAGCAACGGTCCGGTCAAAAACGGTTCCTGCACGTGCAGCAGACCGATTTCACCGGTGTTGTTTACATAGCGGGCGATCGCGAGGGGCAGCCATAGCGCGTCGTCACTGCAGCGGGTGCGCACGCCTGCCGGACCGGCAGGCATTTCGTGCCACCAGTGCATTACGTCACCTTGTTCAAACTGGCGGCGACAGCACAGGCGTATTTGCTCGCGTGCAATGGCCGGCGCCAATAGCATCAGATTGTCCACGTCTTGCAGTTGATCGCGAAACCCGAACGCGCCGGAACATTGATAAAAACCTGTGCGGCTGTATAAACGGTCGACCAACACCTGGTGGGGCAAAAAGGTGTTTATCATTTCATCCAACGCCGGTTGAGAAGAATGAAGTTGAATGTTGCCTGAAAAAGGCGAAACAACAGCATCTTGCGCCGGTGACAGCGCCTGCCGGCGGGCATCCGCCACGGTGGGGCCATAAGCCAGCGTAAACGTAAGACTGCGTTCAGCCCCGGTTATCAGCGCCAAACAACTTTGGGCGGTGGGTAAGCTGCCGGTTTCATGCCAGTTTCCGCTCCAAAAAAGTGATTGATCGAAACACGTCCGAGCGGCTTTGGAGCAGCCCATTGCCATGCAGCCGCGAAACGCAGTTGCTGAAGGCTGCCAAACCACGGCGCAATGCGTATCTGCCTGCCCGGTAAGCATAGCCGCGTGCTGCCGGTCAAACGCCATTGCGGGCCTGGTAAAATAGGCGATCTCGGCTTCGGGCGGGGGCGGGACAGAAAAGTGAACGGCAATGCGCTTTTGCATGGCGGCTACTGTAACCGTGACCCGATAGGAAAGATTTGCCACCTGGCCGTGGTAGCACACGCTGTTTGGCGCGAACACTGCGGTAGCGCCGTCGATCAAATCATAATACTGGTGATTGAGCTTGAGTATCAGTCGCTCGCCGGTGTGATCGGTAATAACGTTGTTGCTCCAGGGCGTTAAACGGTTTTCGCGCGCGTTTTCAGCAAATGTGAAGCCGAGAGAACGGGACGAGAGTTGACTGCCGAATCGTTCATTGGCCAGCGTGTGAGTCCAGGGAACGGGCGGCGTTTTTGTTACAACAAAGCGGCCGTTTGCAAAATAGCCGCCTTCAACCGGCAGCGTGGGAGTCAGCCCTGTTTTGCCCGGTTTGGCAGCAAACAACCGTATGCCGGAAAAAGACCGCGGCTCGCGAAGTTTGCTTTCGTTAATCGGCAGCATCACGCGACTGACGAACTGCAAAACCGATTCTGCTTGCGGATGCACCGCGGCGTTGATCAAATGAATGCCGCCGCTGTGACCGATGCGCTTGGCCATGCCGCAATGATTGATGATGGTAATGATGTGACCGTAAACGGGCCGGTCGTATTCTCCCTGCTCGTTATACAGCAGACAAAAATCAAAGGATATGCCGCACCGTCTCATGAGCGAATGAGCATCTAAATACGGCTTGATCAAATCGGCTTCGGCCGGGTTTGCAATGGGCATGGTGACAACGGGTCTTTCACCACTTAAACCCAACTGCCACAGGCTTTGCGGGTGAAAGTCGGACGGCGGCAGGCGGTCGGCAAGGCGCAGATCTTGCCAGATATAAGGCAGCAATCGGCCCGCAAGCCTGCTTTCCAATGTGTTCGCCGCCAGAGGGGAATCGCAGGGCGGTTCCTTGAATGCGGCGTGAAACTGGTTTTCGGCATCATGAGCCGTAGGTCCCACCGCAATAGCAAAGCGGGTGTTGAGCGTTTGCTTGGGCGCCAGGGTGAACAGCATGTTCATGCAGCAGCAAGGGGCGGGCAAGGCGCCCGGCATGCTTTTTTCGGGCGCCGCAAACCGGAAATGACCGGCACGCTGCTGCAAGGCTTGCTCGCTGTTGCATTGCGCGGTAACGGTGGGCGAGTGCGTTTCAAATCCCGCGGCCATATATAACGGCTCTTCCTTTTCGCGCGGGCGTTTGCAAAACATAACCATGCGGCTGTCGGCGCTTTGCTTGGCGGTGATAAACAGCCTGCTGAATGCCGGATGAGCGCGAAAGGCGTCTTCATTGGCCATAACGGGTTCAAAATAAACCGTTAATCGACAGCGTACCGTGTGAGAGGACGGATTATTGATGCGAAATGTGCGCAGTTCACCGTTGACTTGGCGGCACAAACTAAAATGCATTTCACCTGTTAACACACCGTTGCGGGCGGTGTATTTTACCACGTTTTTCCCGGGAACGGCGTTGTAAGTCCCGCCCGGCGGATAATGGGGCAGGGCTGTCATACTGTGCAGGTCGTGCTCTTCTCCGAAAAACGCCCAAAATCCGCCCGGCCGGTCTAATACGTCGGGCGGCGTGGTGTAAAGCAGTCGGCCACGGTATTGGCTTTTCACTTGCCCGGTGGCGTCAGCCAGCACGGTCATCGCTTCGTTTACAAATAGCGTTGCCTGGGGCGCCAACGGCGTGGGAGAATGCCATGCCGGCAGTTTACGTACCGGCAGGCGGTGCTTTTCCGGAATGATTTTTTCCACCCTCGGCCGGTAAATGCTACAGCCGGTTGGCACCGATTCTTCCAGCAAAACAGACGGACCGACCATGGCGCCCTGCATAAACAGATTTTGCAGCGCATTTTGGCAAAGCGTGTTGCACACGGCGCACAAACTCATGCCCACGTGATGGGCCATAAAACTGTTTACCCGTTCAAAGTCTGTGTGACGACAGCGGCTTTTGGTATAGTCTAACGCTTCCATGGCGCCGTAGCGGCCAAATGCGCCAAGCCGGTCTAAATGGCGAATGTTATCCAGCGCGGCGCGTGGCGTAAACGGTAGGGCCAGAAAGGAAGCGTAAGGGGCGATCACGATTTCTTTGGGATCATAGCGCTTCAGCGCGATATTGGCCACCCCGTGCGGTTTGTACTGGTAATTCAGCTGCTCGTCAAAATCGTAATAGCCGCTTTCCGACCGGCCCCATGGTCTTTTGCCCCCGTCGGCCCGTTGATGGCAGGCAATGCAAAACCGGGCGGCTTCAAACCCCAGCGTTCCTTTGCGACTGGGCAAAAGCAAAGTCGGCATTAAATATTCAAAGACAGTGCCCGTCCACGAAAGCGGCCCCACAACAAGGCCGGAACGTGTTAACAAGCGCGAAAGCGATCCCCAGTGTTGTTTGGGGATTTGGCGGGTGCCAATGGCGAAATAGCCGGTCATGCGGGATTCGCTCATAAGCATATCGTAATAGGCATTGGAAGGCGTTTCGGTTTCCAGATCATACCCGATACGAAACAGCCGACGGTGGTCGTTGTATAGCGCTGTAAAATCGATTTCTTGCAAAAATGCATCCATTTTTTTGGCTAATAAAGCGGCCTGCCGGTCGGGTAGCGTGCGCAGCCGGTTTGCCACCGCAAAAGCGCAGCAGGCAAAGTTGCCGGAGTCGACCGTGGAGCAATACCGTGGCTTTAACGGCTGGCGTGTGCGGGTATCATACCAGTTGAGCAAATGGCCGTGCCAGCGTTCCAACTGTTCAATGGTTTGCCAGGCCGCGGCAATACGATTTAACATTTCACCGGCGGAAATAATCCCTAATGTTTCGGCGCTGACAGTGCTTAACAGCATAAGCCCCATATTTGTAGGGGACGTTCGATGGGCTGTAGTCTGCACGGGTTGCAGTTGCAGGTTGTCCGGCGGTAGATAGTTGTTCTCCGCATTGCACAAATCGGCATAGTATTGCCACATCTTGTGAGCAAGGTCTCGCAAGTAGGCCGTATCTGAAGCGGATAACACCGGCTTATTGACTTGTTTTGAACGGCGGCTGATATACCACTGAACAAAAGGACCGGCTAAAAATAACAGCGCAAACAGCCGAAATGACGGCGGCGCCCACAAAAGGCCTGCTAAACCTGCGACCAATGACAGCCAGCCGCGCGCCAACGTGGCGGGCAGTCCATCTTTGCGCAAAAAATCCACCTGATCGGCAGTGGCCCATTCCAACCGGTTTTTATGGCTGATCCATTGACGCCACAGCCCTTTGCAGGCGCCGCTGACGGATACGGACGCGTCGGTTACCAAAAAAACGACGTGCAAAAGAGAACGGAATACATGCTGCAGCGCCACAGGAAAGAGGGGAGAATAGTATTCTTGACGAAGAGCGTATACACCGTACCGCAACAAGTGTTCACCTGCGGCAAGCAATTCGCCTGCCGTAAGACCCAACAGCGCAACAACGGCGCATAGCAAGCGCACCTGCGGCAAAGCAGCGGCCGCTGCCAGCAGCAACAGGGCAGCGGGCGCGGTCAAGGCCCGCAGCAGATTGTCGTTCACGCGCAACCGGTCTAAAAATGAAAGCGGATTCTTTTGCCGGCCGGATCCGGTTTGCAGACGGGGCAGCAGCCACAGCGTATTTTGAAAATCGCCCCGTATCCAACGGTGCCGGCGCTTGTTCCACGCATTGGCCGTTACGGGACAGCCGTCGGTGACCGTTACGTCAGATACATAACCGCACCGCAAAAGGGCACCTTCGATTATATCGTGGCTCAACACCCGCTCGGGCGGCATCGTATTTTGAACGCATTGATCATAGGCCGCCACGTCGATCAAACCTTTGCCGGTGAAAACCGCCGTACCCAGCAAATCCTGATCATGGTGACTGCAAAAGGTGTTATAGGATGAAACGCCTCCGATCCCGCTGAAAAGGCGGGAAAATAGTGTTTTGCCCGCATCGCCTGTTCTGTCGGCCACCGCCGGCGTTAAAATGCCGAATCCGGCGGTGACAATGCGTTTGTTTTCGTCGACTGTCGGGCGGTTAAGCGGGTGCGCCGCGGCGCATACCAGTTCGTACACGCTGTTAAATGGCAGTTGCGTATCCTGATCTAACGCCATAAGATAGCGTGTGCCGGTTAAAAAACCGTTTGGATCGATGATCGTTTCGAACCCGTCGATATCGCCACGTATGGCGCAAATGAGTTGGCTGATGGCGCCGCGTTTTCGTTCCCAGCCTGCGTAGGCTTGCTGGGTGGCGCTGTAACGGCGCGGGCGCAGCGCAAGCAAAAAGCGCCCGTGGTATCGGGCGTTCAAGCGTTTGATCTGTTCTTCCATGGCTTGCCGGTCTGCCGCATCGCTTTTTTGCTGTGGTAACGGGCTTTCACAATAGTCCGCCAGCAGGCAAACGGCTATGCTGCCGTTGTTGTTAGCCAGCCAAAGGCGCTCTAAATGGGCGCCCATTTGGGCGGCGTGAGCGGCGTTTGGCAACAATGCCGAAACTGTGATGAGCGTTTTGCAGTTTTCCGGCACGGTTTGCGCCAGGTCCATACGCGGCATGAAATAGGGCGGCACGCGCAAGGTGAAGACCCGCTCTAAAAGCGGCCGTATGATTTCGTGCAGGGGAATATACAGCAAGCCGCCCAGCCACCACAAGTGAAACAACCAGCCCAGCCATTGCGACGCCGCCACGGGCAGCAAAATGCGAAGCGCGATCAACAAGCCGCCTTGCAGTTTGCGCCGCTTGCGCACGACGTCTGCGGCAAACAAAACGGCCCCGATATGGCAGTTTTGGGCTTTGGCCTGCGTCAGAATTGCCCGCGCAGTTTGGGCTTCATCATATCGCCCGGCGGCTGCCTGCCGGGCACACAGCATACGGTAGTGTGCTTTCGTTTGCCTGTCCATGCGGTTATATTCGCCTGTCGGATCTTGCCGAAACACTTGCTCAATAGCCGAATGCTTTTCAAAGATCAGGTCCATATCCAGGTCTTTCAGTCGATACAGGCCCGCTATAGCGCCGCCTATGATTTCCGCGTTTTCCTGCTTGGCGCCATTTGCCGCCATTTCCACATACCATGCGATCAGCCGGCAGGGCAGCGCGGATAAACCGGCCGTAGTAAAAGTTGTGCTTTGTGCATATAATGCGATATCCAGCGCCGCTTGTATGCTTTTGTTTTGACAGGATGCCGCCCGTTCACACACCGCGGTAAGGGCGTTGCTTTCTTTATGAGAAATGCCGACGAGAGAGCGCAATTCACCACGGGCGTAGCGACTTTCCCGTTCCAACAACGGCAGATTGTCCCGCAGCGCCTGCAAAGCGGCGTGCTCGCTCGGTTGCGACAACCTTTTTCGCGCCATACCGCGCAATAAGCGCATATTGTTTTGCAATTGTTTGATCGTTGCGGCAGCTGTCATTTGCTTTTCGGTCCTTTACGTTTGATTTAACGTAGTATTGCCAAACAGCCGACGAGCATGCAAAAATTCATATTTTTGTGCAAAAGGTGTTGTGTAACCGCCGGAAAAATGGTATAATACCAATATATTGCGTAATTGCACCCTTTTTTACCCAACTATTTGAAAGGAGAGGGTTCTTTGGAGATCCTTGAATATATCTTTTTAGGCATGGTGCAGGGCCTTTCGGAGTTTTTGCCCATTTCCAGCAGCGGCCACTTAAAACTGTTCGGCCATCTGTTCGGTTACGGCGGACAGGAAAACCTGTTTGTTTCGGTTATGCTCCATCTGGGCACTCTGGCGGCTGTTGTGATCGTATATCGCCGGCTGATCGGGCAGATGATCGTGGAATTTTTCCTTTCCATAAGAGATTTATTCACCGGCCGTTTTCATGCCAAAACCATGTCGCCCCAACGGCGACTGCTGTTTATGATCATCGTTTCAACCGCGGTGCTGCTTGTGCTGCTCATTCCCATCGGCGGGCGTTCCATCAAAGGCCATATTGAAGCGCTCAATAGTTCCGATAGTTTGATACCGCTCGGCATTGCGTTTATGGCAACGGGTGCGTTGCTGCTGTTTACCTTCCGTTATGTTAAATCTATAGCAAAGCCTCGCAAGAGCGCCAAGGTAAAAGATGCGCTGATTATCGGCGGCGCCCAATGTGTTGCCACTATTTCAGGCGTTTCCCGTTCGGGCAGTACTATGTGCGCCGGTTTGCTGTGCGGTCTTGACCGGTCCTATATGGTCAAATATTCGTTTATTATGAGCATTCCCGTTATTTTGGCCGCAGCCGCTTCAGATGCAAAAGACGCGCTGCAAGGTGAGATTGCAGTGGATATCATTCCCTTGCTGTTCGGCATTGCGGCTTCGCTGTTTTTCGGCATCGTATCGATCAAAGTCATTCAATGGCTCATAAAAAAAGACCGTTATAATATTTTCGGTTACTATTGCGCCGCCATCGGTTTGTTCACGCTGGTATTAGGCGTGTGTGGCGTGTAACGACAGAAAGGATCCAAAAGAAAACTATGGCAACACAGAAAAAGAAAAAAACGGTCCCTGCCAAAAAGAAAACCGCCGGCAGAAACGGCGGGCGGCAAATCGCGGCGATCTTGTTGTTCTTTTTGAACATTTTGGTGGCCGCTTTTGCGGCCGTGCCCGGGGTGAATGTTTGGCGCTCGATCCATGATATTTTACTTGGAATCAGCGGTTTTTGGATTTTTCCCTGGTTGGTATTTTTAGGTTACATATGGGCTGTTATGTCGCTGGGCAAACCCCAGGAACGTAACGGTCTGCGTCTTGGCGGCATTGGGCTGGTGCTGTTGCTGGCGGGTACGCTTATTCAACTGTTTCATTATGGCGCGGATTACGCCTCTTTTGGCGAATTTATTACGGCTTCGTATGAAGGGGGCATTAGCGGCGCCGGTGTTTTGGGCGCTTTGCTGGCTTATCCCTTCGGGACGTGGTTTGGCCGCAGCGGCGCGATTTTGATCGTGCTGCTGGCGGTGGTGGTGCTTGTTTTATTGCTTACCGGCACCACGCTGATGCAGTTTTTGGGCGCCGTTTCCAAACCGGTGCAAAAAATCTCTACCGATACCAAAGAAGCCATTCAACAGCGGCGTGTGCGCCGGCGGGAAGAAAAAGAATGGGACATTTCGCTGGAAGGCATGCCGGACGAGCCTACCGCGCCGCCTGAAAACGATCCGGCGGATATCGCAGCGAAAAGCCGGCGTTTGGTGGAGAGTTACCACGATGAAAAATCTTTTGAAGAATTAACGCCCGCCGAAGAAGCAAAACAGCAACCCGCGCCGGGAGCCGATTTGAACGAGATCATACAAAAGGCGCAGGACGACGCGCAAACGCTTCGCCCCGGCAAAGAATCGGCGGACAAGCCTGCTGCAAAAACCAAAAAGGATTCCGGTATTCAGGTGGAAGCCGAGCAGGAAGTGGCCTACCGTTATCCGCCGGTCAGTTTGTTGGAACAAAACGTCGGCTTTTCGGGCCAAAACCTGCAGGATGAATTGAAGAACAACGCCGAATTGCTTGTGGATACGCTGCGCAGTTTCGGTGTGGAGACCCGTATAATCAATATCAGCCGCGGCCCCAGCGTTACCCGATATGAACTGCAGCCGGCCGCCGGCGTGAAAATCAGCAAAATCACCGGTCTGGCAGACGACTTGGCGCTGAATTTGGCTACCGCCGGCGTGCGGATCGAAGCGCCCATTCCCAACAAAGCCGCCGTGGGCATAGAAGTGCCCAATAAAGACGTGGCGTCGGTTTTGCTGCGGGATATTGTAGACACTCCCGCTTTTGAACAGGCAAAAAGCAAGCTGACCATTGCGGTGGGCAAAGACGTGACCGGCAACATTATTACCGGCGATTTGGCCAAAATGCCCCACATGTTGGTGGCCGGCACCACCGGTTCCGGCAAGTCTGTTTGCTTGCACAGCTTCATTGTAAGCGTGCTGTTCAAAGCCTCGCCGGACGACGTGAAGATGTTGATGATCGACCCCAAAGCGGTTGAATTCCGTGTGTATAACGGCTTGCCGCATTTGCTGGTGCCCGTGGTTTCCGATCCGCGCAAAGCGTCGGGCGCCCTGGGCTGGGCAGTTTCCGAAATGGAAAAACGGTATAAGCTGTTCGGCGACTGCAAGGTGCGGGATCTGGCTTCGTATAACGCGTATGCCGAAACGCATGACGGATTTGAGCATTTGCCGCAGATTTTGATTATTGCCGATGAGTTGGCCGACCTGATGATGACGGCGCCGGCTGAGGTGGAAGATTCCATTTGCCGCCTGGCGCAAAAAGCCCGTGCTGCCGGTTTGCACCTGGTGCTGGCTACCCAACGGCCGTCCGCTGACGTGATCACCGGCCTGATCAAGGCCAACATTCCCAGCCGCATATCGCTGAAAGTGGCCAACGCCATGGAATCGCGCATCATTTTGGACGCGCAAGGCGGCGAAAAACTGCTGGGCAAGGGCGATATGCTGTTCTATCCCGTGGGCATTCCCAAACCCATTCGGGTACAGGGCTGCTGGGTTTCCGATCAGGAGATCGAAAGAGTTGTGAATTATATCATCGGGGATTCCACCAACGAGTATGACGAGGAAGTTTCGGCCGAAATCGACCGTCACGCCGCCGAAACCAAGGGCAAAAAAGGCGCTTCCATGGCCATGCCCGAAGGAGAAGGGGACGAAGACGCCGACGAAATGCTGGACGCCGCCGCCGCGGTGGTGGTGGAAGCGGGCATTGCTTCCACTTCGCTGCTGCAGCGCAAATTGAAACTGGGTTATGCCCGGGCGGCCCGCATTGTTGACCAACTGGAAGAACGTGGTATCGTGGGGCCGTTTGAAGGTTCTAAACCGCGTAAGGTTTTGATCTCCCGTCAACAATTTGAAGAAATGAGAATGAACAACAGTGACTAACGCTTCGGATGCTTTTTTGCCTATTTCTCCGGCGGAAGTAGAACGCCGCGGGTGGGACGGTATCGATTTTTTGCTGGTTACGGGTGACGCGTATGTGGATCACCCCAGTTTCGGCACGGCCATTATCGGCCGCGTGCTGGAAGCGGAAGGTTTCCGGGTCGCCATTCTCAGCCAGCCCGACTGGCATTCCACGGCCGATTTTTTGCAGTTTGGCCGGCCGAAAGTGGGCGTTATGATCAACGCCGGCAATATCGATTCCATGGTGGCGCATTACACCGCCGCCAAACGAAAACGCAGCGAAGACGCATATTCGCCCGGCGGCAAAAACGGACGCCGGCCCGACCGGGCGTTGATCGTTTATACTAAACTGGCGCGGCAGGCGTTTGGCGACATGCCCATTGTGGTGGGCGGGTTGGAAGCCTCTTTGCGCCGGTTTGCGCATTACGATTACTGGCAGGACGCGGTGCGGCCTTCGATTTTGCCGGATTGCGGCGCCGATTTGATGTCTTTCGGCATGGGGGAAAACCAAACCATACAAATTGCCCGCCGCCTGGCCGCAGGCGAACCGGTCGCCTCTTTAACGGATATTTTGGGCGTTTGCTATATGGCCGATCAGCCGCCGCATGGCACCTTTTTGCCTTCTTATGAAGAGGTTTGCCGTGACAAAAAACTGTATGCCAAAGCGGCGCGCATCGAGTTGGACGAGCAAGACCACATTCGCGGCAAGCGGCTGATCCAAAAGCACGGCAACCGTTATTTGGTACAAAACCCGCCCATGCCGCCCCTTACAACCGAAGAACTGGACCGGGTGTATGAACTGCCTTTTCAACGATATTATCATCCGGCGTATGAAGCCATGGGCGGCGTGCCGGCCATTCAGGAAGTGGAGTTTTCCATTACCCATAACCGGGGCTGTTTTGGCGCATGCAACTTTTGTTCGCTGGCGTTTCATCAGGGCCGGTTCATCACCTGCCGCAGTGAGGATTCTGTTTTGCGGGAGGCGGAAGCGCTGACTCACAACCCTCATTTTAAGGGATACATACACGACGTGGGCGGGCCAACGGCTAATTTCAGACGGCCTTCCTGCGAACAACAATTAAAAAACGGCTTGTGCAAAGGCAAAAAGTGTTTGGCGCCCGCGCCTTGCCCTAATTTGGTTTCGGATCATACGGAATACTTGGATATGCTGCGCAAAATGCGGGCGATCCCGGGCGTTAAAAAAGTGTTTATCCGTTCCGGCATTCGGTTTGATTATTTGCTGGAAGACCGGAACGACGCGTTTTTCCGCGAACTGGTGGAACACCACGTGAGCGGTCAGTTAAAAGTGGCGCCTGAACATTGCTCCGCCGCCGTGTTGGATAAAATGGGCAAGCCTCACATAGAAACCTATTTGCGCTTTCAAAAAAAATACGAAGCGCTGAATCATCAAATGGGCAAAAAGCAGTATTTGGTGCCGTATCTGATGTCGTCCCATCCCGGATGCACGCTGCAGGACGCCATTGAATTGGCTGTTTTTTTGAAACAGCAACATTTGCATCCGCAACAAGTGCAGGATTTTTATCCCACGCCCGGCACCATTTCCACCGCTATGTTTTATACCGAACTGGATCCTTATACCATGCAGCCGGTGTTTGTGCCCAAAACAGCACAAGAGAAGGGGATCCAACGGGCTTTGCTGCAATATTTTAAACCCGAAAACGCGGATAAGGTGCGCGCCGCTTTGATCAAAGCCGGCCGCCGGGATCTGATTGGACGGGGAGAAAATTGCCTGGTACCGCCGGCAAAAACCGACCGGTCCGACGGTGCGCGCAAGGCTGACGACCGACGCCGCAAGCCGGTTCGTTCGCACCAATGGGATCCTAAAGGCCGAAAGGGGCGCTGAGCATGAGCGCAAATGCTTCGGGCCGCTTGCGCGTACTGGTTGCGGTTTTGGCGGTTTTGTGCCTTGTCGGCGCAGGATTGTTGATCAGCGGCGCTACGCCACGCTCGCTGCTGCGCTGGCTCGGGGTGGATCGTGATCGCTGTGGCGGAGCCGACGGCTGTTTTGCTTTTTATGCCGTTGGGTGCGGTGATTGCTGTGCCTTATATACCGAAACGGCCGCCGGACTGATCGATACCGGCAACCCGGAATATGCTCCGGCGGTGGCAAAGCGTTTGAGAGCACTTCGCATTGATACGCTGGATTTTATGGTGATCAGTCATCCCCATACCGATCATATCGGCGGCGCCGTGTTTTTAATGGACGCTTTGCAAGTGAAAACGATCTATATCCGGGCTTATGATCCCGATGATTATGAAGATCTTTCCGGATATCGCGCGCTGTTGGCTCATGCGGGCGAACGGGGCGTGACGGTCGTTACGGTGACCGACGGCATGGCGGTGCAATACGGCGGCATCCGGTTAACGTTTTACGCGCCGCCGTTTTTCTCAAAGGATGAGAATGAAAAATGTTTGCTTACAATGGCGCAGATCGGCGACGTGCGGTGCTTGTTTACCGGCGACGCGGGAGAACTGACAGAAACGGTGCTGTGCCAACGCGGATATGACCTGCGGGCCGAATGGCTCAAGGTCGGCCACCACGGCAGCAAAGGCGGCACGACAGATGCCTTTTTAGACGCGGTTTCACCCGAGGCGGCAGCTATTTGTGTGGGCCCGAATCCTTACGGGCACCCGTCGGACGAAGTGATCGACCGTTTGCGGGCACATCATGTGGATTTTTACCGAACCGACGGCTGCAAACAGATCGTGGTTGCGATTCGGCAAAAAACTTGGAACGTAACAATCAAGTAGGAGGGTTAGGCATGGAAGTCGCAACCGAATTCCAGTTGACCTATATGGAGACCGACAGCGATATCCCGGCCGTGGCGGCGGTGATCGTGGCCGCCGGCAATGCCACCCGCATGGGCGGCGCCAAACAACTTTTGCCTTTGGTAGGCGTGCCGGTGCTGGCCCGATCTATGATGGCGTTTGAAGCGTGTGCGGCGATTCGCGACATTGTGGTGGTGGCCCGCCGGGAAGAAACGGCTGACGTACAATCGCTGGCAGACGCTTACCATATCCATAAAGTTACAGCTATCGTACCGGGCGGGGAGGAGCGCCAACATTCGGTGATGAACGGGCTGGAAGCCGTAGCGCAGGACGTGCAGTATGTTGCTATCCACGACGGTGCGCGGCCGCTGGTTACCACCGAACTGATCGAATCGGTTCTGGCGGCGGCTAAACAATCCGGCGCCGCTGCGCCGGGCGTGCCCGTTACCGATACCATTAAGCGCGTAACGCCGCAGGGTCGCATTGCCGAAACGGTTTGCCGTGAAGACCTTTGTGCCATGCAAACGCCGCAAATTTTTGATTATCCTCTTTACCGGCAGGCACTGGAGCAAGCCGTGCGATCCAAACTGGTCGTAACGGACGATTGTCAGATCATGGAAGTTGCCGGTTTTCCGGTAACTGTCGTGCCGGGAGATTATCATAATATAAAAATCACAACGCCGGAGGATCTTGTGGTTGCGCAGGCGTTATGGGAGTGGCTGCATCATGCTTGATTTGCGGGTAGGGCACGGTTATGACGTGCATCGTTTTTCGGCCGACCGGCCTTTGATCATTGGCGGGGTCACGATTCCTTTTGCCCAGGGCTTGTTGGGCCATTCGGACGCGGACGTACTGCTGCACGCCGTTTGTGACGCGTTGCTGGGCGCGGCTTGCCTGGGAGACATCGGCGCTCATTTTCCCGATACCGATCCCACTTACGCCGGCGCTGACAGCCGCGCACTGCTGCGCCAAGTCGTTGTTATGCTGCAAAACGAGGGCTTTTGTGTTGGCAATATTGACGCCACACTGGTGGCGCAAAAACCGAAAATGGCACCGTATTTGCCACAAATGCGGCAACATATCGCCGACGACTGCGGCGTGGCTCTTTCCTGTGTGAACGTAAAGGCCACTACGGAAGAAGGACTTGGCTTTACCGGCGCCATGCAAGGCATTGCGGCCCATTGTGTGTGCCTGATCCGGCGCGCGTAAAAACCTGTCCCACTTTTTGTTTCGCCTCATACAATGAAGTATGTGAGGTGAGATAAATGAATCAAGCAAGGATCCTGGTTGGATCCGTTACCTTTGCCATTCAGGGCCGCGATATTTTGCGGGCGCATGGCATGCGTGCGTACATTGAACGGGGCAAAGGCCCCCAGCCCCAATACGGGTGCGGTTACAGCATTCGGGTAGACGGCGACGGCGCCGAAGCACAGCGCATTTTGCAAGCGCATCATATTAAAGTGCTGGGCCGCGTGGGAGCCGATGGGGCATGATCTATTTTGATAACGCAGCCACTTCTGCTCCAAAACCGGTGGCTGTGCAAACGGCTGTGCAGCGCGCGTTGCATTCTTTAAGCGCAAACCCCGGCCGCAGCGGGCACGACGCTTCGGTGGCCGCCGCCCAGGAGGTTTATGCTTGCCGCGCGGCAGCAGCGGAACTGTTTGGCTTTTCCCATCCGGAACGTGTGGTGTTTACCGGCAACTGCACGCAGGCGATCAATACGGTAATAAAGGGCGTTGTTACGCCGCCCCAAAATGTGGTTGTTTCTTCGCTGGAACACAACGCCGTTATGCGGCCGGTGGAACGCCTGCGCCGGCAAGGCTGCACTGTTACGGTGGCTGAAGTGTTTTTTGACGATCCGGAAGCGACGGTGCGCTCTTTTGCCCGTGCCATTACCAAAGATACGAGATTGGTGATTTGCACGCATGCTTCCAACGTGTGCGGCCTGCGTTTGCCGGTGGAACAAATCGAGGCTTTGTGCCGCCAACGGGGCGTGCCGTTTATGATAGACGCCGCCCAAAGCGCCGGCGTTTTGCCGCTTGCGTTAGACGAATTGGCAGCTGATTACATTTGTGCGCCCGGCCACAAAGGGCTGTTTGGCCCCATGGGCACCGGCGTTTTATTATGCAAAGGCGAAGCGCCCCTGCCGCTTACGGAAGGCGGCACCGGCAATGCGTCGGCCAGTTTGGAACAACCGCCCGATCTGCCTGAACGGTTGGAAAGCGGCACGTTGAACGTGCCGGGCATTGCGGGGCTGCATGCCGGGATATCGTTTGTGAAGCAAAAAACGCCCGCCGCAATTCATGCGTATGAAATGCGTTTGACCGGGTTTGCGTATGAACAACTGCGGCACATGCGAGGCGTTACGCTTTACACGCCGTTTCCCGACCCGTCCACGTATGTGCCGGTGCTGTCTTTTAACGTGGGCGACCGCAGCAGCGAAGAAACGGCCGCCCGGCTGAATGAAGCCGGTTTTGCCCTGCGGGCCGGTTTGCATTGCGCGCCCGCCGCACACAGACGGCTGGGTACCATCGAAACAGGCACGGTCCGTTTTAGCCCTTCGGTTTTTAACAGCCGCGGGCAGGTGGAACGGTTGCTGTGGCAGATCGAACGTCTGGCAAAAGAATAATCAGGAAGTACCGTAACGAGGTGTTATTTTGAACGAGCAGATTCGGCAACAAATCGTGGCGCTGCGGCGCCGCTTGATCGAAAAGACTTTTGCACGCATGAACGGACCACAGCGCAAAGCGGTTTTTGCTGTGAACGGTCCGGTGCTGATTTTGGCAGGGGCCGGCAGCGGCAAAACGACCGTGCTGATAAACCGGGTGGGTAATTTGATCCGCTTCGGGAACGCCTATCACGACGAAACTGTGGCTGTGGAAGCGGATGAAAACGACGTGGCGCTGCTGGAACAAGCGTTGGCCGGCCAACCGGTGGACGACGTGCGCCTGGCGCAATTAACGGCGGTGGACCCACCCCGGCCTTGGGAGATTTTAGCCATTACTTTTACCAACAAAGCAGCAGGCGAACTGAAAGAACGTCTGCACGGCTTGCTGGGGGACGAAGCCGATTCCATTTGGGCGCTTACGTTTCATTCGGCCTGCCTGCGCATGTTGCGTAAATTTGCCGACCGGATCGGCTACACGCCCCATTTTACCGTGTATGACACGGACGATTCCAAACGGGTAATAAAAGAATGCCAAAAGGAATTGGGGCTGGACGATAAATTATTTCCCCACCGCATGCTGCTTAACGAGATCGGCAGGGCCAAGGATCAACTGATCACACCGGCAGAATACGCCGTGTCCGCCGGAGCGGATTTTCGGCTGAGGAAGGCTGCCGTGGTGTATGAGCTGTATCAGAAAAAACTGAAAGCGGCCGACGCCATGGATTTTGACGACATTATTGCTCAAATGGTGTTTATGCTGCAACAGCACCCGGATATTTTGCGCTATTATCAAAACCGGTTCCGGTATATTATGGTGGACGAGTATCAGGACACCAACCATGCCCAGTATGTGCTTGTGAAACTGCTGGCAGGCGCTCACCAGAATATTTGCGTGGTGGGGGACGACAACCAAAGCATTTATACTTTTCGCGGCGCTACCATTGAAAATATTTTGAGCTTTGAACAGGAGTATCCCAACGCGGTTACCATTCGTCTGGAACAAAACTATCGTTCTACCGGCAACATTTTGAACGCGGCGAACCAGGTGATCAAAAACAATAAATACCAAAAAGAAAAGAATTTGTGGACCGACCGGGGAGACGGGGAGAAGATCACCTGTTTTTCGGCCGGAGATGAATTCGGCGAAGCCCGTTTTGTAGCGGAGCAGATTTTAGACAGCGTGGGCCACGGCGCCGCCTATGCCGACCATGTGATCTTATACCGCATGAACGCGCAATCCAGCAATTTTGAAACCGCTTTTATGCGTTCCGGCATTCCGTACCGTGTGATCGGCGGCTTAAAGTTTTATGATCGCAAGGAAGTGAAGGATGCGCTGGCCTATTTGAAACTTTTGGTGAATCCCAGCGATAATTTGCGTTTGCGCCGTATCATCAACGAGCCCAAACGGGGCATAGGCGCCGCCACGCTGGAAAAGGTGGCCGATCTGGCCGGCGGACTGGGCGTGAGTATGTTTGAAATTATCGCCCATGCGCAAGAATACCCCGATTTGCAGCGCAGTGCCGGCAAATTGACACGTTTCGCCGAAATGATGCAAAGCGTTATGCCGCTGGTAGATGAATTACCGCCTCACGCCGTGCTGGAAGAGATCATGGACAAGTCCGGTTACATAGAAGGTCTTTCGCTGGAAGGGGACGAAGGCGAAGAACGCAAGGAAAACGTGAAAGAACTTGTCAGCAGTATTATGCACTATGAAAGCGAAGCCGAAGACCCCACGCTGGACGATTATTTAGACGGCGTTTCGCTGATGACCGACATCGACCAGTACAACGCCGACCAGGACGCGGTATGTATGATGACCATTCACGCGGCGAAAGGGCTGGAGTTTGATACCGTGTTTATCGTGGGCCTGGAAGAAGGCGTTTTCCCCGGCAATCAGTCGATTTATGCCACCGAAAAGGAAATGGAAGAAGAACGGCGGCTGATGTATGTGGGCATTACCCGTGCCAAACGGCGGCTGTTTTTGACTAACGCCTATCAGCGCCTGCTGTTCGGCATGACCAACCGCAACCGGCCGTCTCGCTTTTTGCAGGAGATCCCCATGGAGTATCTTAACGTGCAATCGCCGCCTCGCGGGGCAGAAACGTCCCGTTTCAGCGGCTTGCGGCCCGGTTCGGTCGGCGGCGGAACACCATCATTTATTAAAAACGCGGGCGCTTTTGCGGGCGCCGCTCAAGACCGGCAACCTTCGCCCCCCGACCTGAAAGCGGGGGATCGGGTACGGCATAAAACCTTCGGCAGCGGACTTGTGATAGATGCTGTTCCCGCCGGCGGCGACGTGCTGTTGACTATCGCCTTCGACTCCATCGGCACCAAAAAGCTGATGCTGAAGTTTGCAAAATTGCAAAAGGAATAAACACCAATCCTCCTATCGTTCATAAGATGGTAATGATGTCGGCATCGACCGATAATATTGAAGCCTTCACCATTATGAACATAGGAGGATTATTATGGCTGATCAATTTAAAGAAGCCGTATGCGTAGATGCCGGCCGCGTTTATGATTCTTGCTGCGACCGGGATTGCCTGGAAGACATGCGGCTGTTTTTTAACGCCCAGGACCAGGCGCTGGTCAATCAGGCAACCGCCGTGCGCGGCCGCTCTGCACAACTGCTTACATGTCTGGTAGGCGTGGAACCTATCACTTTCAACCGCGGATACTACGCCGTGGATTCCGTGTTTTATTTCAAGGTGGATCTGGACGCGTATCATGCCGCTTCTACCCGGCCTGACCCGGTAAGCGGTATTTGCAGTTTTACCAAAAAAGTGATTTTGTTTGGCAGCGAGGGCAACGCCAAGGTGTTTACCAGCGACGCGCCCATGAACGAAGCAAAGCAGTTGCTGCCGGCCGCGAATAACAATCCTTCGGCCGTGGTGCAAACGGTAGATCCGGTTATGCTTTCTGCGGCGGTATACCCGTGCGGCGAAGCGGGGTGCACCGGCACAATGAACGCCCCCCAGGCAGTTTTGGATGAAATCGGCGGCGCTCTGGCCCCTGCCGAAGCAGTAGAGCAATGGGTCGCCGCCACTTTGGGCATATTTACCGTGGTGCAGTTGGTGCGCAACGTGCAAATGCTCATGCCGGTTTATGATTTTTGTGTTCCTAACAAAGAATGTGTTTCCACGACTGACGATCCCTGCGCGATCTTTAATCGGCTGCAGTTCCCGGTGGATGAATTTTTCCCACCCCGTGAATTGCCGGAAGAGGAAGGCAACACCTGCGGCGCATGCAACCCGGGGCAAAGAACAAACTGAATACGGGCGGTCGCCCAAACGGTTAAAACAGAAAAAACGGTGTTTTTCGTGCAGAAAAACACCGTTTTGTTTGTGTTGAATCTTTACGCTTCTTTCAAAGCCCGTTCCAGCCAAATGGCGCCCAGATCCATCGCTTCATACAAACCTTCTTTTTGGCTTGATTTTACGATTTTATCCTTTGGCTTCATATCGTCGTCGGTATGCATAAGTTGCACCGAAACCTGATCGGCCACTTGCAATCCGTTCACTTCTTTGGAACTGAGGATCTGCAGCATGATCACGTATTTGTCTGCCATGCTGCCGTAATACAACGTGTTGCCGCAGCGCACCAGCGGGCGGTCTTTATAGGTGAGAAATTGTTCTTCCGCCATGGGAATATCCCTCCTTATCGGATCAAATAATTCTTCACCAGATCCTGCAGCAGCTCGTCGCGGTCAATGTGACGGATTATGCTTCTGGCATTGTTGTGGGTGGTGATGTAGGTGGGGTCTTCCGAAAGAATATACCCTACGATCTGGTTGATGGGATTGTAGCCTTTTTCGGTCAAAGCGTCATACACCGCCTGCAGGGTTTTGCGCATTTCCAGTTCATGGTCGCTTGGCAGGGAAAAGGTCAAGGTTTTGTCTTTCATAAGAGCACCTCCGTTTCATACCAAATATTATACATCAAATCGGAACAGATTTCAAGAGTATTTTGCGAAAACCGTTCAGGTTCGCAAATTGGCGCCCACCGCGCGCAAGGCTTCAAAAATCGAATCCATCACGGCGTTGCATTCGTCGTCGGTCAAGGTATGGGAATCGGATTGCAGACCGATGGAATAGGCCACGCTCTTTTTATCTGCTTCGATCTGATTGCCTTCATACACGTCGAACAATTTGACCGACTGGATCAACTTGCTTTTTACCGAGTGAATGGCTTGCTCCAGCCGGGCCACCGGCAGCGACCGGTCGCACACCAAAGCGATATCACGGTTAACGGCGGGGAACTTGGGCAGGGGATGGAACACGATCTGGTCCCGGTGGATCGCATACAAGGCAGGCAGGTCGATTTCGGCCACATATACCTTTTGCCCGATGCCGAAACGTTCGGCCACGGTGGGATGCACTTCGCCGAACACCGCAACAGATTGACCGTTGAGCAATGCGCGGGCCTGGCGGCCGGGGTGATAATAGGGTTCGGCCGATTTTTCGTAGGTCACCGAAGCGCCGAAATGGGCCATAACGTCTTCCACCACGCCTTTGAGGGTGAAAAAGTTTTCCAGCTTTCCGTACAGTCCCAAACACAGCGCGGGGCGTTCTTCCGGCTGTTCCGTCAGAGGAAGGGATTTCGCTTTGTACAGTCTGCTGATTTCGAAATAGCGGGAATCGGGATTTTTGCGGCTGATGTTGGTGGCAAGCACCGTGAGCATGCTGGTGACCAGTTGGGTGCGCATGGTGCTGTATTCATCGCCCAGCGGGTTGCGGATGGTAATGGTTTGCAGCCGTTCATCTGTTTCGGGCAGGTCCAGCATGGCGGTGGTTTTGCTGCCGAAGAAGGAATAGGTGCTGATTTCATACATGCCGTTGGCGCACAGCAGCTGCTTGAGAGAATTGTCCATAATGCGCTGAGGCAACAGTTTGCCGCGCACGATCTCGCCGCGCATGGGCCGGCCCTGCACGTGATCATATCCGTAAATGCGCATCACTTCTTCCGCCAAGTCGGCACGGCCTTCAATATCCTCCCGGAAGGTGGGAATGCGGCAGGTGAGAATGCCGTTTTGCAGGTCTGTTTCAATTGAAAGGGCGTTAAGCGTGTTCACCATCACGTCGTGAGGGATCTCCACACCAAGCAGATCGTTGATGCTTTGTGCGGTGACCGACAGCACGCGCTGTTCCGGCAGACCGTTGTTGCAATCGATCACGCCGTCTACAATATCGCCGGCGTCCAGATCGTAAATCAGCTGCAGGGCGCGTTCCATTGCATATTCACACCGGAACACGTCAATGCCTTTTTCAAACCGGGCGCTGGATTCGGTGCGAATGCCAAGGGCGCGGGCGGTTCTGCGCACGTTATCCCGACGGAAGCGGGCGCTTTCCAAAAAAAGCTCGGTGGTGTCGGGCTTTATCTCGCTGTTCATGCTGCCCATAATGCCTGCCAGGCAAGAGGGCTTGTCACGGTCGGCGATTACCAGCATGGAATCGTTGAGAACGTGTTCTTTTTCGTCCAGCGTGGTGAGTTTTTCACCGTTGCGGGCACGGCGTACAATAATTTGATCGCCGGCAATATCCCGCCGGTCAAACGCGTGCATGGGTTGGCCGGTTTCCAGCATAACAAAGTTGGTGATGTCTACAATATTGTTGATGGGCCGCATGCCGGCTGCTTTTAAGCAGCGTTTCATCCAATCGGGGGATTCCTTGATGCGCAAATTGGTAACGCACCGGCCCATATAGCGGCTGCACAGGTCATAATCCTGCACGTCTACGTGAATCAGTTCGTGCACCGAACCGCCCTTGGTTTGATAAACGGGCGCGGGGATCTTGCAGGGAACGCCCAGCACCACGGCGGCTTCCCGGGCAAGGCCCAGCACGCTTTGGCAGTCGGGTCGGTTGGCGGTAACGGCAAAGTCTATCACGGTATCGTCCATGTGCAATACTTTGCACATGTCTTCGCCCGCCGGCACGTCGTCTTTCAAAATCAAAATGCCGTGCACGCCTGCGCCGGGATAGTCTTCTTCTTTCAGGCAAAGCTCTTCGCCCGAACACAGCATACCGTTGGATTCCACGCCCCGCAGTTTGCCCCTTTTAATGTGCACGCCGTTGGGCAGATGGGAATCGTGCAGCGCCGTCGGCACCATGGCGCCTTCAAACACGTTGGAAGCGCCGGTAACGATCTGCACCGGTTCGCCGGCGCCCACGTCTACCTGGCATATTTGTAATTTGTCGGCGTCCGGGTGCTTTTCCAGTTTTACGATGCGGCCCGCCACCACGTTGCGCATACCGGCGGAAAGGTCGATCACTTCTTCTACTTCAAATCCGGCCAGCGTCATGCGATCGCATAATTCTTTTACCGAAACCGGAATATCCATATAATACCGAAGCCATTGTAATGAAACTTTCATGTTGGTTCTCCTTTTCTTACCGGTCAAACTGGGTCAAAAACCGCAGGTCGTTTTCAAACAGCAGGCGAATATCGCTGATTTTGTACCGGGTCGTGGTCAACCGGTCAAGCCCGATGCCGAAAGCGAAGCCGGTATATTCTTCCGGATCGATTCCGCAGCCGGCCAGCACACGGGGGTGCACCATACCGGCGCCCAAAATCTCGATCCAGCCGGTGCCTTTGCAAATGCGGCAGCTGTCGCCGTGACCGCCGCATTCAGGGCAGGAAACGTCCACTTCCACGCTGGGTTCCGTGAAGGGGAAGAAGGAAGGACGGAACTTGATTTTGGCGTCAGGCCCGTAGATCTCGCGGGCCACTTGCTCCAGACAACCTTTTAAGTCGCACATGGTAATGCCTTTGTCTACAACAAGTCCTTCGATTTGATGGAACACGGGCGAGTGGGTGGCGTCAACTTCATCGGCGCGGAACACACGGCCGGGACAAATAACGCGAATGGGCGGCTTGCGGGTTTCCATCGTACGGATCTGGGCGGCGGAGGTTTGACTGCGCAGCACAAGATGATCGCCTACGTAAAACGTGTCTTGCATATCCCGCGCGGGATGATCGGCGGGAATATTAAGAGCCTCAAAGTTATAATACTCGGTTTCGATCTCCGGCCCGTCCACAACGTCAAAACCCATAGACTGAAAGATATCGATCATATCATCTAACACCTGGTTAAGGGGATGCAGGTTGCCTTTGGGCAGTTTTACGCCCGGCAGCGTCACGTCTACCGATTCGGCTTCGAACGTTTTTTTGATCTCCAGCGCTTTCAGCACCGCAAGGCGGGCTTCGATATGTTCTTCAATATGCTGGCGCATTTGATTGGCCAGTTGGCCCATGGTGGGGCGCTCTTCCGGCGGCAGGGAACCCATTTGCTTGAGCAACGCCGTCAACGGCCCTTTTTTGCCCAAAAACGAAACGCGCAGTTGATCCAGTTCGCTGAGAGACTGGACTTTTTCCAGCGCCCGGTCGGCCTGCTCGCCAATGGCTTTTAATTGTTCTTTCACTTGCTGTTCTCCTCCTTAACAAAAAAGAAAACTTTCGTCCCTTGCAGGACGAAAGTCTACACTTCCGTGGTACCACCTGAATTTTTGCCGTGCGGCAAACACTTAACAACCGGTAACGGGGCAAACCGTTCGGCCCTACTGTTGGTTCAGGCCGACCGCTGATGAAAGGAAATTCGGCTACCGGGGGAAAAGCACGGTTGCAGCCGGCCGATGGCCGCCGCGCTCTCTCTGGGTTCCCGCTGTTCGGTGTGCTTACTGTGGCGAATGAACGCCGTTTCGTCATAGCGTTTTATATTTTTTCCTATTATAACAAAGGTAAAACAGTTTTGCAACCCCTATTTTACGCCGATTTTGCGGCACACGTCCGCCAGGGGACAGGCGGCGCATTGCGGGGCGCGGGCCGAACAGATTTCCCGCCCGAAATGGACGACGCGATGGCAAAAATCATTGGAGGCGTCCGGCGGCAGCAGTTTGCGCAGCTGCAGTTCTACTTTGTACGGGTCTTTGCTGTTCACAAGCCCGATGCGGCCGGTGATGCGGATGAGGTGGGTATCGGCCACCACAGCGCCGGATTGGCGGTAAATGTCGCCCATGATCAGATTGGCCGTTTTGCGGCCAATGCCGGGCAAAGTGATGAGTTCTTCCAGCGTGTTTGGCACCTGTCCGTTATACTTGTCGCACAACACGTTGGCCATATCAACAAGACTTTTGGCTTTGGTTTTGTAAAGACCGCAAGAACGAATTAACTCTTCTATCTGCGCATAGGTGGCTTTAGCCATTTCCTGCGGCGTGGGGAAGCGGGCGAACAAGCCGGGCGTGACAAGGTTTACCCGCTCGTCAGTACATTGGGCCGAAAGGCGGGTGGCCACCAGCAGCTGAAACGCATCCTGCGCCTGCAGAGAGCACACCGCGTCGGGATAGCGCTGCTGCAGCCGCTGCACACAGATCAGCGCGCGTTCTTGCTTGGTCATTTGTTTTCCTCCTGCCGCACGGCTTCAATGGCCGCTGTGGCCAATTTGTCGCAGCGCTCGTTTTCCGGGTGGCCGGCATGGCCCTTTACCCACACGATGGTGACGGTATGTTTGTCTAATAAATTTAATAGCTGTTCCCACAAATCGGGATTCAGCGCCGGTTTTTTATCGGCTTTGCGCCAACCGTTTTTGCGCCAGGATCGCGCCCAGCCCAAATTGATGCCGTCGGCAGCATAGCGGGAATCGGTGGTGAGCGTTACCTCACAGGGTTCCTTTAAGCATAGCAGTGCCTGAATAATTGCGGTGAGTTCCATACGGTTGTTGGTGGTAGAAACTTCGCCGCCGCTGATCTCTTTTTCGGTTTTGCCGTAACGCAGCACGGCGCCCCAGCCGCCCGGGCCGGGATTGCCCGAACAGGCGCCGTCCGTAAAAATGGACACTTGCTTTTTTGCCGCCATTGCCGGTCTCCTCCACAATGAATATGAACAATGAAATTATAACATTTTCCTTTTGTTGGTGCAAGTGTTTTGTTTATCCTGTCCCTTTGCCGCCCATACTATTACCAAATCGTAACACTAACGGAGGAAATATTTATGCATGCTGTGATCATGGCCGGCGGCGAGGGCAGCCGATTGCGCCCTTTGACCTGCGACAGACCCAAACCGATGGTGCGTTTGTGCGGACGGCCGATAATGCACTATATTCTGGACTTGCTGGATCAACACGGATTTGATACGGCCACCGTAACTCTGGGCTATTTGGCGGACGTGATTCAAAACGCATTTCCCACCGGTCAATACAAAAACGTGAAGCTGCGTTTTGTAAAAGAAAACATGCCGTTGGGAACGGCGGGAGGCGTACGCAACGCGGCGATTGACTGTACGGAAGATTTTTTGGTGATAAGCGGCGACGCATTGTGCGACTTTGACCTGCAGAGCATTATGAAACGCCATAAAGAAAGCGGTGCGGCTGTTACCATTGTGTGCGTGCACGTGGATGATCCGAGGGAATACGGGCTGGTGAATACCGACGCCGCCGGCCACGTGACCGGGTTTACCGAAAAGCCGCCATGGTCGGGCGTTACCACGGATCTGGCCAACACGGGCATATACGTGATACGCCCTGACGTGATGCGTCTGATCCCGCCTGACAAGCCGTTCGATTTTGCCAAAGATCTGTTTCCGCTGTTGCTGAAAAACCGCATGCCCATGTTGGCGCTGCCCGCCGAAGGGTATTGGTGTGATATTGGCGATTTAACGATGTATCGCACCTGTCAGCATGATATGTTAGAGGGGCGTGTTTCCGTTCAGCTGCCCCGCACCGAAACAGCGGGCGTTTTCGGCCGCCAGGCGTCGCCGGGCGGTAAAATATTCCCGCCGGTGTATATCGGTGAACGCGTGCAGTTGAGCCGGGAAGCAGTGATAGGCCCGCATGCGGTGCTGGATGACGGCGTGCGCGTGGACCCGCATGCGCGGGTGCGCGGTTCGGTGATATTACCAAACACTGTTATTGGTCCCGGCGTGCGGCTGACCGGCGTCATTGTGGGTGAAAACGCCATGTTAGAACGAGACAGCGCCATGTATGAAGATGCAGTGTTGGGCACCGGCGCCACCTTGGGCGAAGGGGCCGACGTACAGCCCGGCGTTGGCGTGTGGCCCAACAAAACCGTAATGGCGGGCACAACTGTGCGCCAAAATATGAAAAGCGGCAGTGTGCGGCCACAACTGTTTAGCGAAACGGGAATAGAAGGGCCGGTGGGCATGTTGATTTCGCCTGCGTTCTGCGCAAGGGTAGGCAGCGCGGTGGGCTCGCTAAAAAGCATGCAGCGTGTCGGCGTAGGGTACGGCGCAGGAAACGCGGTGCGCGCCATGGCCATGGCGCTAATGGCCGGGCTTGCCTCTACCGGCGTGCAGGTTTTGGATTTTGGCTGTGTGATGGCTTGCCAACTGCGATTTGCCGCGTCTTTTGCAGAACTTTCCTGCAGTTTGTATGTGGGCGGTCACGACAATATTTCTTTGTTGATGCTGGGCGCGGACGGTCTGCCGGTGGAAAATGCTGTGGAACGGGCGCTTACCGCTGCCGTGCAAAAGGATGAAGCCATACGCTGTGCAGCGGAAGAATACAAAGAAATCGCAGATATGAACAGCCTGCGGATGATTTACCAGCAAGAACTGTACCGGTGCGCACCCGACGGATTGCAGGGCGAGCAAGCGGCGGTTTCTTGCGAAGACCCGGAAGGGGAGCTGTTGCTGCGCGACACGCTGTTGCGGCTGAACGTTACTTTACGCGACAAACCGCATTTTTATTTGAACGCGGCCGGCGATTTGACGCGTGCGGTTGACGAAACAGGGCGGCAAGCCGGCGCCGAAGAACTGCTGGCGGCCTGCTGCGCCGTCGCTTTTTGGCAGGGAGAAGACGTTGCTGTGCCCTATGATGCACCGGCCGTGCTGGATAAAATTGCCGAAGCATACGGTAAAGCCTGCTTGCGGTACGATCAACTGGACGGCGAAGACAATCAATCGATCCGTCGCCTGGCTCGCCGGCAGCTATGGCTGCGGGACGGTATGATGATGACCGTGCGTTTGCTGGCCCATATGAAACGCCGGCAGTGTTCGCTTGCTCAATTATTGGCGGAATTGCCGCATTTTGCGGTGCGGCAGCGGTCTGTAAACCTGACGGCGAGTCCTTCCGTCGCCATGCAGTCGCTGTCTTCTTTGGGCGCGCCGCAGCGGCAGGGGATCGCACAAAACGGCGACCACACCACCATCCGTATTTGGCCGCTTAAACGCGGCGACAGGCTGCGGGTGCTGGTGGAAGCTGACGAGCCCGAAACAGCGGATGAATTGATGGCGGACGTGAGCAGGAAAATAGCCGATTTACTTGACAGCTGAGGAAGTTTGGTGTAAAATATACCATGTATTGGTGTACTATTGCCCGGCAAGCACCATTATCAGGATAGGCATTGCTTTTTCCGCTGCCTGGTTTTTTACCAAATCTGTTTGGAGGAATATACGTTAATGGCAATTATAAATAATAACGCACGCGGCACTTCCCGCACAAAAACGGCGGGCCGCAGCCGCGCCAAATTTACCGAAGCCAAAGTGGAACGGCGCCGCAGCACGGGCGGCGCCAAAGGCACACGCAAAACGGCCGCCAACGCCGCTCGCAACATCAAAAATGCACCGCTTAAACTCATCCCTTTAGGCGGATTGGATGAAATCGGCAAAAATATGACGCTGTATGAATACGGCAACGATATTTTTATTGTGGACTGCGGCATGACGTTTCCCGATGCGGAAATGCCGGGCGTAGACATTGTGATACCCGACTTTTCTTACGTTTTGCAGAACAGGGATCGCATTCGCGGCATTGTGCTCACCCACGGACACGAAGACCACATCGGCGGTTTGCCTTATTTGCTCAAAAACCTGAACGTACCTGTGTACGGCACCAAACTTACCTTGGGTTTGGTAAACGCCAAACTCAAAGAGCATGACCTGGGCCACGCGGTAAAAATGAAAGAAGTGCACCCCGGCGACAAGGTGAAGTTGGGCTGTTTTTCGGTGGAATTTATCCACGTGAATCACTCAATTCCCGATTCGGTTGCGGTAGCAGTCAAGACGCCCGTGGGTATGATCGTGCAAACCGGCGACTTTAAAATCGACGCTTCGCCTATTGACGGAGACGTGATCGATCTGGCCCGTTTTGCCGAACTGGGCAAGCAGGGCGTACTGGCTTTGCTGATGGATTCGACCAACGCCACCCGGCCCGGTTTTGCCATGAGCGAACGCATTGTGGGCGCGTCGTTTTCGCAGTTTTTCAAAAATGCCGCCAAAAAGCGCATTGTAGTGGCCACGTTCTCCAGCAATATCCACCGGGTGCAGCAAATTATTGACGAGGCGGTGAAATGCAAGCGTAAAGTGTGCGTTTCCGGCCGCAGTATGGAAAACGTGGTGGCCATTGCCACCGAACTCGGCTATTTAAAAATCCCCGCCGGGGTGTTGATCCCCGTCGATATGATCGGCCAGTATAAAGACGAACAACTTGTGATCATTACCACCGGTTCCCAGGGAGAACCCATGTCCGCTTTACATCGCATGGCCTATGGCGACCATCGCAAGATCAGTGTGGGTCCGAACGATTTGATCATTATTTCGGCAAACCCCATTCCCGGCAATGAAAAAATGGTGATTGCCGTGGTGAACGAACTGATGAAGCTGGGCGCCCGGGTCGTGTATGAGCGTATGTATGATGTGCACGTGTCCGGCCACGCTTGCCAGGAAGAGTTAAAACTGATGATCAGCCTGGTGAAGCCCCGCTTTTTTATGCCGGTGCACGGCGAACAGATGCACCTGCGTAAAAACGCCGAACTGGCCGGCGAATTAGGCATGCGCAAAGAAGATATTATGATCGCCTCTATCGGCCAGGTGGTGGAACTCACCGAAAAACGCATGCGTGTGAACGGCCAGGTGCCCGCCGGCTTTGTGCTGGTGGACGGCCTTGGCGTGGGCGACGTAGGCAGCATTGTTCTGCGGGATCGCAAACACCTTTCGGAAGACGGGATCATTGTGGTTTCGGTGGCTGTTGACAGCGTATCCGGTCAAGTTTTGGCCGGGCCGGAACTGATTTCACGCGGCTTTATTTATGTGAAAGAAAGCGAAGCGCTGCTGGAAGACGCCCGCAAGATCGTGGATCAGGTGCTTTCCGGCGTGGATCTGCGCCGCACCCGGGATCTGACGGCCGTTCGGGTAAAGATCCGGGACGCGCTTTCCCGCTATTTATATCAGATAACCCGCAGAAGTCCCATGATCTTACCTGTCATCATGGAGGTTTGAAATGAAACGTAGCCGCACGACCGATCCGAACGTTTTGATAACGGTGGTTTCCGCTTTTATCGTCGCCATGGTGGCGGGTTGTATTTTACTGCTGCTGCGCGGGCAGATCGTTTTATTTTACGTGTTTGCCGGCGTTACGGTTTTGCTGTGCGTATTTTCTTTTATCCTTATGCGGCGGGCGGGCAACGCGGTATCGGCCTTTTACCGATCCGTCATCCGCAAGCTTACCATCCCCAATTCAGACCTGTTCAACCACTTTGATTTGCCCGTGATCGTGCTGCAGGACGAACAGGTGGTTTGGTATAATGCACGGTTTCGCACCAATGTGCTTAAAGGGGATGATCTGGTTGGCCGTATGCCGGATGAATTGCTTTCGCAAAGCGCCCGTTCGGCGCTGCGACTGTCCGGAAAAGCGGAAGTGGAGGTCGTTGACCGGTATTATACGGTATATGCTTCGGATTACGTTGACAACAACCGAACGTTTACCGTGTTGTATTACGCCGACGTTACCGATTTAAAAACCACCGCGCTGGAATATGACCAGACCCGCGGTGTGGTAGCGATCCTGTCTATCGATTCTTACGACGAGATCACTGCCGATATGGCTGAAAGCGCCCAGGCAGTGTTTAAGGGCGGCATCGATCAGCAGATCGAACAGTTTTCCGCCGAAATTGATGGTATTACCAAAAAATTGAAAAGCAACCGTTACATATCGGTGCTGGACGAACGCTCGCTTAACCGATTAAAAGCCGGTAAATTTGCCATTTTGGATAAAGTGCGCGCCCTGCAGTTTGACGGCGCTGTGCACGCTACGCTTTCCATCGGCATCGGCCGGGGCGCGCCAACTTTGAAAGAGTGTGAAGCTTTGGCGCTGCAGGCGTTGGAGATGTGCCAGGGTCGTGGCGGTGACCAGGTGGCGATCAAATCGGCGGGGGACACCTATGAATTTTTCGGCGGCGTTTCTTCTTCGGGCGTGGAACGGCGCGGCAAGGTGAAAACACGGGTGGTGGCTTCCGCTTTGCGAGAACTCATCGGCGGCAGCGACCGGGTGTTTTTAATGGGACACAAGTATGGCGATATAGATAGTTTGGGCGCTTGCTACGGATTGTGGCGGTGCTGTGTAAGCATGGAAAAAGAAAGTTATATCGTGCTGGACGAAGCCAGCCATTTGGCTCAAAGTTTGATTGAAAAAATCAAAAGAGAAGCGGGGGAAGAAATCATTATTTCTCCTGACCGGGCGCAGGAATTGCTTACTCGTAAAAGTCTGTTGATATTGTGTGACACCCACCGGCGTGATTTTTCTGAATCCGGCCGGCTGTGTGACGAGTGTCTGACCACGGTGGTGATCGATCACCATCGCAAAAACATCGATTACATCGATAACAGCGTAATGTTTTATCATGAGCCATACGCTTCTTCCACCTGCGAAATGGTGGCTGAACTCATTCAATATATCGATAATTCGGTTATCGGCCCCCACGAAGCTGACGCGCTGTTGGCTGGCATTATGCTGGACACGCGTAATTATGTGCTGCGCACCGGCGTGCGCACCTTTGAAGCTTCGGCCTATTTGCGTGGTCGTGGCGCCGACCCTGTGGCAGTGAAAAAACTGTTTTCTGATTCCATCGAAGTATATCGGCAACGGGCTATGTTGGTTTCGGCCGCAACCTTCCACAACCGCTGCGCCATCGCGGCGCCGCAGAAAGGTGTTTCCGTTTTGCGGGTAGCGGCTTCGCAGGCGGCGGATGAATTGTTGAATATTGAAAACACCGACGCCGCGTTTGTGCTGTTCCCCGCAGGGGACGGCGTAAACATTTCCGCCCGTTCTTTGGGCGCGGTAAACGTTCAACTGATTATGGAAGCGCTGGGGGGCGGCGGCCACCACACCATGGCGGCAGCGCAACTGTCGGCTTGCTCGGTGGAACAAGCCAAAGCCCGACTGCTTGAAGTTTTAAATACTATCAACGGAAAGGAAGAGATAGAATGAAAGTGATTTTAACACAGGATGTGAAAAGCATTGGCAAAGCCGGCGAACTGCATGAGGTATCCGACGGCTATGGCCGCAACTTTTTGCTGCCGCGCGGCTTGGCGACCGAGGCCAACGCCCAGGCGATGAACGAACTGAAAAATCGGGAGGCATCCAACGCTTTTAAAAAGCAAAAAGCGCTGGACGACGCCTTGGCTGCCAAGGAAAAACTCAACGGCAAAAAGGTACATATTTCCGCCAAAGCCGGTTCGGCCGGTCGACTGTTCGGTTCGGTCACTTCGGCGGAGATTGCTTCCGCGATCGAAGCCCAAACCGGCTGTGTTATCGATAAACGCAAAATCGTGCTGAACGGCGATATTAAAAATTACGGTGTTTACACGGCGGAAATCAAGATCCACCCTGGTGTTGCGGCGCAGGTAACGGTTGAAGTCGGCGAATAAGGAGTTTACTGCCATGGAAAAGAAGACCCTGCATATTGTGTCCCACTCTCATTGGGACCGGGAATGGTATATGAGTTTTGAACAGCACCGCATGCGGCTTGTTGAATTGTTTGACGCGCTGATTGAAACCATGGAACAGCACCCCGAATATAAATATTACCATATGGACGGCCAGTATGTTGTGATAGAAGACTATTTGGAAATTCGCCCCCACATGCGTGACCGTCTGCTGAAACTCATCCGGGACGACCGGATCCAGATCGGGCCCTGGTATGTGCTGCAGGATGAATATTTGACCAGCGGCGAAGCCAACGTGCGCAACATGCTGTACGGTATTAAACTGTGCCGGGAACTGGGCGCCGAACCGGTGGCCTGCGGGTATTTTCCCGATGCGTTCGGCAACGTGGCCCAAGCGCCCCAGATTTTAAAGGGATTTGACGTGGATTACGCCGCTTTCGGCCGCGGCATCGGCGCTATTTTGGAGAATAACACGGTAAGCAAATCGTCTAACACCAACCCTTCGGAACTGATCTGGCGTTCGCCCGACGGGTCGGAAGTGATCGGTGTGATGTTTGTTGCCTGGTATCACAATTCCATGGAGCTGCCCACCACGCCCGAGGCGCTGAAGCCCCGCATTGACAAGATATTGAAGGATTTGGAGCCTTCGGCCAACACGCCGCATTTACTGGGGCTCAACGGCTGTGACCATCAGCCCGTTCAGCGCAACGTGTACGAGGCTATCCGTTTGGCGAATGATCTGTATGGCGACCGGGTGCAAGTGATTCATTCCAATTTTAAGGATTACTTAAAAGCCATTACGCCTTATCGGGACAAGTTTCCCGTGCTGGAAGGGGAGATAAACGGACAACGTACCGAAGGCGCCGTGCCGCTGATCGATACGGCCTCCACTCATGTGCCCATTAAACAACTAAATCATAAAGGGCAAAACGCGCTGGAAAAAATCGCCGAACCGCTGAGTGTGATCGCTATGCTTTCGGGCGATGAATACCGCCAGGATCAGTTGTTTTATGCGTGGAAAAAACTCATGCAGAATCACCCGCATGATTCTATTTGCACCTGCAGCTGCGACGACGTGGCCCGAGATATGACCAACCGGTTTTCTCATTCACTGCAAGTGGCGCAATATGTTTCTTCTGAAGCCATGACCCATACGGCTGACGGACTGGATACGTTGACTTTAGCGGATCACAACATTGTGGTTTTCCACACCAGCCCTTTCAAAACCACCGATACTGTGTGCTGTTATGTGGATTTTCCCGAAAACAGCGGTGTTGATTCTCTTTCGATCGTGGACGAGCAAGGCACACCCGTTCCGTGCGGCGTAAAACATTTGGGCCGCACGTTCACGTATACGCTGCCAAAAGACCGCTTTCGCCAGTCCCGGTATGTGGACCGGTTTGAAGTGCGCCTGCTGGTAACGATGGAAGGCGTTGGCTATCGCACCTTCCGCGTGGTGGAAAAAGCGGCGCAGCCTGTTAAAACAGATCTGCAGGTTTTGCCTAACGGCGCGCAAAATGAATTTTTGCGGTTTGAGATTGCCCCCAACGGCAGTTTGAAAGTAACTGACCTGCGGGATGGCGGCGCCGTGATGGAAGATCTGAATGTGCTGGAAGACTGCGGTGACGCAGGGGAGTCTTACAACTTCCGCCCGGCGCTGGACGATGCGCCCATTACCACCCGGGACGGACAGGCTGAGGTGTGGCTGGAAGAACAAACCGATTACGCGGTGACTTACGGCATTCGCACCGTTTTGCAGATCCCCGCCGGCATTTGTGAAAAGCGCCGCACCGGCGATCTTTTGCCTCACGTTTTTACCACTCGCGTTACCTTAACGGCCGGCGTGCCGCGCGTCGACGTGACCTGCTCCTTCCATAACCAGGCGGAAAACCACCGGGTGCGGGCGCTGTTTATGCCTCGCATTCACACGGATTACGCCTTGGCGGAAGGCCAGTTTGACGTGATCAAGCGGGAAATTCAGCCCTATCACACCTGGAAAAATCCTTGCTATTGCCAGCGCATGCAAGCCTTTTTCGGCTTGGAAGACGCCGCTGACGGCCACGGTTTGCTTATCGCCACCCGAGGACTGAATGAATACGAAATTCTGCGGGACGGCCAAAATACCATGGCGCTCACCCTGCTGCGGTGCATTGCGGAAATCGGCGATTGGGGCTATTTCCCCACGCCGGACGCGCAATGCAAAGGCGACCACACCATGGCGTATTCCATTATTCCTTTTACGGCGGCTACCAAAGCCCAGGCCTATCACCAGGCGTTTACGTTTAACGGCGATAGTTTACACGCGGTGCAAACCGGCCGCCACGGCGGCGCACAGCCCGCTTGCAAAACCGTTATTAAGGCAACGGGCGATTATATGTCTTTTGCGGCGCTGAAAAAAGCGGAAGCGGACAATGACGCCGTGCTGCGTTTTTATAACGCCGGCGAAGAGCCAACAACGCTTACGCTTGCTTTTCCCGCCGGTAAGCAGGCTGTGGCAGCTGTCAATTTGGCCGAACAGCATCCGAAGCCGCTTAGCGGGGAGCCGGTGAATATAACGGTGCCCGCCAAAAAAATCGTTTCATATAAAATCAAGTTCTGAGGATATCAACAAAAACCTCCTGCGGCAAACAAAAGCCACAGGAGGGACACTTGCCACAGAGCAGGTGTCCCTCGCGGTGTAAATCATAAAATATATGATATATAATACACAGTTGATCTTCAGGCGGCGGGATTTTTTCCGCCGCCTGAAATTTATAGTGTTCGCCTATTATTTGACAACATTCTGATATACATAAAAAAACAAACAAGAAAAAGTACAAAACCAATTGACAAATTCAAACTATTGTGATAGTATAGACTATAGTAATAGTCTGGGAGAAAGAAAATGAAACTATTCGACAGCGAAATGAAG
>CADBNN010000095.1 GCA_902796075.1 Oscillospiraceae bacterium | reverse complement strand
GAGCTTGACCGAAGTGAAAAAACTGTATGGCGACCAGGTGGCTTTGTGCGGCAACGTGAATTGCGGCCTGCTGCAAACCGGCACCGACGAAGAGGTGGAAGCCGACGTGCGCCGCAGCTTGCGTGAAGGTATGGCAGGCGGCCCGGGCTACATTTTTTGCACGTCCAACTGTGCCTATACCGGCATGCCTTTGCGCCGGTATGAAATGATGAATCGCATTTGGCGGGAAGAGGGGAATTACCCCGAAAACTAACATAACAGCACAACAAAAAGCGAACTGCGGCACTGCAGTTCGCTTTTTTTATTGCATACGCTATTCGCTGAAAACGTTGATCTGCCGCGTTTGGCGAATGCGTTCGGCGCCGTCTATCAACGTGGCAAAACCGTTGGTTTCCACATTGTTCAGCACCAACCGTTCTACGGCGCCTTTTTCTTTTATGGCCAGCAAGTGGCCGGCCGGGGCGCTGCTTGGCGCACGCATAACCGTCACGTTTTTCAGCGCCAGCCGTTCCACCGGCCGCAGCACCTGCACGTAATCCGCTTCGGCTGCCGCGTCGGATTCTTCCATAATGGTCAGCCCGTCCACCTCAATGTTCTGCATGCGGGGCACGTTATCAGGCGGGAACTCATATTGCAGATCATAAAACGGCAAGCCCAATTCCAGCAGGGCGCGGCCGTCGCATGGGTGGTGGTGGCAAATATTGCGCAGGGTAAGGCATTCCACATTGCCGCCCACGCTGAACAGCACCGCCGGGCGATAATCGTAGTTGGGCGCGGTTTGGCGCAGGTCTACGTTTTCTATAAAAATGTTTTTAAAGTCGCCGTAGGTTTCGCCGGGGAACCAGCAGTTGATATAAAAGCCGAAACTGCGATAGGTGCCGGAAATGTTGCGCAGGGTCACCCGGTCTAAACTGCCGGTGCCGCGGGTGAGCAGGCGAATGGCCTGGTCGGCGTCATCCAAAAATACGCCGTCCACCAGCACGTCGCTGATAGAAGAACGGCAGTCGTTTTCATCGGGGCCGATGTTCATAAAATCATCGCCTACTGTGCCGCCCACGTTGCGCACGGTCAAAAACTGACCCGGCCCCCAAAAATGGAACCCGTCCTGATTTTGGGCGTGCATGCGATCGGGCAGGTCCAACCAAACGTTTTCAATGGTCACATTGCGAAAACCGCCCACTTCTACCGCAAAGGTGCGAAAGTTGCGCACGGTCAAATCGCGGATATGCAAATGCTCCACACCGTAAAACTCCACCGCAAACACGTAGCGTGTTTCGCCGAATATGCGGCGTTGTTCATCGGTTTGGGTGGCAACGTGGTGGGCCTGGCGCAGGCAATCCTGGTTATAGGTCCCGCCTTGCAGCGTCACGTTGCGGGTGTGCCGGTCGTAATAATCCCAATCATAGTTGGTAATGATCGAGCAGTTGGCATCCGGCGCCAAAAAGAAGCCGCAGTCTCTGTTAAGGCATTCGATTGTGGTGTTGGAATACACCCGCAGGCCTCGCACCAAAGCGGCTCCGTCCATAATCAAATGAATGCCGCCTTCGGCAGCCGCCCGGTCTAATACGGCTTGCAGCGCGGCGGTATCATCTTGTCCGCCGCCGGTGTAAACATTGCTGGTTAACGTCGCCACTTGACTGGCGCGCACGGTATGTATCGCCATGTTCATCCCTCCCGGTGTGTATTATAGCAAACAGGCCTACATTTTGCAATCCTTTACCCGCAGGCATATCCCGCCGCGCCGGTGAATACAATGGTGATGAAGAATGGGACAAAAGGAGCGTTTGCAATGGAACTGACCGTGGAAAAAACTGTACTGCGCATGAAAGAAGAATGCAAAACCGACGTGCAGGAGCACCCGCTGGACTGCGAACTGGTTTTGCCGGACGTTTGTCCGGATATTGCCCGGGTGCTGAAATGCCGCACAGAGGCCAGCGTAATATCGCAGCAAATAACCGGCGACCGATTAACGGCTCAGGGCAATGTGGGGGTGCAGTTGTTATACGTGGATGAAGACGGCGAGATCCGCATGGACGTGCGGGATTTGCCTTTTTACCATGAATTTGTGCTGCCGGACGGCGCCCAGGCGGCAGCTGTTACCGCTCAAATGGCCTACAGCAACTGGCGCATGGTCAACGCCCGCAAGGTGGAACTGCATGCCGCCGTGAGCTTGTGCGCTAAACCCTGGGGCGTACGTGACCTGAGTTTGGTGACCGGAGCCCATGGCGCCGGGGTGCAAACGTTGGCAAAAGAAATACAGGCTACCGGCTGGCTGGCCCAAAACGAAAAAATTATAACGGTGAATGACGAAATTCAGCTGGAAACCGGCAACATCCATTCCATTTTATACAGCACCGCCGTTGTGCGGGACGCTGCCTGCAAATGTGTGACCGACAAAACCATGATAAAGGGTAATTTGGCTATTTCGGCTTTGTACCGGGACGCCGACGGTTCCTTTGAGGTATTTCGTACCGACGTGCCTTTTTCGCAAATTGTTGAAACGCCCGGCGCCGATGAACACAGCGTATGTTCGTTGCGTTGCGAAGTAACGGCGCTGGAACTGCGGCCGCGCACCGGTTTGGACGGCGTGTGCAAAACCGTGCTGGTGAGCGCCGGCGTTACGGTGAATGTGACCGCCATGCAGACCCAAACCCTTTCACTGGTGGAGGAAGCGTATTCTACCGAATACAGTTTGTGCGTTCACAGGGGCGAATATGATCTGCAGCAGCTCACGGCCGCCGTGGACGAGGTGGTGACGCGCCAGTCGCAACTGGAGCTGGGGCGCGAGATCGCTTCGGTAATTGACGTATGGTGCGACGTAACCGGCGTGCGCACCGAATGCACCGACGACGCTGTGCGAGTGACCGGCATGATCGCCGCTTGCGTGCTGGCACTGGACAGTGAGCAAAGTCCGGTGGTGATAGATAAAACGGTGGATTTTGCCTGGGAGTATGAGGGCGAAACCGCCCTGCTTTCGGTTGCAGACGTGGCGGTGAGTTTGCAAAAAACCGGCTTTACCCTGACCGGGCCGGCAAGTATGGAACTGCATACGGAACTGTTGGTGCAAGCCAATGTGTTTCGCACTGCCGGCACCGGCGGCATAACCGAAATAACAGTAGACACCGCCGCACAGCCTTATCGAGCGCCGTATCCCATGGCGGTGTATTACGCGCGGGCAGGGGAGCGGCTGTTTGATATTGCGCGGCGTTACCGCACCACCGTGGCGGCGGTGCAAGCAGCCAACCATACCGACGTGGACCTGGCGGCCGGCGGCCCGTTGCTGATACCGTGCCGATAAATAAGCATACTTTACAAATGGCGGCGGATCACCCAAAAAGGTGGATCCGCCGCCGTTTTTTTTGCAGCTTTATAACAGGTCGGCCAGTTCCAGCACCAAGCGGCTGGTCTTCTCCCAACCAAGGCACGGGTCGGTGATGGATTGACCGTAAACGCCGCCGCCTACCGGTTGATTGCCGTCTACCAAATAACTTTCTATCATTAAGCCTTTCACCATGTTGCCGACGGACGCGTCATACCGGCGGCTTTGCAGCACTTCTTTGGCTATGCGCGCCTGTTCGGTGTAGCGGCGGCCGGAATTTGCGTGGTTCACGTCTACCAGCACAGCGGGATTCTGCAGGCCGTTTTTATCAAATTCCTCCCGCAGGTGGAACAGATCTTCATAATGATAATTGGGCAGACTTTGGCCGTGTTTGTTCACATAGCCCCGCAAAATGGCGTGGGTGAGGGGATTGCCTTTACTGGTGACCTCCCAACCGCGGTAAATAAAGGTATGACCGTGCTGAGCAGCTTTGATGGAATTCATCATAACGGCAATGTTGCCGCTGGTGGGGTTTTTCATGCCAACGGGAATATCTAACCCGCTGGCGGTAAGCCGGTGTTGTTGGTTTTCCACCGAACGGGCGCCGATGGCCACGTAGGAAAGCAGGTCGGATAAATACCGGTGGTTATCGGGATACAGCATTTCGTCGGCACAGCTAAATCCGGTTTGCGCAAGGGCGTGCAAATGCAAACTGCGAATGGCTACCACGCCTTTGAGGAGGTCGGGCCGCTCGTTGGGATCGGGCTGATGCAGCATGCCTTTGTACCCTTCGCCGGTGGTGCGGGGTTTGTTAGTATACAGCCGCGGGACCATCACGATTTTATCCTGCACCTGGTCCTGCAATTCGCGCAGGCGATGCATGTAGTCTAAAACGGCCGTTTCGTTATCGGCAGAGCAGGGACCGATGACCAACAGCAGTTTTTTGCTTTCGCCGGTGAAGATTTGTTGGATCGCCCGGTCGTTTTCAGCTTTTCGGGCTAAATCTTCGGGCGCAGCAGGATACATTTTTTTGATTTCTTGCGGAATGGGCAATTTCCGCGTAAATTCCATATTCATTGCAGCATCAGTCCTTTGGCTTGTTAAAAAGTTTGCGTCTGCGGGTGGAAAGGCGCATCATATCGCGCATGCCTTCCCGGTCTTCTGTTTCCAAAAAATGGCGCAGGCGGGCGAATTCTTTCATAAACGTGTCCATGTTATGCAGCAACGGCTGTTTGTTCAACAAAAACAGTTCGCTCCACATTTCGTCGTTAATGGCGGCAATGCGGGTCAAATCCCGGAAGGAATCGCCGGTGTAGTCTACCAGATGTTCACAGTCGCTGCAGGTCATAAGCGTTACGGCAATGCAGTGGGTAAGCTGAGAAACAAAGCCGATCATGTCGTCGTGTTCTTCGGGAGAAAGGCAGGAAATGCGGGCAAATCCCAGCTCACGGCCCAATTCCTGGCAAAGAGCAATCGCTTGTGGCGTGTTGCGTTCGGTGGGGGTCACAATATAGTTGGCGCCTTTGAAAATAGCGGCGTCGCTGTTTTCAATGCCATACACTTCCTTGCCGGCCATGGGGTGGGAAGCAATAAACTCCACGTCCGGCCGCAGCATAGCCTGCACGTCGTATACCACGGCACATTTTACGCCTGTCACGTCGGTAAGCACCGTACCGGGACGAAAATGCTGCTGGTTTTGGGCGATCCATTGGGTGAGAACATGGGGATACAGAGCGAATATCACCATGTCCGCCCGGCCGATCAGTTCCGGGTCGGGAAAAGCTGCGCCCTCGGCTATCATGCCGTGTTGCAGGGCGTAGTCAATGGTTTCCTGCCGGCGGGTGATGGCTGTTACATGATAGCCCTTTTCGGTGAGGGCTTTGGCGTAACTGCCGCCGATCAGACCCAATCCCACAATCAGCAGATTGACTTTTTTGTTTTGGTTGAGTTGCATCATGCTTGGCTCTCTTCCTTCCATTCAATACCGCATTCGGCCAGCCGTTCAAAATAATCGGGGTAGCTTTTGGCGACCGCTTCGGCGCCGGTTATCACGCCGCCGGTAACCGTGCACAAAGTGGCTAATGCCATAACAATGCGGTGGTCGTTATGGCCGCACAACGGTTCAGTGGGCGGATGCAGGGCGCCGCCATGCACGGTAATGCGGTTTTCTTCTACCGTGACCGCCGCGCCAAACTTGGCCAGTTCTGCCGCCATGGCAGCGTCCCGGTCGCTTTCTTTCATGCGCAAACGGGCTGTGTCGGTCAACACGGCTCCGTGGCAGGCGGCGGCCAGCGCCATAACGATCGGCCCCAAATCGGGACAATCGGCCAGCGAAACGGTTGCCATGCCGTCGGCTATGCGGGGGAATAGTTCTTGATAAACCCGGTCGCCCTGCAAACTGTCGGTTTGCAAACCGGTAACCGTTATCTGCCCGCCCAGCACGTTTAAGGCGTGCCAAAAAGCGGCGTTGGAATAGTCACCTTCTACCGTAACGTCAGCCGGCTTGTATGTGCCGGCTTGCACAAACAGCGCGGTTTCGCTTTGCCAGCCGGCGGTTACGCCAAATCGGTGCAGCGCCTGCAAGGTCAAATCAATATAAGAACGGCTTTCAACAGGTGGTTTCAGCTTAATCAAACTGTCGCTTTCCAAAAAGGGCAGGGCAAACAGCAAACCGCTTACAAACTGACTGCTCACATTGCCCGGCACCGTATAGCGGCTGCGCCGCAGGGGACCGCAGGTAATAATGCGGTCGGGCAGGCGGGTAAAGGTCAGCCACTGTTGGCGGCACAGCGTTTCATACACCCATTGGGGCCGTTCTAACAGTCGGCTGCTGCCGGTGAGAACTCGGGTGCGATTGCCAAGCAAGCACAGCGGCACAAAAAACCGTAACGTGCTGCCGCTTTCCCGGCAGGCAAGCAAAGCACCTTCCGGTGCGTTGGCGGGATGGTTCCCAAACACCTGCACCCGGTCTTCCTGCACCGCTACATTGGCGCCCAAAGCACGCAAACAATCTAACGTGGCGCGAATGTCTTGTGAAAACGCCACATGACGCACCGTGCTGGCGCCGCCGGCAAGCCCGGCGCCGATCAATAACCGATGGGCCATGCTTTTGGAAGGCGGCGCCGCTACCGTACCCTTGGCAACGCCGGGAAAAATGCGTATGTTCATGTCAAATGCTCCAATAAAAGATCGATCGCTTTCAAGTAACCGTCGGTCCCCAAACCGGAAACGGTATGAAGACAGGCGGCGCGAACATAACTGACCTGCCGAAATTCTTCCCGTTTGGAAACATCGGATATATGCACTTCCACCGTGGGAATGGAAACAGCCTTCACCGCGTCCAACAGCGCAACGCTGGTGTGGGTGTAAGCGGCCGGATTAATCACGATGCCGTCAACCTTGTCAAAATACGCCTGCTGGATCCAGTCTACCAGTTGGCCTTCGCTGTTGGTTTGGCGAATTTCCGCCTGCACGCCCTTACGGGCGGCATAGGCGGTGATTTTATCTTCCAGGTCCCGGTAGGTTTCGCGGCCGTAAACAGCAGGCTCGCGAATGCCAAGCATATTCAAGTTAGGACCGTTGAGTATGAGCAGTTTCACGCTTCCCACTCCTTCAAGACTTGTTGTGTAACCCGGTGAGCAACACCGTTAGACGCAATGCGCACGTCGCAGGTCAGGCAATAGCGGTCATACCGCTCGTGAAAACGCATTTGCAGGGCCGCCGCGCTTTGGGCGGTGGGACGGTCGCCGGTGGGAACGAGCTGTTCCAGCGGCCGGTCGATAAAAAACAGTTTACCGTTGGCGCGCAGAGCCGTCAGGTTTTCGTCTCGTAAAACGGCGCCGCCGCCGGTGGCGATCACCAGCTCCGTGCGAGGAGCAAGCTGTTTGGCCACCTGCGTTTCCAAATCGCGAAAAGCCGCTTCACCTTGTTGGGCAAAAATGGTGGCAATGGTGCAGCCGGCGTGTTGTTCTATTTCCGCGTCCATATCCACAAACGGGCGGCCTAAAGCGACGGCAACCGCTTGCCCCACGGTGGTTTTGCCGCTGCCCGGCATGCCCGTGAGCACCAAGTTTTCTTTTTGTGCCAACACGCCCCGGTAGGCGTTGGCGATCGCATTGGCGGGCAGCGGTGCGCCGGTGAAGTGCTCGGCCGCCGCCGCGGCTTGTGCCACCAGCATGTATAAGCCACCTTCCGCCGGTATGCCGCGGGCTTGGGCCGCTTGCACCAACCGGGAACGCAGGGGGTTATAAATGGCGTCGATCACGCCTTCCAACCGGTCAAACGCCGTCAGATCCAGCGGCGTATCGTCCCAGGCGGGAAACATGCCGCAGGGAGTGGTGTTGATGATCACCGCGGCGTCGTGATGGAGCGCGCACGCGTCGGCATAGGAAACCTCGTCGGCTTCATGCGGGGCACGGCTGACTTTTAATACGGTGGCGGCTCGCTGATGGTTCGCCACGGCAGCGGCGGTTTTGGCGGTGCCGCCGGTACCCAAAATCAACACCTTTTTGCCTGTTAGCGAAATGCGGTTGCGTGCCAGCAGTTGGGTCATACCGTAAAAATCCGTGTTATAGCCATACAGCATACCGTTGCGGTTTACAATGGTGTTCACCGCACCGATGGCTTCCGCTTGCGGATCGATATGGGCAAGGTAGGGAATAACAGCCTGCTTGTAAGGGATCGTTACGTTAATGGCTTCAAAATCCCGGGCGCGCATAAAGGCGTCTAACGCTTCGGGCGCCACTTCCTGCAGTTGGTAATCGTAATCCGCCAGCAGGGCGTGGATCTCTTTGGAATAACTGTGGGTCAGCCGTTGGGCGATACAGCCGTATTTCATAGGACCGCCTCGCCGCAAAACCAATCGGTACCGAAACGCATCGCCAGCGCGTCGTACAGCGTTAGGGCGGTAAGGGCGTTTACGATCACCGGCGCACGGTGAAACACCGCCGGGTCGTGACGGCCCTGCACGGCGATTTCGGTTTCCTTCATGGTTGAATAATCTATCGTTTGTTGGGGCTTGGCAATGGAAGGCGTGGGTTTGAATGCACAGCGGAACACCAGGGGCATGCCGTTGGTAATGCCGCCGTTGATACCGCCGTTGTGGTTGGTAACAGTGACGACCTTGCCGTTTTGCAAGCGCATAGCGTCGTTAGCCTGGCTGCCTTGCTGACCGGCCAGTCCAAAACCGTCGCCGAATTCCACCCCTTTTACGGCCGGAATGGAAAACAGCACGTGGGAAAGCAGACTTTCTATGCTGTCAAACCACGGTTCGCCCACACCGGCCGGCATACCGCAAACGGCGGTTTCCAATATGCCGCCAATGCTGTCGCCCTGGGCTTTGGCGGTTTCGATTTGCGCCCGCATAGGCGCGTCCAGCGATTCATCCAGCAGAGGAAAGGGCATGGTTTTCACCCGGTCGATCTCGCCGGCAGGGTCTAATGAAAAAGTGCGATCGTGCAGGGAACCGCAGGCGGCAATGTGAGTGCCCACCGTTATGTGTTTGGCGGCAAGCGCGTCCAGCACAATGGCTCCCACCGCTGCCAGTGCGGCGGTGACTCTGGCGGAAAAATGTCCGCCGCCCCGCGGATCTTCAAAACCGTGGTATTTGCAAAAACCCGTGTAGTCGGCATGACCCGGCCGGGCAAGGCCGGGGGTGTAATCGCCGCTGCGTACATTGGTGTTGCCGATGGTCAGGCACAAAGGCGTGCCGGTGGTTTTGCCGTTATATACGCCGCTGAGTATTTGATAGGCGTCCGGTTCTACCCGTGCGGTGGCAATAGCACCAGCCGGGCGACGCAAGGCCAGGCAAGCGGCAATGGAAGCGTCTGTTACCGGCAAACCGGGCGCCAAACCGTCTACCACAGCGCCGATGGCCGGACCGTGGCTTTCGCCAAACAACGTAACGGTCAACACATTGCCAAAAGTGTTTTTCATGCTTCTACACGTCCTTCCCAATAGTCGGCCAAGGCGGCAAGGGGTATTTTGCGGAATTCAAATTTCCCGATCGCGGGCACGTAGGTTATGGTGATCTGCTCGCCGTCGGCTTTTTTATCGTGCCGGGCGGCGTTTAATAATTCTTCTGTTGCACAGTCCGGCAGCCCGGTGGGCAGGCCCACCCGGTCCAACACCGCTTTCAGTCGGGGACGCACCGCCGCCGCGCACATGGGCAGCATACCCAGCGCCACACATTCGCCGTGCAACAGATCGCCAAGGCCTGTAAGGCTTTCAATGGCGTGACCGATGGTGTGACCGAAGTTGAGCACCCGGCGCAAACCGGCTTCCTTTTCGTCTTGCTCTACCACGCGCCGCTTTATGTCGATAGCGCGTGTGATAACGGTTTCCAAGTCTGAAAACGGATCTTGCCGTTCCATTGCGGCAAACAAGTCTGCATCGCAGGTTACGGCCATTTTAACGGCTTCCGCCATGCCGGCCGCCATATGCCGGCGGGGCAGAGTGCTCAGTACGGCGGGATCGATGATAACGCGCTTGGGCTGATAAAACGCGCCCACGCAGTTTTTAATACCGTTCACGTTTACGGCCGTTTTGCCGCCGATAGAGGAATCCACCTGGGAAAGCAGGGTGGTGGGGCAATTGTAAAAATCGATGCCGCGCATAAAGCAAGCGGCCGCAAACCCGGCCAGATCGCCCACCACGCCGCCGCCCACGGCCACTACGCAATCCGTGCGAGTGAAGCCTTCAGCCAGCATTACGCAACACAACTGCTCCAGCCGGGCAAAGGATTTGGTATCTTCCCCGGCGGGCAGGGTGACCACGGTGGGCGTTTTGCATTGGGCGGCCACTGTTTGGCTGTAGATCGGCGGCACGCCGTCGTCGGTTACGATCAGCACGCGCCGATCAAGCGACAGCAGTTCACCCACTTGCGCCAACGCGTTGCGCTGCAGCACAATGGAATAACTGTTTGCCCCTAATTGTACCGGCATAATCATGGCGGCTCCTCCTTCGTTCAGCGAATGTTCGGTTGTTTCAGTTCGCCGTGGTTGGCAAAGGTACCGGCCACCTTCAACTGGTCGCACAAAGGCGCCAGTTCCTGCAGCATGGCTTGGCCCTGGGGCGATTGCAGATCGCCTTCCGCCTCAATATAAAAGTAATACTGCCACAGCAGTTCTTTCATGGGACGGGAACGCAGTGAACACATATTAAAGCCGTATTTACCGATGGTGTGAATGGTTTTGGTCAGGGCGCCGGCTTCGTTTTTTACCGTGTAGGTCAAGATGAAATGATTGGCTTTGGTGCATAGCGGGCGGTGCGCCACACGGGTGAATACTGCAAAGCGCGTGGTGTTCCCGCGGCTGGAATTGATGCCCCGTTCCAGCACGCATAAGCCGTATAAAGCGGCGGTCTCTTCACTGGCAATGGCGGCAAGAGAGGGGTCGCCCACCTGTGCCACGTGTTGGGCGGCCATGGCGGTGTTGGCAAAGGAACGACCGGTCAAGTGGTGCGCTTTTATGTAGGGCGCGCATTGGGAAAGGGCCTGGGGGTGACTGAATACCTCTCGCAGTGCGTTTTTGTCGGCGCCGGGCAGCCCCAGCAAATGATGAGTGACAGCCAACTCATAAATGCCGCTGATGAATAACGGACCGGAAAAGGTCAGATCCATCACCTGACCCACTTCGCCGGCATAACTGTTTTCCACCGGCAGCACGGCGGCGTCACATTCTCCGCTGCAAACGGCTTGATAGGCGTCTTGAAAATCACCGAAAGAAATCAACTGCGCCGTGGGAAAAATACGGCCAGAGGCTATGTGGGCAAACGCGCCTTCCACACCGCTGTAGGCCACCTTCATGCCTTCGTTGAGCCGGTATTGATAGGCTTTTGAAACGTCCATCACGTCTTGCAAAAAGCGCACGTAAAAGGAACGGACCGTTTCGTCTGCGATCTCGGCGGCGTTTTGTTCTATTACCGCCTGTTCCCGCGCCTGGTTTTGAATGGGCAAACCATGTTGCTTTTTATATTCGGCTACCTGCGCCACCGCGTTCATGCGCCGGCAAAACAGATCGGCCATTTCTTTGTCGATCCGGTCAATTTCAGTGCGTGCTTGTTGTAATTGATCCATGACGTTCATCCTCTTTTTTCATGTAATCGGTAGGCGTCGGCCAACTGTCGGAAGGCAGGCAGGGACCGTTCGATCACGTCCGGCGCCACACAATAGGCAATGCGCACATAGCCGGAAACGCCAAAATCGTCGCTCGGTACCAACAGCAGTTCAAACTGCTTGGCTGTTTCACAAAAGGCAGCGGCGTTGCCGCCGGGAGCCTGCATAAACAGATAAAAGGCGCCGCCCGGCTGCGCCAGCGTAAAGCCCATGTGGGTCAAGGCGCCCGCAAGCCGGTCGCGATTTGCTTTGTACACCGAAAGATCGGTGGTTTGCCCCAAACACGCGGGCACCATTTTTTGAAACAATGCCGGCGCGCACACAAAGCCGAGGGAACGGCCGGCGCCGCACACGGCGGCGTACAAATCAGCGCCTTCTGCCGCCCGGCTGCCCACCAGAATATAGCCGATGCGTTCACCGGGCAACGAAAGAGATTTACTGAAAGAATAGCAAACCACCGTGTTGTCGTAATACCGGGTGGGATAAGGGACAGGTTCACCGTCATACACAAGTTCCCGATAGGGCTCGTCTGCGATCCAATAAATGGGATGGCCATATTCCGCCTGCTTATGTTGCAGCAGGTCGCTCATGGCTTGCAGTTGCTCGGCTGTGAAAACCACGCCCGAGGGGTTGTTGGGGGAATTGACGATTACGGCTTTGGTGCGCGGCGATACAGCCGCGGCTAAATGTGCCATATCCGGCACGAAAGCAGGGGCGGGGCAGGCAGCCACTACCGGCACGCCGCCGGCCTGGCGCACAAACACCGCGTATTCGGGAAAATAGGGCGCCAGCAACACCACTTCGTCGCCCGGGCAAACCAGCGCGCTGAGGGTAATGGTCAACGCCGCGGCAGCGCCGCAGGTCAAATAGATACGATCCGCTTGCGCGTCGGCTTGGTAGGTGCGATTCAAATAGTCGGCAATGGCTTCCCGCACGTGGCGGTCGCCCGCGGCCGTGGTGTAGCCGTGCAGTTCAGCCGCCGGCGTTTGATCCACCAGCTGCAGCAATGTTTGCTTCACCGTTTCGGGGGCGGGAACGCTGGGATTGCCCAGACTGAAATCAAACACGTTTTGGGCGCCGATCTGCGCTTTGCGCGCGGCCCCGTATTCAAATATATCCCGTATGACCGACCGACGGTTGCCCAGGGAAAACATGGATCGATTGATCATACCGATCGCTCCTTGCTTTACTTATAATTATACAGATATATTATACAGCCCTCTTGTAGGAATTACAAGCAAAAAAACCATTTTTTACAAATGTGTGCGCATGGGCCGAAACGCGCCGCGGGTTTTGTAAAACTTGATGAAAAAACCGCCGCCATGTGTTACCTTTCACACATGACGGCGGGCGATGAGAAAATGACGGCTCATTCTTGCGCGTTATTGACAGGGCGCGGCACATGCTCGCTGATCAAATCTTCGTGATGTGCCAATAATTCCTCGTTAACTTCCGGCACCGTTTGCTGGTGCAGCAGACCAAACAGAATAATGCTGTCGCGCGTGCGTTTGGGATACAGCGGTGCAATTTGCGCCAGCTTAAGCAAAAACTGCATTTCTTCTTCACTGCATTGCAGGCTGAGCCCCAGGCACAGCAGCTTATCCCGCGAGGGCATGCGTTTGCCTGATAAGATCTGATAACCGTAGATCTCATTAATTTCGGCGCTGCGCAAAACGTCGGCCTTGGTGCGGCCTTTTTCATCGATTATGCGGTTTAACTCGGTGGCAAGATCGGTATCAAGCAAGTAGGACTTGTTGATTTTTAAGTAGTGGTCTACCTTGTGTGTGGAACGTAACGCATGCAATAAATTGTTGGTTTCCGCTTTTTTCAAAAAAATCACTCCCAAAATGTAGTTTACCATGTTATAATAAAAAAAACAAGAACAAATTTGAGGGATCGATCATGCAGTGGATGGACGCGGTATTGCAGGAACAATACGACACGGTTGCTGTTTTAAAACAAAATGAGCAAAAGACCATTGTGCATTTGCGGCACAAGCAGCTGCAAAAGGACTTGGTGCTGCGCACTTTTCACGGCAGCGGCGAGGCTTACAGTCGCTTGCTGCATATTTCACACCCCCATGTGTTGCGGGTGTTTGAAGTGTTGGAAGAACAGGGCGCTTGCACCGTTTTGGAAGAGTATGTGGCCGGAAGCACGTTGGCCCGAAGGCTGGAAACCAAACTGTATTCTGCCAAAGAAGCCTGCCGTGTGGGGCGTGAATTGTGCCGCGCACTGGCAACGATTCATGCCCACGGCGTGGTGCACCGGGACGTGAAGCCCGAAAACGTGATGCTGCGGCCGGACGGCTCGGCCGTGTTGACCGATTTTGACGCTGCCCGGGTTGTAAAGCCGCGCCAATCGGCCGATACCGAGGTGCTGGGCACCACCGGTTACGCGGCGCCGGAACAGTTTGGCCTGGCACAATCGGACGGCCGTACGGATATTTTTGCCATGGGCGTTTTGCTGAACGTGATGGTAACGGGTGACCATCCTTCCCACCGCAAGGCCGACGGCCGGCTGGGTCGTGTTGTGGACCGGTGTGTGCAGACCGACCCGGAAAAACGATACCAAACCGCCGAGCAGTTGTATCGCGCTTTGGGCGGCCACGGCAAAATCACCGACCCGCAGACTTGACACGTATGCTATAATAGTAAATAAATGAGATTGGGGGAAAAGAGATTGGATATGAAACAATGCATCCATTGCGGCCGGTCTATACCGGATACGCTGTCTTTTTGCCCCTATTGCATGCAGTCCCAGCTGCCGGCGGAACAAGTGCCGGTGCCCGCTCCCAAGCCCAAACGGATTAAGCCTTTGCCGCCGGTACGGCCCATGATCATCAGTGCCATGGTGGTGTGCCTGGTTGTGCTGTTTGCGTTGGCACGGCCCGGCCAAACCGTGGCGCCGCTGGTCGGCTTTAGCGGCACGCCCGTTCCGGCAACGGTTTCTGACGGAACGTACATGCCGTCATCGCTTGTTAGCGGCGATGTCCAAAGCGGTTCGCCGTCTGCGCCGGCCGGCACGCTTGACCGGACCGAAGCAAACGCGGTCGCGCCGGGCGCACAATCGTCTTTGCCGGGCGTGATCGTGCCCAGCATTCGCATTGGCACTGCTTCAACTGTGGTTCAGCCGTACGCCGGAACCACGTCGCCCGGCCGCAGCGTTTCTTCCGGCGCTCGGTTGCCCGGGCAAACCATTACTTCCGATCCGTCCTCTGCTTTTGTTTATACCTGGCCGTGGATCGGCGGCACTACGCCAATGCGGCCCATCACCACGCCGCAGCCGGTCGTTTCTTCCACACCGGCCGCGTCTGTACCGTCGACGCAAACTCCTTCGCAGACCGTTACTTCAGTGCCTTCCGTTCCTTCGCCTGCAGCGTCCGACCCTTCGTCCACGGCTGCATCGGTACCTTCTGCCGCGTCAGTACCGTCTGCCGTGTCAGTGCCTTCTACTACGCCGTCAACGCCGTCGGCCGTCACGCCTTCTATAAACGATTTGGTTTCTACGGAATCGCAGCCCGTCATTGACACGCCGACCGCGAACATACTTCCATTGTATTATTACGAACCCACCGTGAGTGTACTTACCGAAATGTGGAACAAACACGCCGTAGAAGTGGGGTTAAGCGGCTACCAGATCGTTTCATGCGACGCTGCGTATGACGAACAATCGGTGGAATTGCAAAACGTGGTTTTGCAAAACGGCTATACTATCCGGTTTTTGGATTGGTATAACATATTTGGCTATCAGGGTAATTTCACGGTGGATTACGGGCCCAAAAATGCGAAAGAATATGTCGCTTACAATGATACAAAAAACACGGTGCGGCGCAACATTGACCGGCTGGCCATTACGTTGATGACCGGCATTTGGGATGCAAACCGTTATGACCAGGTGAGCGCCCGTCCCAACCTGGCGTTGAACGTGGCGGTGGATAACGCCGCGACCGTTGGCAATAGCTATGTATTCACCAGCGACCCGATGATCTATCACGGCTTTCACACCGAATTTTCTTCTTTCACGCTGCAAAACGAAGCCAAAGCCGACCGGCTGGCCGGTTTTTCCGGCAATGCCTGTTACACATACTTGTGGTATACAAATGATTAAAGACGTGCTACGGCCGACGTTCCCGGCGCTCGTAGGCGGCGCGGATCTTGTGTAATGCCTTTTTTTCAATACGGCTCACATACGAACGGGAAATGCCCAACTGCTTAGCAATTTGCAGTTGGGTCATTTCGTCTTTGCCGTCAAGACCGTAGCGCTGTGTCAGGATCTGCTTTTCCCGGGGGGTCAGGGCGGCGTCAAAATGGCGGCGCAGGCTTTCGGCTTTGATCTTCCAGTCGATCGTTTCGTCTATTCTGCCGTCTTCCGCCACAATGTCCAACAGCGTCAGAGGATTGCCCTCGCTGTCAAAATCAATGGGATCGTTCAGGAATACGTCCTGGGCGATCTTTTTTTCGGCGCGCAAGCTCATCAGTATTTCGTTTTCAATACAGCGGGAAGCATAGGTGGCCAGTTTGATGTTTTTGTCCGGATCAAACGTGTTGATGCCTTTTATCAGCCCGATGGTGCCGATCGAGATCAGATCGTCCGGCTCTTTGCCGGTTGCGTAGTATTTTTTTGCAATGTGCGCCACAAGTCGCAGATTGTGCAATATCAGCCGCTCCCGGGCGGCGGTGTCGCCGGCGCGCATGCGCGCAAGCAAGGCTTTTTCTTCTTCGGCGGGCAGGGGCTTGGGAAACGACCCTTTGTCCACCACGTGCAGCGCAAACGCCAGCAAATGCATCATGCCGATGCTTAACAGAAATTCCCACATGCAAATCCCTCCTGTTTTTATTTATATGGCTCAGGTCGCGCGGCATTGCCAGTCCGGGCAAAAAGGTTACAATATTGTAACTGGTTTTTTCGGAAAAATGTGGTATACTAAATAAACAAACTGGGGCTGTGCGCCCCGAACTCGATCGGTTTGTTAGGAGATGACATGATGGCGTCTTACGAGGATAAAAAAGAGGTTTTCAGTTCGTCGGACGAGCCCGATATCTGGAATGCCGATACATTACTGGAGGATCCGGAGAAGGAAATCTTCTCTTCGTCTGATCATTTGGTACACAGCGAACTGCATGAACCCGTGCCGGCCGAAAACCTGCAAAGCGGCGTGCAAACGGCGGAACCCGTTTCTAAAAGGGAACGGCGCAAAGCCAAAAAGAAAAAGCACCGGGTGGGCCGCGTGATCGGTCGCATTATTCTTTCGCTGTTGCTTATTGGCGTTATTACCGGCTGTTTGGTGGTGGGCGCCGTGGGCGTTTACGTTACCGCTTTTGTGGACGATACCATCGATTTCGACCTGAATAACTTGCAGCTTTCTTACACCAGCCTGGTGTATGCCAAAGATTCCGAAACCGGCGACTGGACGGAAGTGGCCGACCTGCACGGTTCCCAAAACCGGGTGTGGATCGATTATTCCGACTTATCACCGTATTTGGGCGACGCGGTTGTGGCGGTGGAAGACAAGCGTTTTTACGACCATGAGGGCGTGGACTGGAAGCGTACCTTCAGCGCCTTTTTGAACACGTTTGTGAATTTGTACGGCGGCACCCAGGGCGGTTCTACCATTACCCAACAGCTGGTGAAAAACCTGACCGGAGACGACGACCAGACCGCAAGCCGTAAAATTCAGGAGATCGTGCGGGCCCGCAATTTGGAAAGCCAATATCCCAAATCCACCATTTTGGAATGCTACATCAACACCGTCCATTTCGGCAACGGGTGTGACGGAATAGAAACGGCGGCCTATTTTTATTTTGGCAAGGACGCCAGCGATCTGACCCTGCTGGAATGCGCTTCGCTGGCCGCTACCATTCAGTCGCCCAGCGTAAAAAATCCGCTGGACGGACCGGAAGAGAACAAGGATCGGCGGGAATTTTGCCTGCGGGAAATGCTGGACCAGGGGTCTATCTCAAAAGAAGAGTATGACGCCGCCATGGCCGACACGCTCACCGTGGTGGCGGCTTCGCCCGAACAAAAGAAAGAACGCAACACCCAAAAGGTAAACAGTTATTTTTTGGATACGCTGATAGAAGACGTGATAAGCGGCTTGATGACCGAAAAAGGCATGACCTATGACCAGGCGGAATCCAAGATCTATTCGGGCGGCTACCGCATTTACTCCAGTTTGAATCCCGCGGTGCAAACCATGCTGGAAGAAACGTTTGCGGATGAAACAAACTTTCCCCAAAACGCTGCAGGCAAGCGGGCGCAGTCGGCTCAAACCATTATGGATTATACCGGCCACATTGTGGCGATTGCCGGCGGCGTGGGCGAAAAAACCGCTTCCCGTTCGCTTAACCGTGCCTATCAATCTACCCGGCAGCCCGGTTCCAGCATTAAACCGCTGTCGGTATACAGCCCGGCGATCGAATACAATTTGCTCACCTATTCCAGCCATATTCATGATTATCACGTGAAGCTGCCAAACGGCTCTTATTATCCCAAGGCCTCCGGTTCGGGCGGCTACGTTACCACCCAGCGGGCCATTCAGAGCTCTCTCAACTCACCGGCAGTGCGTGTGTGCTATATGCTTACGCCTTCTAAGAGCTTTGAATTTTTGAAAAAACGCTACGGAATTACCACAATTGTGGAAAGCAAAAAAAGCGATGACGGCACAGTGGTTTCCGATATCAACCTTTCGGCCATGGCGCTGGGCGGCATGTCTTACGGGGTCACGGTAACCGAAATGACTGCCGCATACGCCGCTTTCGGCAACCTTGGGCTGTATTATAAACCTTGCACCTATTATGCCGTGTATGATACGTTTGGCGAATTGGTGCTTAAGCATCAGGAAACAGGCGCGCAAATCATCAGTCCCGAAACTGCCAACGTAATGAACCGCATGCTGCAAACGGTCGTTACCGGCGGCACCGGCACGGCGGCCTCTATCGGCAGTTGGCCCATTTTCGGCAAAACCGGCACTACCGACAACAAGCACGACTGTTGGTTTGCCGGCGGCACGCCCTATTATGTGAGCGTGGTTTGGTGCGGATATGACAGCAGCGATGACCTGCCCGGCGGCGCCAACCCGGCGCCCGGCGTGTGGCGCAAAACCATGGTGCGCGTGTTGGAGAATCTGGAAAAATGCGACTTTAACCAGTCGGCCGGCGTGGTGCAAGCCCGCTATTGCTTCAGTTCCGGCGGTGTGGCTACCGATTCGTGTGAAAGCACCGGCTATGGGTATTTCAAGTCTAACTATATGCCCAAGTGTTCTGTTCATGGCGGCACCGCTACCAAGGGCAGTTCGCAGCCCAAGCCTTACGGCGGCAAATTTGCCGATATCCGGCAAGTGCCTCTGCCGGAGCCGGACGATTGGCGCAACGGAGCAGATGATGACAAAGCTCAAGAGGAACCGGCCGCAAGTACCGAATCGGCCAATTAAACGGTCGCTGTAATGTGACAAAAACTACCCCCTGACTGTGACAGAAATCGTCACCGGTCAGGGGGTATACTTTTTGTGCGGGGGGCGATGGCGTGCCTACGGTGATTTATGCCGACGTGTTGATCGGCTTGAACTGGTTTGTGAACTATTTTTTGCTGTTGGCCGCGGCGCGCGTAACGCGTGTTGGCATGCGCGGGTGGCGTCATTTGCTGGCGTCTTTCGGCGCCGCCTGCACGGCGTTGTTTATTCTGTTGCCCGGGCAACCATGGCCGGTCACGTTGACGGTGCGGATCGCGGTGGCGGCCGCCACGGTTTGGGTCGCTTTTGGGCGACAAACGCTGCGGGGCTTTTGCAAACTCACCGGCGCTTTTTTTGCCGTTACCTTCGGTTTTGGTGGTGTGGTTACCGCCTTGTGCGCCTGGCTGCGGCCTGCCGGCATGGTGGTGCATAACGGGGTGGTGTATTACGACCTTTCGCCTGTTTTGTTGGTGATCTTTACCGGCGTTGCCTACTGTATTATCATGCTGTTGCGTCGGTATTTTGGCAAAGAACCCGTTTTGCGGCAAAGCTACACGCTGCATTTACAGCACCAGGGCAAAACCGTTAGTGTGCAAGCCAAGTTAGACACCGGATTCAGCCTGCGTGACCTGTATGACGATTTGCCGCTGGTGTTGGTGCAACCCGACGTATTGCGGCGCTTGACCGGCAGTGCGAAACCGGAAAAGTACCGATTGTTGCCCTACCATTCGGTAGGGGGCGCCGGTTTGCTGCCCACAATGGTATGCCACCGTGCTGTTTTTGAAGGACCCGCCGGCCCCGTAACGCTGGCGCCCGTGGCGGTGGCGGTGAGCGATGAACCGTTTGCCGATGCTTTTGGGGCGTTGATCGGCAATGATTGGATGGAAAGGGTGACGACGCAAAGTGAAACGGCTGGTGCAATGGATCCGGCGCATGGGCATGCGCCTTTTGGTGGGGCGCGTGGATTACATCAACGGTTCAGCCACGTTGCCGCCACCGCTGAAAAAGGACGAAGAAAAAGCCCTCATCGACCGGTTGGCCCGGGGCGATGAAAGCGTGCGGGAACAGTTGATCACCCGCAATTTGCGGCTGGTTGTGTATATTGCCCGCAAGTTTGACGCTGTGGGCGCCGGCATTGAAGATTTGATCTCCATCGGCACCATTGGGCTGATCAAGGCGGTCAATACCTTTTCACCCCAAAAAAACATTAAACTGGCGACCTACGCTTCCCGATGCATTGAAAACGAGATTTTGATGTATATGCGCAAAACGGCGCCCATGAAAGGGGAAATGTCGTTGGATGAGCCGCTAAACGTGGATTGGGACGGCAACGAATTGCTCCTTTCGGACGTGCTGGGCAGCGAACCCGATCAGGTGGGGCGTAGATTGGAACGGGAAGACGAGTTTCGCACCCTGCGCGCCATTGTGGCCGGCCTTCCCGACCGGGAGCGGCAGATCATGTGCCTGCGCTTCGGCCTGAACGGCGCCGGTGAGCTCACCCAAAAACAAGTGGCCGACCGGCTCGGCATTTCGCAATCTTACATATCTCGCCTTGAAAAGCGCATTATCGAACGGCTCAAGGGCGAACTGGAAAACTACTGAATCGGATAAATTCCCCGCACTGCGTTCATACTACATACACACACAAGTGCATGAAGAAAAGAACGTAAGGCGGGGATTGTTTTGCAATATAATCGCGTGGAAATTTGCGGCGTGAACACGGCTGAACTGAAGGTGCTGAGCGAGCAGGAAAAAATGCGTTTGCTGGCGCTGGCCCAGCAGGGAGACAAGAAAGCCCGGGAAGAGCTGATAAACGGCAACCTGCGGCTGGTGTTAAGCGCCATTCAGCGGTTTTCCGCCCGGGGGGAATCGGCGGACGATCTGTTTCAGGTGGGCTGTATCGGGCTGATCAAGGCCATCGACCGGTTCGATTTGAGCATAGACGTGCGGTTTTCCACCTATGCGGTGCCCATGATTCTGGGCGAACTGCGGCGCTATTTGCGGGATAACGGCCAACTGCGCGTGGCGAGATCGATACGGGATACGGCCTATCATGCCATGCAAACCAAGGAAAAACTGCAAACAGAATGGCAACGGGAACCCACCGTGGAAGAGATCGCCCGGGTGATGGGCAAACCAAAGGAAGAGATCGTGATGGCGCTGGAAAGTGCGGTGGAACCGCTGTCGCTCAGCGAGCCCGTGTATGCAGACGGCAGCGATCCGCTTTATTTGGAAGATCAGTTGGGGGATAACAGCACCGATTTGAACTGGCTGGATGAAATGGCCATGAAAGAGGCGGTGCAGCGCCTGACAGACCGGGAAAAGCGCATTGTGGCTCTGCGGTTTATGCGGGGCAAAACCCAAACCGAAGTGGCGCGGGAAGTGGGCATTTCGCAAGCCCAGGTGAGCCGGCTGGAGAAGGGTGCGCTGGATAAGATAAAAAATGCGTTATGATCAGAATAAAGGCGACGGATCGCTCCGTCGCCTTTTGTTAATCAATATTTTTGTTTTCCCGGTAAGAACGCCATACCGTTTCAAAAAATCCGCCGCCTTCCGGCAGGGGACGTACCGGACGAAATGCGCATTGAAAACCGGTTGCCGGATCATAGCGGGTTTCCTGTATCACGCCGGCGTGGGCATCGCCATCCTGCAGGCAGGCAAACAGCGCCGGCAGACCCGGCGGCAGTTGGCCGTCCGGCCGGGAATAGAGGGCAGAACCACGGCTGTTGCCGTGTTGAGCAAAGTGCAGCATAGCGGTCAGGCAGGCGCGCTGAGTCAACAGCATGTCATACAGCCGGTAAGCTTCGCCCAACGAAACGGAATCGTTGGTTTTAACTTCTTTGCCAAAATCTGTCAGCATGTGGTCGATGTTTTGTGCCACGGTCTGCATGGCTTGCGGGTTGCGCACGGCGCCGCCCACACGGGTCATGTCCGCCCGCACCCGGTCGATCCATTCTTTGGTGTTGGCGGTGTTAGACCGGGTGGCTTCCGCCATACGCCATTTGGCACGAATCTGGTCGCCGCAGTCCTGCAGCAGCTGCGTTGCCGGAGACGGCGCGCCCTGACAGCGAGCGGCAATGTATTGCGCGGACCGGGTGGAGCCCACCTGCCCGGCGTTAAGGGCGCTGCCGCCCGGCCGGAATACACCGTGGCTGCCGGCCGCTTCGCCGCAGGGGAAAAAGCCCTTCAGGTTGCTTTGCCACCACACGTCAACGTCCAGCCCGCCGTTGTGGTGCTGGGCACAAACCGCTACTTCCAGCCGATCTTTCTTTAAATCAACGCCCTTGTTCAAATACAACTCATACGCCGGAGCGTTCATATGCAGCAGCCGTTCCACCGGCGTGCCGAAGCAAGCGCCTGCCGCCTGCAAATAGCGGGTCGCTTCCGGCTCTAAGTTATCCCACACGGGCTCCCGATCCAGCGGATTGCGGGTAAAGTCTAAATACACCTTGCGCCCCAGCAAAATGTTTTCCCGGTAAACCAGCAGATCAATAAGTGAGGAACCGTCGATCTTTCGCACGTCAAAAGGCCATTGATAACCTTTTTTGAAAATCATGGAAAGAGCGCGGGCGCTGTCACCGTAATAGTCGGTAACAAATTCGTGCTCAACGCCTTGATCATCCACCGAAACAAAGCGGGGCAATACCTGCATATAGGTGCCGGAAACGTTCCACCGGGGCTGCAGTGACGCCAGCCCAAACTGCCATTCGGTCAAATTGCGGCCGATCACGCCGGCTTCCAGCGCCAAACCCGTGGCGCCGGTTTGGCTTTCGGGATATACAGACATTTGATAAATGCCGGCCGGCCCACCCGTGGCGAACACAATGTTTTGGCAGTTGAATACCGCGTAACGCGGCCGGTCTACCGCTGATTCACAATAACACAAAAGGCCCCTTGCCCGGCCGTTATGAGACAGCACGGCCACAACCTGGTGCCGGTCCAGTATGGGAATGGCTTTTGCTTTTACCTGCTGTTCCAGCTGTTGTGTCATATGCATCGAAGTGAGCGGCCCTACGGAAGTGGCGCGCCCAGCGGTATCGTGGTCGGTTTGATAGCCCACATATTCGCCGTACCGGTTGGTGGGAAAATCCACGCCGATGCTGCACAACTTATAGAAGCACCGGACCGAAAGAGCCGCTTCGCACAGGGCTACATCGCCGTCTACACAGCCCCCGGCGAACAGGTCGCGCGCCATTGCGCCAACGCTGTCGGGACAATTGCCGGCCAGCGAAAGCTTGTAATAGGTTTGCTTATCGGAACCCGTGTTGCGGGATGTGCCGCGGTTGATGCCGTTGGTGACGATGCACACGTCGGTTTGGCCCAGGGAATACAAAGTGTCGGCCGCGTTGAAGCCTGTCGCACCTGTGCCGACCACAACGGTGTTTAACGTATATACGGCAACGGCTTCGCCCTCAAAGGTTATTACTGTTTTTTCCATGTCATCCGCCTTTACAGTCTTTGAATATGAAAACCGCCGTCGGCATTCAGCACGTCGCCGGTGCAATAGGCCATGCGTTCATCGCACAGTAAACTCACGCAGTTGGCCACGTCTTCCGGTTGACCCCAGCGGCGAATGGGCAATACGCCTTCTTGCAAAATCAAGCGGTCGTATTTTTCTTTCACGCCGGCGGTCATGGGGGTGGCGATAATACCGGGACGCACTTCAAACACGTTGATTTGCTCATCCGCCAGGCGGTCGGCAAACAGTTTGGTGAGCATGGAAACGCCCGCCTTGGAAACGCAGTATTCGCCTCGGTTAGTAGAAGACGTGTAGGCCGAGCAGGAGGAAATGTTTACGATCACGCCCTTGCGCCCATTTACGGGCGCTTGCGCGATCATCTGTTTGGCAACGGTTTGGGTCATGCCCAAATTGCCCTTTACATTTACGCCCACCACAAAATCAAAACTTTCTTCCGTCATGTCCAGCAGATCGTTGCGCACGCGGGGGGCCACGCCGGCATTGTTGACCAAAATGTCCACACGGCCAAAGGTGGCGACGGTTTGGGCCAAAAAGTCGGCACGGTCGGCAGCTACGGTAATATCGCCCTTGCGGTACAGCATCCGGTCGGGGGCGATGCCCGCGTTTTGCAGGTCGCGCTGTGCCGTTTCGGCGTCGGCCAGGTCCATAATGGAAACGGCGCACCCGTCGTTATACAGTTGTTTGGCAATGGCTAACCCGATCCCACGGGACGCGCCGGTGATCATAGCAATTTTCATACGAATCATCCTTTCGTTAAACATGTTCTCTCACGTTGGTTGTGGCAACAGGCCGCTGCTCGGGCGGAATAGACCGGTACAGGTCGGTATAATACCGGTCGCGCACCACACAGCCGGTCACGTTGCCGGTGCGCATCAAATCAGTACATTTGCTGCAGCACACACAGCATTTGGTCGGATCCATTGTTCCTTCGTTCAGCAACTGCTTGGGAAAATCCGGATAGGCAAAGGATTGACGGCCCCAGCCGGCAACGTCAAACCAGCCGGCGTTGATGGCGGCGGCCGCAAAGGGCGGCGCCAAATGCCGCAGCCAGGTCATCATGCTGGCCATGTATAAGGCGTTGGGGTTGTGGGCTTTCAGTTCCCGCACGGTTTGCCAATGTTTGAACAACTGTTCCACCTGGCTCACCGGCGGCACATAGCCTGCTTTGTCAAACGGCCGGTTCACATGGGGATTGTAATAGGGGTTGCCGGCGGTGCAGTCAATGAGCGCCACGCCGTTGCTGATCAGCCGGTCAACCAGTTGCTTTGGCTCGGTCAGGTCGGGCACGCGAAAATCGTGCTGCGCCACCCCGAACCCGTAAGGATAGGGGTATTCGTCGTGCACATTCAGGCGCACCATCATAGCAATGTCCGCTTCCCGGCCCACCCGGCGGGTAATGGTGTCGATGAGTCGAATACGGTTTTCAAAACTGCCGCCAAAGGGGCCGGGCCGCAGGCGGGCGCCGGTCAGTTCATTTAACAAATATCCGTGGCAGCACTTTATGTCCACGCAATTAAACCCGGCTTGCTTGGCCAACTTGGCCGCCTGCACAAACCGGTCGGGCAGGGCGGCCAGTTCTTCGTCGGTGATCACGGTGGGTGTTACGCCTTTAGGGTCCCGCTCCGGATCCGGCCAGGCCACCACCGGGGCAGGTTTACCGGCCGGCGATTTGGAATAGCGGCCCGAATGAGTGAGCTGGACCGCTATAAAGGGATCAGACTGTCCGGCTTCCTGAGCCGCTTGCCGAATGGTATTGACCAGCGCGGTAAAAGCAGGCAACGTTTGGGGCGTGAGCATCAATTGGCGCGGATTGGCCCGCCCCGTTTTGATTACCGCCGTGGCTTCTACATACACAAACCCGGCGCCGGAAGCGCCAAAGCGACGGTAGCGCCGCAGCGTCAGATCAGAGGGCGCGCCATCGGCTTCGCCATCGCATCCTTCCATGGCTTGAAAGGCAATGCGGTTTGGCAGCGTAATGCCGCTTTGTGCGGCCGGCGTGCCCAAAACGGCGATGCTGTCGGCAGGGGACAGATCCACGCCGATCGCGCGCAGCTGCTCAGCCAGCGCGTTACACGAAGAGTAAGAAAATACGCTGTGTTTCAAACAGAGGGAACTCCTTTCACGGCGCCCGACCGCCGTTATTGAAACAACGGTTGACATTTAGGCGCAAAACTTGTACAATAATGCTGTATATATTATACATGCACCGCTGGCCGTGCGCAAGAGACAAAAGGCAGGTCTACCGGCAAAATTGGGGGTTTACCATGGATTTTTATTTGTTTGCAAAAAGTTTTCAGGCCATGCCGCTTGAGGAAATGATGCAGGCAACGGCCGCTTGCGGCTTTAACGGCCCCACTGCGCTGGTGCGCAACGGTTATTGGGTACAGGCCGACAGTATGGCGCGTGATTTGCCCGTGTTTGTAAAGGCGGCGGAAAAAGCTGGCCTTACGGTTTCTTACGGCAGTGCCGATATCAATTTGGACCGACTGCCGGATGACGAAAAAATGCTGGACATGCTGCGCTGCTTTGCCGCCAACGGCGTTACCATGGTGCGTGTGCAGCACGTGCCAAAGCGCGAGGGCGACGACGTGCGCGGCTATGCGCAGCGGTTTCGCCGGCAGGCGGCCGCGGCGGAGACAGCGGGCGCCAAAACCGGTGTGCGGTGTGTAATTCAACTGCACGGCCATTGTTATCCGCATAACGCTACCGCCGCCTATGCGGGCGTGCAGGGGTTAGACCCGCGCTATGTGGGCGTTAAAATGGACCCGGGCAACAACCTGTGCCAGGAAGGGTATGAACTGTTTTCTTATCAAGCGCAGTTGTTGGGTGAATATCTGGCGGCGCTTGGCGCCAAGGATTGCGCTCGCCTGCGCACCGGAAACAAAAACGCCCCTGATAAAGGCTGGCAAATGCAATGGATGCCGGCGGACGAAGGCTGCATTGATTACACCGACGTGTTTGCGCAGGTGCGTCGCGTCGGCTTTAACGGGCCGGTGATTCTGATGCCCTTTTATGAAGCCGCTTCACAGCAGAATCTGTGGCAAACGGTGAAGCGGGAATTGCAATATATTAAACGCTGTGCCGGAGAACGATGATATGACGCAACAAGGAAAACTGATCGTAATAGAAGGGCTGGACGGCAGCGGCAAAGCCACCCAGTCGGCTTTGCTTACGCAAGAATTGGAACGCATGGGCCGCCCCGTGCGGGAAATGGCGTTTCCATGCTATGACCAGCCTTCCAGCGCATTGATCAAATTGTATTTGCAAGGCGCGTTTGGCGATTCGCCCGATTCCGTGGGGCCGTATGCCGCTTCCACTTTTTTTGCGGTGGACCGGTATGCCAGTTTTAAGCGGGATTGGGGCGCGTTTTATCAAGGCGGCGGCATCGTGGTCGCCAATCGCTACGTCACTTCCAACCTGGTGCACCAAATGACCAAACTGCCCCAAACGGAATGGCAGAGCTTTATTGCATGGTTGGAAGATTTGGAATATGAGAAATTCGGCATTCCCCGGCCGGACCTGGTTTTGTATTTAGACATGCCGGTGGCGGTTTCGCAGGCGTTGATGCGCGGACGCTACCACGGAGACGAACAGAAAAAAGATATTCACGAAAAGGACGTTGCTTATTTGGAACATTGCGCGCAAGCGGCGGAATATGCCTGCCGGGCGCAACGCTGGATGCGCGTGCCTTGCAGTGCTGACGAACAGCCCTTGGCAGTGGAACAGATCCACGCCCGGGTGTTGGCTATTGTGAAAGAGGGATTGGCTTTATGATCGTTTTGTTTTTAGCCGCCGGATTTGAAGAGGTGGAAGCGTTGACGCCGCTGGATTATTTGCGGCGGGCGGGCGTAACGGTTAAAACCGTTGGCGTGGGCGGTAAAACCGTAACCGGCGCCCACGGCATTCCCGTTACAGCCGATTTGAGCGAGACGGAACTGCGGCCCGAGCAGGTGGAAGGCGTGATTTTGCCGGGCGGCATGCCGGGCACCAAAAACCTAGAAGCCAGCCAAACGGTGCAAGAAACACTGGATCGCTGCGCGGCCGCCGGCTTGATGATAGCTGCCATTTGCGCCGCTCCGTCAGTACTGGGCCATAAAGGCTTGTTGGCAGGCAAGCGCGCTACATGCTTCCCCGGCTTTGAAGCCGACTGCGTGGGCGCCGTGATGACCGAAGGGCCTGCTGTGACCGACGGCAACATCATCACCGCCCGGGGCGCCGGATGCGCCACTTCGTTTGCGGCGGCGATCATAACCGCTATTCAAGGGCAGGCGGCGGCCCGCAAGGTGCTGCAGGACGTGCAATGGGATCATGAAAGACATACGTGTATATAAGGCCAATTTGCGCCAACGGTATCGCGGCTATCGGGAAGGTTTAGACCCGGTGGAAAAAGATGAACTGGACCGTTCGATTTTCGAACGTATTATTCGCTTGCGTCAATTTCATGAAGCGCCGCTGTTGCTTACGTACGTATCCACCCCCATTGAAGTGGATACCCGGCGATTGATCGAATATGCCGTGGCGCAGGGCAAACAAGTGGCCGTGCCGCGCTGCGTGCCCGATTCCCGCCAAATGGAGTTTTACCGCATCGATTCGATAAGCATGTTGAAACCGGGCACTTTCGGCGTGTTGGAGCCGGCGCCTGATCCCGAACGGTTGGTGACGCCCGGCCCCGGCAGTTTGTGTGTGGTGCCGGGACTGTGCTTTGACGAATACGGCTATCGCCTGGGATACGGCAAGGGATATTACGACAGATTTTTGTCAGCCTATGCCGGCGTTGCAGTCGGTATTTGCTACGCCAAATGTTTGCGAGGACGGCTGTTTCACGGCCGGTATGACCGCCCGGTGGAACTGCTGGTAACCGAACGAAGTGTGCGGCGGCTGAACCTGCTGGCCAACCGCAAAGAAAAAGGGGAGAGGTAACCGATGGATCAACAGAACAACAAAACGCCTCAAGATGAATTCAGCGTAGACGCGATCCTGCAACAGTTGGATCGGCCTGACGCTTCCGCGCCGGGGACCGATACGCCGCAGGAAAACCAGACGGCGCCGGAACCGGTTCCTGCGCCTGCCGATACGACAAAAACCGCCGAAAAACCGCAAAAAAAGCGCAAAAAGAATGGCAAAAAGCAGCGTTCGCGCGGCAAAGGCTGTTTGGTCACGCTGATTTGGCTCATTGTGATCGGCGCGGTGTCGGTGGGCCTTGCGCTGGCTGCGTTGTTTGCGGTGAGCGACTATCTGGGCGTAGGGAAAGACTTTATTCGCGGCCGCGAAACCGAAACGGTGCAGCTGTACGTGGAAGAAGGCACTTCGGTGCAGGATATTGCCCAAATGCTGGAAGATAACGGCATTATTATTAACAAACACGTATTTTTGCTGTATTTGAAGTTGACCCATAAAGGCGATAATATGAATTACGGCGCCCACGACTTCAGCACCAAAATGAGTTATAACGAGATTTTGGCTTCGCTGGCGCAAACGGCCAAGGCAGAGGATCTGGAAGTGACCGTGCCTTCTTGCAAGCGGGTAGACGATATTCTACGTGTGTTGGAAGAAGCGGGTGTGTGTTCTTACGGCGATTTGCGTACCGAATTGTTGAACGGCAGCTTTGATTCGCCTTTGTGGAATGCCATTCCGGCGGATGAACGTATGTATTATGCGGCGGAAGGTTATTTGTTCCCCGATACGTATAAATTCTATGAAAACGATTCGCCCCATCGGGTCATTCAAAAAATGCTGGACAATCTGGAAGAAAAGTTTACGCCCGAAATGCGCAAGGCGGCCGCCGACCGGGGCTATACGACCCACCAAATTTTAACTATGGCTTCGGTGGTGGAATCGGAATGCAACGGCTTTTATGATGAAATGCCCAAGGTGGCCCAGGTGTTTTATAACCGGCTGGAACAATGGCCGGAAGGCCAGCGGCTGCTGCAATCTGACCCCTCGTCTTCTTATCCGTACGGCAACGGCGCTTATGATACTTACCGTTCGGAAGGGCTGCCTCCCGGGCCCATTTGCAACATGAGCGAGGCCGCTATCAAGGCTGCGGTTTATCCGGATGAAACGGTCACAGCTTTTTATTTCGTGACCGATTCCAACCACAAATTCTATTATAACGAAACCCTTTCAGCCCACGAAGCCACCATTACCGAACTGAAAAACAAGGGCTTGTGGCTTTCGTAAAAAAGTGAAAAATGGGCTTGACGGAACGGGTATGACCTGCTATAATAGCGTAGGCGGCGAACAAAGCAGTCGCCGGGTAAAACGCTACTGTGGCTCAGCTGGTAGAGCAGCTCACTCGTAATGAGCAGGTCGTCCGTTCGAATCGGATCAGTAGCTCCACGTCGCCGTGACCGTCAAACGGTCGCGGCGGCACTTTTTTGTTGCAATGCAGCGCTATTTGCTGTATAATACCATGTGTGTTGATTTTCGGCCGTTTACGGCCGTTCCATAAAGGATGATGAAGCATGATTCGAGCAATTGTCGGCGCCAACTGGGGCGACGAAGGAAAAGGTAAGATCACCGATATGTACGCGGCGGATTCGGATATTGTGGTGCGCTTTCAGGGCGGCGCCAACGCCGGCCACACCATCATTAACGACAAAGGCAAAACCGTTTTGCATTTGTTGCCGTCCGGCGTGTGTTACGATCATATCACCAACGTAGTAGGCAACGGCGTTGCCTTGCATATCCCCACTTTTATCAATGAAGTGAAAATGCTGCGGGAAAAGGGCATTGAACCGCACATTCTGGTTTCGGAACGGGCGCAGATCGTCATGCCGTATCACGTGCTGTTTGACGCCTATGAAGAAGCGCGCCTGAAGGGCAAACAGTTTGGTTCCACAAAGTCGGGTATCGCTCCGTTTTATTCGGACAAATACGCCAAGATCGGCGTGCAGGTGTGTGAATTGTTTTATCCCGAACGTCTGCGGGAAAAACTGGCCGGCGTGCTGGAAGTGAAAAATCTGCTGTTGACCCAGCTGTATCATCAAGATCCTATCGATTTAGACGAATTGATGCAGACCATGGAAGAATACCGCCAGGCTATTGCACCATTCGTTTGCGATACGTTTTCCTATTTGCACAACGCAGTTGAGCAAGGCAAAAACGTGTTGCTGGAAGGACAACTCGGCTCGTTGAAGGATCCGGATTTCGGCATTTATCCCTTTACCACTTCTTCTCATACATTGGCCGGCTTTGGCGCTATCGGCGCCGGTATTGCGCCCCACAAGATCGAAAGTATTGTGGCGGTCGTAAAAGCATATTCCAGCGCAGTGGGCGCCGGCCCGTTTGTGAGCGAGATATTCGGTGACGAAGCCGAAACCATGCGCCGCGTGGGCGGCGACGCCGGCGAGTACGGCGCCACCACCGGCCGGCCGCGTCGGATGGGCTGGTTTGACGCCGTTGCCACCCGCTATGGCTGCCGTGTGCAGGGGGCAACGCACGTGGCGTTGACCGTGCTGGACGCGCTGGGTTATTTGGACGAAATCAAAGTGTGCGTGGGATATGAGATCGATGGGGAAGTGACCCGCGATTTCCCGGTGAACGCCAAACTGGAAAAAGCCAAACCCGTGTATGAAACGCTGCCCGGTTGGAAGTGCGATATTCGCGGCATAAAAACCTTTGACGCGCTGCCCGAAAACTGCCGCCGTTACATCGAATTCATCGAAAAGCAGATCCAGGTGCCGGTGAAAGTGGTGACCAACGGCCCCAAACGGGATGAGTTTATTCTGCGCTAACCGAACAAGACGGCTGCCGACGTACTTTTGCGCCGGCGGCTTTTCTTATGCGGCGAAAAGTTTTGAAAAAAACCGAAAAAACACTTGATTTTTCTTTCCGTTTTCGGTATAATACAGTAGCATTTGAACATGCACGGAGAAATGTCCGAGCTGGTCGAAGGAGCACGATTGGAAATCGTGTATGTGGTTACAGCCGCATCCGGGGTTCGAATCCCCGTTTCTCCGCCAAAACAAAAGCACCCGCCAGGGTGCTTTTTGTTTTGGCCCAAAGGGGATTCGAAACGAGATTCGGTTTTGCAAAGCAAAACCGACAGCCAAGAGTCCGGGGGACTCTTGGCGCATCGAGAAGAGAATCCCCGTTTTGCGCGGGCCTCGATGGCCCGCGCAAAAATTGAAAAACGAAAGCCGGCACCCGCCAGGGTGCTTTTTGTTTTGGCCTAAGGGGATTCGAAACGAGATTCGGTTTTGCCCTGCAAAACCGACAGCCAAGAGTCCGGGGGACTCTTGGCGCATCGAGAAGAGAATCCCCGTTTCTCCGCCAAAAAGAAAAAGTCGCCTCGGCGGTTTTTCTTTTTGTACTCTTCTTCACTCTTCTCTCTTCGTTCTTCTCTCTTCTCTCCGTTTCCCTCCGCGAATTTTTCCAGTGAAGAGAGAAGAGAGAAAAGGGAAGAGAGTCGGTAGCTTTTCGCTGTGCGAAAAGCATTTTGTTATATTATGACCGT
>CADBNN010000094.1 GCA_902796075.1 Oscillospiraceae bacterium | reverse complement strand
TTGTTGTTATGGAAACATTTGCATTATATTTTGGAGGGTTTCTCACTATGAACGCACTGAACAAAAAAACCATTGAGGATATTGACGTTAGCGGAAAGCGCGTGCTGGTGCGCTGCGATTTCAACGTGCCTTTGAAAGACGGCGTGATCACCAACGACAAACGCATCGTTTCCTCGCTGCCCACCATCCGCTATTTGCTGGACCACCACGCCAAAGTGATTTTGTGCTCCCACCTGGGACGGCCCAAGGGCGAATTCAAACCGGAATTTTCCATGGCGCCGGTGGCCAAACGGTTAAGTGAACTGCTGGGCTTTGAAGTGAAGCTGGCCAAAGACGTGGTGGGCGAAAGCGCCAAAGAACTGGCCGCCAACATGAAGGAAGGCGAAGCTATTTTGCTTGAAAACGTACGCTTCCACGCCGAAGAGACCAAAAACGATCCCGGCTTTTCCAAAGCGCTGGCCAGTTTGGCGGACGTGTATGTGAACGACGCTTTCGGCACCGCCCACCGGGCCCATTCTTCCACCGCGGGCGTGGCCGACTATCTGCCCGCCGTGTGCGGCTATCTGATCCAAAAAGAAATCAGCGTGATGGGCACCGCTCTGGCCGATCCCAAACGGCCCTTTGTGGCGATTTTGGGCGGCGCCAAAGTTTCGGATAAGATCGGCGTGATCGAAAACCTGCTGGGCAAGGTGGACACCCTCATCATCGGCGGCGCCATGGCCTACACCTTTAAGGCCGCTTCCGGTGAAGCCATCGGCACCTCGCTGTGCGAAAGGGACAAGTTTGACCTGGCCAACAACATTGTGAAGCAAGCCGCGGAAAAAGGCGTGCGCTTTTTGCTGCCGCTGGACAGCCGCTGCGGCGATCAATATGCCCCCGACTGCAATATGCTGATCGCCAACGTGGAAGAAGGCATTCCCGACGGGTATATGGGGCTGGACATCGGCCCCCGCACCGAAGAACTGTATGCCGACGCCATTAAAGGCGCGGGCACGGTGATCTGGAACGGCCCCATGGGCGTTTCGGAATGGGATCGCTTTGCCGCCGGCACCATTGCGGTGGCCAAAGCGGTGGCGGAATCCGGTGCCATTTCCATCATCGGCGGCGGCGATTCGGCCGCGGCTGTGGAAAAACTGGGCTTTGGCGACAAAATGACCCACATTTCCACCGGCGGCGGCGCGTCGCTGGAATTCCTGGAAGGGTTGGAACTGCCCGGTATCGCCGCTCTTAACGATAAATAATCAAGTCAGTTCGGGCGGTCAATTTGGCCGCCCATTCTGCATAGAATGGAGTAGATCAATATGAATAAAGCCCTGCGGCCGGCCGTGATCGCCGGCAACTGGAAAATGAACAAAACCCCCGGCGAAGCCGTGCAGCTGATCAACGAAATCAAGCCCTTGGTGGCCGATGCCGCCTGCACCGTGATAGCCTGCGTGCCCTTTGTGGATCTGCAGGTGGTGTTGGGCGCGGCTGCCGACAGCAACATTCGCATTGGCGCCCAAAACTGCCATTTTGAAGACCACGGCGCCTTTACGGGCGAAATATCGCCTGCCATGCTCACCGCTATGGGCGTGAACGTGGTGATTGTGGGCCACAGCGAACGGCGCACCTATTTTGGCGACACGGACGAAACGGTGGCCAAACGGCTCACCGCCGCCGTGAACGCCGGCATGACCGGCATTTTGTGCGTGGGCGAATATCTGGAACAGCGCCAGCAGGGCATTACCGACGAACTGGTGGCCATGCAGGTGAAGATCGCCCTGAAAGAGATCAAGCCCGAACAGCTGGGGCAAGTGATCATCGCCTACGAACCGGTGTGGGCCATCGGCACGGGGCTGACCGCCACCGCCGAACAAGCCAACCAGGTGTGCGGCGTGATCCGCGCCACAGTGGCCGGGCTGTACGGCCAGGCGGCGGCCGACCATATGACCATTCAATACGGCGGTTCCATGAACGCGGGCAACGCGGCCGAACTGCTGGCCATGGAACACGTGGACGGCGGGCTGATCGGCGGCGCCTCCTTAAAACCCAACGATTTTGCCGCTATCGTAGCGGCGGCGTCTAAATAAGCGGAGGCAGGCATACCATGAAACAACCGGTCGTACTCATTATCATGGACGGCTTCGGCATTAACCCCAACCCCAAAAACAACGCCATTGCCGCCGCCAAAACCCCCCGTTTGGATGAATTTTTCGCCACCTGCCCCTTTACCACCATCGGCGCTTCGGGCATGGACGTGGGCCTGCCCGACGGCCAGATGGGCAACAGCGAAGTGGGCCACACCAACATCGGCGCCGGCCGGGTGGTGTATCAGGAACTCACCCGCATCACCAAGTCGATCGAAGACGGTGACTTTTTTGAAAACCCGGCTTTGAAGGCCGCCATGGCCAACTGCAAGGCCAACGGCACCAAACTGCATTTGCTGGGGCTGCTGTCTCCCGGCGGGGTGCACAGCCACAACCGCCACCTGTGGGCGCTGCTGGAAATGGCCAAACGGGAAGGACTGAAACAGGTTTACGTGCACGGTCTGCTGGACGGGCGGGACGTACCCCCCACCTCCGGCAAAGAATACGTAGCCGAAGCGCTGGAACAAATGGCGCGCATCGGCGTGGGCAAACTGGCCACCCTGGCCGGCCGTTATTACGGCATGGACCGGGATACCCAGTGGGCCCGGGTGCAAAAAGCCTATAACGCCATGGTGCTGGGCGAAGGCGTGCAAACCGCCGACCCCGTGGCCGCGGTGGAGGCTTCTTACCAAACCAAAGACGAAGACGGCAAGTTTATTACCGACGAATTTTTGCTGCCCACCGTGTGCTGTGCCGACGGCAAGGTGGAAGCGGGCGATTCGCTGGTGTTCTTCAATTTCCGCCCTGACCGGGCGCGAGAGATCACCCGGGCGTTTGTGGACCCGGATTTTACCGGCTTTGCACGGCCCAACGGCTGCTTCCCCCTGCATTATGTGTGCATGACCGAATATGACGCCACCATGCCCAACGTGGACGTGGCCTTTAAGCCCGAAGCCCTGACCATGACCATGGGCGAGACGTTGAGCAAACACGGCAAAACCCAGCTGCGCATTGCCGAAACCACCAAATACGCCCACGTCACCTTCTTTTTCAACGGGGGCGAAGAAGTAAAATTCCCCGGTGAAGACCGGATTTTGATCCCCACGCCGGACGTTTCCACCTTTGACCTGAAGCCGGAAATGAGCGCCTATCCCGTGTGCGACGCCGTGTGCGAAGCCATTGAAAGCGGCAAGTACGACGCGGTGATACTCAACTTTGCCAACTGCGATATGGTGGGCCACACGGGCGTGTTCAACGCCGCCGTGAAAGCGGTGGAAACGGTGGACGAATGTGTGGGCCGGGTGGTGGATTCTACCCTGAAAATGCATGGCGTGGCCCTCATCACGGCCGACCACGGCAACGCCGATTATATGGCGGAAGACGACGGCACGCCCTTTACCGCCCACACCACCAACCCGGTGCCCTTCTGCGTGTGCGGGCTGGATTGCCAAGTGCGGCAGGGCGGCCGGCTGGCCGACCTTTCGCCCACCATGCTGAAGATCATGGGCTTGGAACAGCCGGCCGAAATGACCGGGCAAAGCCTGATTTTGTAAACAAAGGACGTGAAAAACCATGGCCAATAATAAACGACGCAAAAAACGCAAAGGGGGCGGCCGCAAACTGGAATTTGCCATTTATATTGCCGGCGTGCTGCTGGTGTGCCTGGTGGTGTTTGGCATTGTGAAAGGCGTGCAGGCCCTCAAAGGGCCCCAAACCGCAACAGACGCTTCGTCTGTTACCACCCAGCCCGCTTCGCTGCCCGCGTCCCAACCGGAATCTTCTTCCCAACCCGCGTCTGACGCGTCGACCGGTTCCCAGGCTCCTTCGTCGCAGGCGTCGTCGCAGGAAGCGTCGTCGCAGGCAACTTCGTCGCAGGCTGTTTCTTCTCAGGCGGTTTCATCGCAAGCGGTCTCTTCTCAAGCAGTTTCCTCACAGGCGACCTCTTCGCAGGCAGCCCAACCCGCCAACGGCAAGGTGAACGGCGACTACATTCAATACACCAAATCGGGCGCGGACGAACTGAACGAATGGTATTTGTTCCTGCTCAATCCCACCCACACCGTGGACAGCAGCTGGAGCGTGCCCATGACCTATCTGGACGAAGAATACCGGCTGGATTCCCGCATTATCACGGCCTATAAAGACATGGTGAAGGCCGCCGCCAACGACGGCGTGTGGCTGTATCCCGTTTCCTGCTACCGGTCGTATGAAACCCAAAACCGGCTGTATTGGAACCGGGTGGAACGGGCCAAGCGGGATAATCCCTCCTTCTCCCAAAAAGAAGCCGAAGATTACGCCGCCACCATTGTGGCCCGGCCGGGCACCAGCGAACATCAGTCGGGTCTGGCCATTGACTTCAACAGCCTGGAACAGGATTTCGGTTCTACCAAGGCGGGCAAGTGGCTGTATACCCACTGCAACGATTACGGCTTTATTTTGCGCTATGAAAAGGAAAAACAGTCCCTTACCGGCGTGATTTGGGAACCGTGGCACTTCCGTTTTGTGGGCGTTAAGCACGCCAAACGCATGACCGAACTGGGCTATTGCCTGGAAGAATATATCGATTACATAAAAGCCGGCGGGCAATAAGCCGCTCCGCCCATGCTGCATACCGCGTCGCTCTGGCCTCCGGCCGGGGCGATTTGTTTTGGGCAGACACAGATTTAACAGGATTTTTTATTGACTTTTTCATTTGTATATACTATAATATCCTTTACCAGTGTGCGGCGGTGTCCCTTAAAGGGACAAGCCCCCCGCATACACATTTTTTTGGAGGGAATGCCATGAAGCGTTCAGGAAAAGCCACCTTTATCGTGGTCGCCCTGTTGATCCTCGCGTTCGCCTATCTCGCCTTTTTTGGCGTGAGCACCTATTACGGCGACATTGAGCAGGTCTACGTTAAGGGCGCCGGCAACATTCGATGGGGCATTGATATCCAAGGCGGTGTGGAAGCCATTTTCACGCCTGATGTGACCGAAGCCGATTTCAACAACATCACGGCGCAGGATATGAGCGACGCGGAAAACATTATCAACACCCGTCTGGTAAACGCCAACATCACCAACAGCGAAGTATATACCGACAATGATAATAAACAGATCATCGTGCGGTTCCCCTGGCAGTCGCAGGAATCGGACTATGATCCTGCCGCCGCCGTGGAAGAACTGGGCGAAACCGCGCTGGTCACCTTCCGTGCCGGCAGTTCCGCCAGCGGCGACGTGCTGCTGCAGGGCGCAGCCGACGTGGAAAGCGCCGAAGCGGGGTATAACGATGAACTGGGCGGCTATCTGGTAAGCCTGAACCTCACCGACGTGGGCGCCACCAAGTTTGCCACCGCCACCGAAAAATATTTGAACGATACCATTTCCATCTGGCTGGACAATAACATGTTGTCCGCCCCGAAGGTCAACGCCGTTATTACCAACGGCAAAGCGGTCATCACCGGTATGGAAGACGCGGACACGGCCGTGGACCTGGCGGAAAAGATCAACGCCGGTTCGCTGCCCTTTGCGCTGAAGATCGACGATACCATCCGGGTAATCAACCCCACGCTGGGTGAAAAAGCCCTGCAGGTGATGCTGACGGCCGGCATTGCCGCCTTCATCGCCATTTGCTTGCTGATGATCGCCAAATACCGTCTGCCCGGCGCCATTGCCTGCATTGCCATTTTGGGGCAGATCGCCGGCGTGATCGCCTGCACCAGCGGTTTCTTCTCGGGTGTGAACAGCTTCACTCTCACCATCCCCGGCATTGCCGGTATCATTCTGTCCATCGGCATGGGCGTTGACTCCAACGTGATCACCGCCGAACGTATCAAAGAAGAGATCAACGTGAACGGCAAAACCATCGACGGCGCCATCGACGCCGGTTTTTCCAATGCCTTTTCCGCCATTTTGGACGGCAACGTGACCAACGTGATCGTGGCCATTATTCTGATGGGCTTGTTTGGCCCTTACAACGGCGTGTGGGCCAAGATCCTGTGGCCGTTCATGTGGCTGTATAACCACACCATCGGCCTTATCCCCGGCCTGGCTGTGGCTAACACCATCACCGGCTCTATTTATTCCTTCGGCTACACCCTGCTCATCGGCGTTATTTTCAACTTCATCATGGGCGTGGGCGCTTCCCGGTTGATGCTGAAAGGCGCTTCGCGCTTTAAAGCCTGCCGCAAGCCCGGTTTGTACGGAGGTGCCAAAGCATGAAAAAGACGTTTGATTTTATTGGAAAGCGCAAACTGTTTTTGATCATTGCCGCCGCCATTCTGGTGGCCGGGCTGATCGTGAACGTTGTTTTAGGCACCGAACTGGATATCAACTTTAAAGGCGGCGCCATTTTCTCCTATTCCTTCACCGGCGACGTGGACCGGGACGCTGTGACCGACATTGCCAAAGCCCATTTGGGCGACAAAGTGAGCGTGAGCTTTTCTAACGACGTGAGCGGCGCCAACACCCAAACCACCTTTACACTGGTGGACGTGCCCTCCACTGTGTTGACCTACACCGTGACCGGCACGGTGGACGCCGACGCTGTGAAAGCCAAGGCCGAAGAAATTTTTGGCTGTGAAACCCTTGTTTCGCTGGACGGCACCACCCTGACGGTGGATCCTCAGGGCGTTGTGACCGACACCATGGTGACCGACCTGGGCACCGCGCTGGCCGGCACCGAAGAAGGCGCCCCCACCTACACGCTTACTTCTTCCAACACCATTAAAGAACTGGCCGACGCCATGATGAAAGATCTGGTGGAACAGTTTGGCACCAAAGTAACCTTGAAAACCACGGCGAGCGAGATCGACACCGCCGCCGCCACCACCGCGGTGAAAGATAAACTGATGGCCGACGTGACCGTAACCTTTGACAAGGACGCCAAAACCCTGACTGTGGCGCCTGCCGCACCTGCACAGGCCATGGATGAAAAATCCGTCAGCCTGATCACCGAAGCCCTGCAGGAAGCCCTGCCCGACGCCGGCATTGAACAAACGGCCGCCACCTTTAACGCCATTACGCTTGTTACCTCCAACAGCGTGAAGGCCACCGTGGGTAAAGGCTTTTTCATCAAGTGCCTGGTGGCCATGGTGCTGGGCGGCATTTTCCTCACCCTGTACATCGGCATTCGCTTCCGCAAGATCGGCGGCGTTTCGGCGGCCCTGTTTGCCACCTTTGCCCTGATCCACGACGTGCTGATCGCCTATCTGGTTTATGTGGTGTTCCGCATTCCGCTGGACGATAACTTTATGGCCGTAGTGCTTACCATTTTGGGTTACTCCATCAACGGTACCATCGTGATCTATGACCGCATTCGCGAAAACGAACGCAAATTCGGCGACTCCCTTTCGTTGGAAGAAACGGTCAACCGTTCCATCAACGAAACCGTTACCCGCAACGTGTTCACTTCGCTGTCCACCTTTATCGCCATTGTGGCGATCGCCGTGGTGGCCAAAATCAACGGTCTGGACTCCATCATCAGCTTTGCCTTCCCCATGGCGGTGGGCATCATCGCCGGCTTCTATTCTTCGGTGTTGCTTTCCAGCCCCATGTGGGCCTGGTGGCGCACCCGCAAGCTGAAAAAGCAAGGCAAATAAAAAACCACACACCTCAAAACCCGGAAAGCCTCGCACTTTCCGGGTTTTTTGTTGTTTTTTCGCGAAAGGTTTGACATGCGCGTTTACTGCCGCTATACTATATAGGCATACACAAAAGAAAGAAGGCTTTGTCGTGCTGCGTGAAAAAATGCGGGCGATCCGTCCTGGCAAGCCCGTGCCCTTTAAGCCGGCTGCGGCCGTTACAGCGGCCCTGTTTTGCGGCGGCGGCGCGCTGGGCACGCTGGCAAAATGGCTGGATACGCTGGCGCTGAACAGCGACGTGTGGTGGCACCGCCCCATAGAAAAACTGGCGCTTGGTCAGTTCTTTTCCGATATGGCCGTGTGGCTGTTGGCGGCGCTGTTGATCGCCGTGTTCAGCCGTTCCGCCGGCCGGGCGGCGTTGAATGTGTTCGGCTTTTTTGCGGGCATGTGCCTGGCCTATCACGCGTGTACCCTGTGGCTGGCCGGGTTTGACCCGGGCTCTTATATGCTGATATGGTATTCCGTTACGGCTGTTTCGCCCCTGCTGGCCGTGGGGTGCTGGTACGCCAGAGGCGACGGTCCGGTGGCTGTAACGCTGTGCGTGCTGATCATGGCCGGATTCACGCTGGCCTGCTTTGCAGTGGGTTGGTTGTATGTGGAATACCGCGGCATTTTGTATGTGCTGGCCTTTGCGGGCGCTGCCGGGGCGCTGTATAAAAGTCCCCTGCGGCTGCTCACGGTGCCTGCGGGCGTTGCGCTGGCCGTTTTGGTCAGCCCCCTGCTTCCCTTTGCGCTGTAACTTATGCGGCAACACGCCGCTTAACAAAAGAAAGAAGGCTTTTTAATGAATACGTTAGCTGTGATCCAAGTGCTGGCAAAGGTGGGAAAGGTGTTAAGCACCATTGTGTTTGTGCTGGCCATTGTGTGCGGCGCCCTGTGCGCGGCCGGCATTGTGAGCCTGGCGTTTATCCCCGCCGAAGGCATTCAGCTGGGCGGCACCACCCTGCGGGGTTTGGTGGATCAAACCGCCGGTGTAGATACCGGCAAGTTGTATGCTTCTATGGCGGCGGGTATTGTGCTGTGCGTGGGAGAAGCGGTGCTGGCCAAACTGGCCCAGCGGTATTTTAAGCACGAACTGGCCGACGGCACGCCCTTTACCTTTTCCGGCGCACGGGAACTGATGCGGCTGGGCATTTGCGCGGTGTGCATTCCCATTGGCATGACCGTTGTGGGCCAGGTGGTGTTTGCCGTTGTGGCCCACGCCCTGCACGCCACCGGCGATCCGGAACTCAACGGTATTGCTTCCGTCGGCATCGGCGTGATGATGATCATTGCCGCCCTGCTGTGCAAACACGGAGCCGAAGTGGCCGAACGCAAACCTGCGCCGCCCGTGGCCGAAGCCACGCCGGAACAACCGGCCGAATAAAAGGTTTATACAACAAACAGCCGCAAGATCTCGGTGATCTTGCGGCTGTTGCGTTTGGATCGAAGCCGGCGTTTCAGCGGCGGGCGTCGGCCAGCACCGGCGTGCGGTCGGCATAGCCCTGGGCGTTTTTGACAAACAGCAAATAACCGTTTTCCACCGTTTGGTCGCCTTGCCGGGCCGCCAGCGTGACCCGCAGCCACCCCTGCCGGGGCATGGTGACTGTGTGCTGGTCCACCGGCACGCTCAGGCCGTCTCCCACCGTAACGGTGCGCGCAGGCGTTTCGTATACCACGCCGTCTTCGGTGGTCATGCGGGCAGTCACCGTCCACGGGCCGGCGGGCAGATCGCTGGTCATGAACCATTGCAGATCGGCCGCTTCGCCGGGAGCAAAGGTCAGGCTTTCATACCGCAAGCTGGCGTAGGCCGGCCGAAAAGCCGCCTGCAAGGCGTAATAAGCCTGTTTGGGCCGGGCGTAATAGTCCACCACGTTGGTGCCGGCCACGTTGGGCCACGGTTCGTTGAACTGCCAAATAATGCTGCCCACGTTTTGAAACGCCCGCCGGCGGTTGGCTTCTATGGCATAGCGAATGCCTTCGGCCTGGATCCACTGGCTGCAGGCGATGAAATCGGAAAGCCGCTCTTTGTCGATGGGGCCGAAAATGGCCCGGTCACGGTCGTAGGTATCCCACATTTCGCCGTGGTGGCGCCAAACGGGGTCATCCATGCTTTGAGCCACCCGCCGTTCGGGCGAAAGCACGGTGGCAAGGGTGGCTTCGTTACCCATGCCGTCCACCCCGAATTCGCTGTGCAGTTGGCTGTCGGACGTATTAAAAGTGGTGTAGTGCTGTTGGGGGCCGCCATACTTCCAGGGGCCGTGCACGTCGTAATTGGTGCCGGGGCGGGTCACGTCCAAAAATTCGTGCAAGCCGGTAGCGGAGGTGGGCAGCATGAGGGTTTTGCCGTCATACTGTTCCACCACCTGCCGCAGCATGCGCAGGTTGGCATCTTCAAACGTGGCGGGCACGTGGTCCGCATCTTCCAGTTCGTTGCCGCCGCACCAAAAGGCAAGGCAGGGGTGGTGCTGTTTGGTGCGCACGGCGTGCACCGCCGTTTGCCGCAGCAGCCGCAAAAAATCCGGGTGCTGAGAAGGCACGTTGTCGATACCCGAACTGGACTGAATAAACTCTTGCCACACCATCAGTCCCAGGCGGTCACAGCAATTATAAAATGCTTCGCTTTCTATCAGCCCGCCGCCCCACACGCGGATCAAATTCACGTTGGCCTGCTTGGCCAGGGTCAAAAACCGCTCGGTATCTTCCGGGCGTACCCGGCCGTACATCATATCCAGCGGCACCATGTTGACGCCCTTGATATACAACCGCTTGCCGTTTACCCGCACGCTGTAGGGCAAACAGCCCTCCGGGGCGCCGTCGGCCGGCAGATATTCGATTTGGCGAAAACCGCAGGTAAGGTCTTTGCGGTCGGAAAGGCCCTGTTCGTCTTCCACCGTAACCGCCAGGTCATACACCGGCTGACCGCCGGCGCCGTTGGGATACCACAGCGCGGGGTCAGGCACCGCCACCGTAAACGCCGCCGTTTGCAGGCCGGGAGCCAGGGTAACGGTTTGGACGGCTTCGGCCACCGGCCGGCCGTTTTGGCTCACCCGGCAGCGCAAGGTCACGTCGCCGGCGGTAAACACCGTCATTTCAGGCGTAAGGGTGATTTGCCCCACGCCGTTTTGCAGGCTGGCGTCCACCTTCACATATTCCAGCGCGGCCCGGCCGAAATCTTCCACCGTGACCGTATCGTACAATCCCACCTGCACCAGACGAGTGGAAAAATCCCATTTATAGCAAAACCGCGCCTTTTGGGTATGGGTCAAACTGGTGCGGCCGATCTGCCCCATTTCCCGGGGCGGGCAGGCAAACAGCACCGTAACCACGTTTGGCTCGTGAAAGCGCACCCGGTCGGTCACGTCCAGCTTGCAGGGGGCGTACATGCCCGTGTGACGGCCGCATTCGGCGCCGTTGAGGGCAATGCGCGCTTCGTAGTCCACCCCCGCCAAATGCAGCCGGATGTGCCGCCCTTGCAGCGCGGCCGGCAGGGTAAATTCGGTTTTATAGGTCCACCAGTAATGCTCCACCCATTCGCACAACAGAGAATTGGCTTCATAATACGGGTCGGGGATCTTGCCGGCAGCCAGCAGATCGTTATGCACACAGCCCGGTACCCGGGCGGGAATGGGTGCAAACAAGGGCGACAGCGCCTGCCCCGTTTCGGCGGCGTTGGTAAGTTCCGGCACGTAGGGATAATTGGCCCACAACTGCCAATCGGTCAATTCATGTGTGATCATGCGGTAACACCCCCTGGGTTTGTTGCCCTCATTGTAATGCAGCAAAAAGCAAAAAGCAAGGTTTTTTGAAAAAAACGGTTGTGCGGCGGGGCGGTTTGTATTATAATGAGAAAAAGCCGGCGCCGCCGGCACCCACTTCATAAGAAAGAAGCGATGTTCACCATGGCACGTTTGCAACTGGCCACTTTGCTGGCAGACTACACCGCCCGCGACGGCCAAACAGTTACGGTTTCGGGCTGGGCCCGCACCGTGCGGGATTCCAAATCTATCGGGTTTATAGAACTGAACGACGGCAGCAGCTTTAAGTGCGTGCAGATCGTATTTGAAGAAGGCACCGTTGAAAATTATAAACAGATCGCCAAACTCAACGTGGGGTCGGCCGTTACGGTGACCGGCACCGTGGTGCTGACGCCCGAAATGCGCCAGCCCTTTGAGATCCATGCCCAAACGGTGGTGATAGAAGGCCTTTCCACCCCCGATTATCCCCTGCAAAAAAAGCGCCATTCCATGGAGTTTTTGCGCACCATCGCCCACCTGCGGCCCCGCACCAACACCTTTAACGCCCTGTACCGGGTGCGGTCGGAAGCGGCTTTTGCCATTCACAGTTTTTTCCATGAGCGGGGGTTTGTGTACGTGCACACGCCGCTGATCACCGGCAGTGACTGTGAAGGCGCCGGCGAAATGTTCCGCGTGACCACCATCGATCCGGACGATCCGCCCCGCACCGAAGACGGCAAGGTGGATTACAGCAAAGACTTTTTCGGCAAGCCCACCAGCCTGACCGTTTCGGGCCAGCTTTCGGGCGAATGCATGGCCATGGCCTTCGGCAACATTTATACCTTCGGCCCCACCTTCCGGGCGGAGCAAAGCTACACCCAGCGCCACGCGGCGGAATTTTGGATGATAGAGCCGGAAATGGCGTTTTGCGACCTGGCCGGCGATATGCAGATAGCCGAAGATATGATCCGCCACATCATTCGCCACGTGCTGAAGGCCTGCCCGGACGAAATGGCCTTTTTTAACCAGTTTTTTGACAAAGACCTGCTGGAACGGCTGCATTTTGTAGCCAACGCGGAATTTGCCCGGGTGAGCTACACCGAAGCCATCGGCATTTTGGAACAGCACAAAGACCGGTTTGAATTCCCCGTGTATTGGGGCTGCGACCTGCAAACCGAACACGAACGGTTTTTGACCGAAGAAATATATAAAAAGCCCTTGTTCGTGACCGATTACCCCAAAGACATCAAGGCCTTTTATATGCGGCTGAACGACGACGGCAAAACCGTGGCCGCCGCCGACCTGCTGGTGCCCGGCGTGGGCGAGATCATCGGCGGCAGCCAGCGTGAGGAGCGGCTGGACGTGCTGACCGCCCGCATGAAGGAACTGGGTTTGAAGGAAGAGGACTACTGGTGGTATTTAGACCTGCGGCGGTATGGCGGCGTGAAGCACGCCGGCTTCGGCTTGGGGTTTGAACGCATCATCATGTACTTGACCGCCGTGCCCAACATCCGCGAAGTGCTGCCCTTCCCCCGCACCACCGGTTCGGCCGAATTTTAACGGAACACGACAAAAAAGGAGAACTGGGCATGTTCTGTTCAAAATGCGGAAATGAAATTGCAGATGACGCTGGTTTTTGCCCTAAATGCGGCACGCCATTAAACAGAAATGCCACCGCCAATTCCATTCAGATTTCTCTGATACTTGGCATCCTCGGCATTATTTTCGCAATTCTGTTTGCTCTTGTTGGCCATATTCTTTCAATAATAGGCATTGTTGTTGGCTATTTTGAATGTCGTAATACCGGCAGAGTTGCAGGGCTGCGCACAAGCATTATTGGCGAATTGTGTTCTATTCTTTCTTCTGTGCTTGGCGTTATACTGGCAATGAAATAATACAACCAAACAAAAAGGACTCTGTTCATTGAGCAGAGTCCTTTATTTATGCAACTAAACGCTTACGCTTTACCGACGGCGATTTTTAAAATGATGAGCGCGTCTTTTGCGTTGTTTGCCACGTCGTCGTTCAAGTCGGACAAAATGGCTTCCATATCGCTGAGCGTGCGCTTGCCCACGGCCGCTTGCAGCACCAGCAACGCGTCGCGGGCGTCGGGCAGTTTATCGCCGTTCACGTCGCCCCGTACCGTTTGGCTGCGCACCGCTGCCACCGCTTCGGTGAGCGCGGCCGCGTTTTGCACCAGAGATTGCTGTTGGAGGGTGAGCTGTGCGAATTGCACACGAGCCGTTTGCACGGCGGCCGCGTTTTCCGGCGTGATATCGGCGGGGGCGGGCAGCGCCGCAATGGCGTCTGTTACCGGCAGCACCGCCGTGCGCGGGATGTTTTTCAGCGCTTCCACCAGGGCCAGCAGTTTATCCCGGTTGCGCAGGATCTCCTGCTGCGCCGGCAATAAATCACAATATTCGTTATACGCATGCAGCACCTGCTCTTCGTGTTCTTCCGTCAGGTCCCCCACTTCGGGCAGCGACGCAACGAACTGTTCCAACTCTTCGGGATACACCAAACCCCGCACGCCGCCGGCCACCATGGTAACGTTATACACGGTGGTGCGGTTGCCGTTATCGGTGGGCTCCACCGTAACGGCCGCCGAAACGCGGGCGGTGGTGCCGATGGGGATCTCCTGTTTTACTTTGAAAAAGACGGAAACCACCGTGCCGGGCGCCTTAAAACCGTTCACCGACGCCATTTGCACCTGCATGGTTTTTTCGTTCCCCACGGCGGTGGCGCCGCCGGAAGCCGGGCCGGTGACGAAATACCGTTCGGTTTCGGGGTCCATAACCGGTTCCAGATAAGTTTCATCATACGAAAAAGCGAAGCCGATAGCGCCGATCATGGTGCGCTCCTGCGCAACGTTGAGTGACACTTTGACCGTTTGGCCTGCCCGGATGTTGGATTCGGTCAACACGGTAAAGGTAACGGGCACCGCCTCGTCTGCCGCGGCGACCGCGCCCAGGCACGCCAGCAGGCACACGGCCAGCAGGGTGCTTACAACGGCTAACCAGTTGCGTTTCATAAGTAGTTTCCCCCTTGTATCAATATACGATATGGCTCTATTCGCCATGATTTCAACCGTATTGTAGCACACGCGCGCGGCAAATGCAACCGTTTTGTGCAAAAAAAGCGGGACGCCGCAGCGTCCCGCGAATTGCTTAGAACATCGGTTTTTACCTTCCGATCTGAAAAAGTTCGTATCTTGAATGCCCGAAGGCTTTAGTTGTACATGGGAATTCACCTTTTAGTTATTGGGTTTGTTTACGAACGTTTTAAGTCAGGCTCAGCACGAACTGTATTTGGGACTCACCCCTTTCTTGTTGGTTTGATATGCGTGGGTCGTTGGCTCAACAATCATGGGACTCAGTCCTTTCTGTGTGGATTCTCACTTATTGCTCTTTCCTTAGTTCGCTTACAGTATACACCAAACGGGAGCGTTTGGCAATTCGCAAAATTCACAAAGTTGAATGTGAATTTTCGTGCAAAATACCACTTGCATTTTGGCGGGCGTTGTAGTAAAATAAGAGTGTTGGGGCGCAAAAAGGCGTGTCCGGGCATTGGCTCGGGCACGCCTTGCTTTTTGTTTTGGGGCCTAAAACACGGTGCGTTCGGCCGCCACTTCTTTGTGGGCTTTAATATAGCGGGTCCATTTGATATAGCCGTAGGTGGAATTGGTCAAATAGCCGGCCTTGAGCACCAGCAGCACGTATTGGCCGGACAAAATGTTGATGACGGCTTCCAGAATCGCGTCGGTAAACCAGGCGATCCACTGCTCCCGCAGGCGGAACAGAATAAACAAGCCGTTGCAAATGCCCACCGCCGTTACGCAGGCGTCCAGATAGCACACCACGGTTTGCATCAATTCGTCCCCCCGGAACAGGTCGGTGGTGATGTCCAGACCGGACAGCAAATAGCCAACCACCAGGGTGAACACCGCAATGCCCGCCAGTACCAGCACTTCGGCCCAGCCGGATAGTTTGCGCACCTTGGTCAGGTCTTCCTCCTGCCGGTCGGGGTGTTTGTGCCAGTTTACAAAACTGATGATGTCTACCGGCAGCCAGAAGAACAGGGTGGACGCCATGGTGGCAAACCGGTAGGCCAGCACCAGGCAGATGACGATTTCGGTGATCTCCACAAACACCGAAACAATAAAATTCCACTTGCTTTGTTTGGAAATAAGCAGTTCGCACAGAATGTTTAAAAACGTATCCGCCAGATACAGCGCCATGATCACCAGGCCCTGCACGCCGTTCACGTCTTCTTCCGGCGCCAGGATGGATACCACCGCCGCCAGCGCCATGACCGACAAAAACCAGATTTGCTCATAATTGGTAAAATGCTGCCCGAACAGGGTGACAACCAGCAGGCTGACGGCAAACAACCCCAACGCCATGGCGGCGCCAAAGCGGCCGGTTTGGGCAACGCCGTTCAGGTCCCGCACCGCGGCGGCGATCTCGGCGTCGGTCGCCAAATGGTCAAAGCCCACGGTGCGGCCGTCGGCCAGCCGGTATACGTAGCCGTTTACCGTGTGGCCGGTGGGCAGGGCTTCCCATTCTTCATAGGTATAGTTGACAACGCACACGTCCCCCGCTTCCGATTCATACCACACGGGGCAAACGGTTTCGTCTTCATATTCTTCCTCGCCGGCTTCGGTGGTGCGGGTGAACGTCGCTTCCTCCCGGCCGGTGACCGCCGGCACCTGCCCCACGGCTACGGTGCCCATAATAAGCAGCACCACCGCCGCGGCAGCCGCCGCCAGCATCACGATCCATTTGCAGCGCATAACAAAGGGCTTTTGCATGGTTTAAAATCCTCCCCGGCCGGCCAGCAAACCGGCGTCTGCCATTTTTTGCAAGCTCATTAAGATCCCCAGCTTGGCATGAGGCCAGGTGAGCCCGCCCTGATAATACACCGCGTAGGGCTCCCGCACCGGGCCGTCGGCCGAAAGTTCGATGGACGAGCCCTGCACAAAGGCGCCCGCCGCCATGATCACATCGCTGTTATAGCCGGGGATGGGATAGGGCACGGGGGTGACGTAGCTGTCTACCGGCGCGGCGGCCTGAATGCCGTGGCAAAAGGCCACCATGCCTTCCGGCGAGCCCAATTCGATAGACTGAATCACGTCGTGGCGGGATTCGTCCCCCGTGGGCACCACCCGAAAGCCCAGCGTTTCATATACCTTGGCGGCAAAAATGGCGCCTTTTAAGGCCGACGCCACCACCGTGGGCGCCAAAAAGAAGCCCTGATACAACGCCGTCATATTGGAAAGGGAAGCGCCCACGTCCTGGCCGATGCCGGGGGCGCTCAACCGATAGGCGCACCGGTCTATGCAGGCTTTGGTGCCGCAAATGTAACCGCCGATGGGAGCCAGCCCGCCGCCGGGGTTTTTGATGAGCGAACCCACCACCATATCGGCGCCCACGTCGGACGGCTCCTGCGCTTCCACAAATTCGCCGTAGCAGTTATCCACCATAACGGTGACCCCGGGCTTGACCGACCGCACAAAGGCGATGAGTTCCCCGATTTGCGCCACCGAAAACGACGGCCGCATTTGGTAGCCTTTAGACCGCTGAATGGTGACCAGCTTGGTTTTTTCGTTTATGGCCGCCCGAATGCCTTCGTAGTCAAAGGCGCCGTCGGGCAGCAGGTCCACCTGGCGGTAGGTGACGCCGTATTCCGCCAGCGAACAGGCGCTGGGCCGAATGCCGATGACCTCTTCCAGCGTGTCATACGGCTTGCCCACCGGCGAAAGCAATTCGTCCCCCGGCAGCAAATTGGCCGAAAGGGCCACCGCCAGCGCGTGGGTGCCGCAGGTGATGTGAGGGCGCACCAGCGCCGCTTCGGTGTGAAAACAGTCGGCGTACACCCGCTCCAGCGTGTCGCGGCCCAAATCGTCGTGCCCGTAACCGGTGGTGCCGGCAAAGCAGGCGGCGCTCACCCGGTTTTGCTGCATGGCGTGGATCACTTTATACTGATTTTGTTCGGCCATTTGGTCAATGGCGGCAAACCGCTGTGCCAGCGGCGCCAGCACCGCTTCGCCAAAGGCGCGTACGGCCGGGCTGATGCCCAGTTTTTCATAAATAGACGCTTCGCTCATGAATCCTTCTCCATTCGGTCGAAAATCTGATTGGCGGTTTCCCGGATCACGTCGGGCCGGGTCACGATCAGGCCGCCCCGCTCGTCCCCCAGCACCAGCAAGGTATCGCCCGACTGAATGCCGAAGAGGGAACGGGCGTCTTTGGGAATCACGATCTGCCCCTTTTCGCCCACTTTTACGGTTCCGAAAATATGCTTGCCGCCCTGCAAGCCCAACACGTGTTTGCCTTTTGGCATAGCATCCCCTTCTTTATTTCCTACTTTTCCTACAAGTATAACTATGAAAGGACGGTTTGTCAAGCCTGTTTGCGGGCCTTTTGGCAAAAAAGAAACGATCCGAAAAAAACCTTTCGGATCGCTTGCCGCTATGTGCGCGTCCGGCGTTAAGGCGTTGACGACTTCGACTGTTGGGGCATCTTCGGCGCCGTTTTTTGTGAAGCCGGCGAAGGCGGACAAGTTTTTGCAACAAATAGCCGCCGCTTGGTTGCAAATCGCCGCAAAATGTGCTATGATGTCTGTGTATTTTTGCAAAAAGGAGCCTGCTATGCTGACCAGTAAACAACGGGCCGCCCTGCGGGGCATGGCCAATTCTATGGACGCGATTTTTCAAGTGGGCCACGCCGGCATAGGCGACCAGCTGATCCGCCAGGTGGACGAAACCCTGACCGTGCGGGAACTCATTAAACTGCGGGTGCTGGAAACCAGCCCCGTCACCGCCCGCCAGGCCGCCGACCGGATCGCCGCCGCCACCGGCGCCGACGTGGTGCAGGTGATCGGCTACCGGTTTGTGCTGTATCGCCGCAACCCGGAAGAGCCCAAGATCTTATTGCCCAAAGCCCGGTAACGCAGGGGGCTTTTTATCGTCTAATTTTGCGCTGTATCCGTACGGGCCTTGCGCCCCAGGCGGAACGGCAGCAAGGAGGATATACTATGAAAAACGAAAAACGCATGTCAACCGCGCTGACCCTGACCTTCAGCGGCATTATGACCGCTTTGGTGCTGGTGCTGCAGCTGTTGGGGGCCTTCATCAAATTCGGGCCCTTTTCCATTTCGCTGGTGCTGGTGCCCATTGTGCTGGGCGCCGCCGTGTGCGGCCCGGGCATTGGCGCCTGGCTGGGGCTGGTGTTTGCCGGCGCCGTGTTTTTAAGCGGCGACGCGGGCCTGTTTTTGGCCATTTCCGTGCCCGGCACGCTCGTCACCGTGATCGCCAAGGGCGTGGCCTGCGGCTTTGCGGCCGGCCTTGTGTATCGCCTGCTGTGCCGGTGGAATCAGTATGTGGCGGTGCTGGTGGCCGCCGTGGTGTGCCCGGTGGTGAACACGGGGGTGTTCCTCATCGGCTGCCGGCTGTTTTTCTGGGACACCATCACCCAACTGGCGGGCGATTCCGCTTACGGCAGCAACGTGGTGGGGTATTTGTTCCTGGGCTTTATCGGCGCCAACTTCTTGTTTGAACTGGGCACCAACATGATTTTGAGCCCGGTGATCCTGCGTTTGCTCAACATCAGCAAAAAATTCCGTTTGGGAGAGTAATCTATGAGCCAGACCATCGCCGCCATTTCTACCGCCGTTGCGCCCGGAGGCATCGGGATCGTGCGGCTTTCGGGAGACGAGGCCCGCCGGGTGGCGGACCGTGTGTTTGCGGCCGCCAACCGCCAAACCGTTGCCCAAGCCGCCGGCTATACCGCCCTGTACGGCCACGTGAAGGACGGAGACCGGGTGGTGGATGAAGCCGTGGCGCTGGTGTTTGCCGCCCCCAAAAGCTATACCGGCGAAGACGTGGTGGAGCTTTCCTGCCACGGCGGGCCGGCGGTGCTGCGGGCAGTGCTGCGGCTGGTGCTGCAAAACGGCGCCCGCATGGCCGAAGCGGGGGAATTTACCCGCCGGGCGTTTTTGAACGGCAAAATGGACCTGACCCGGGCCGAAGCGGTGATGGATATTATCGGCGCCCGGGGCGAGCAGGCCGCCCGGGCCGCGGTGGCCGCCCACGAAGGGGCGCTGGCCAAACGGTTATCTGCCGTGAAAGAAAACCTGCTGAACGCGGCCGCCTGGCTGGGCGCCTGGGCCGATTTTCCCGAAGAAGATATTCCCGAAGTGGACGCCGCCGCCCTGCTGCCCCGCCTGCAGGCCGCCGGCGACGAGATAGACCGGCTGATAAACGGCTTTGACCGGGGGCGTATGGTGCGCCGGGGGGTGGAAACGGTGATAGCCGGCAGCCCCAACGTGGGCAAATCCACTCTGATGAACCGGCTGTGCGGATTTGAGAGTTCCATTGTGACCCAGATCCCCGGCACCACCCGGGACGTGGTGAGCGAAGAGATACAACTGGGCGACGTTTGCCTGCGGCTTTCGGACACGGCCGGCATTCACGAAACCGCCGACGCGGTGGAACGCATTGGCGTGCAGCGGGCCAAAGACCGGCTGGCCGCCGCCGAACTGATTTTTGCGGTGATAGACGCTTCCCGCCCGCTGGCGGAGGAAGACCGGCAGCTGCTGGCCGCCTGCCACGGGCGCAAAGCGGTGGCGATCCTGAACAAAAGCGATCTGCCCGCCCGGGTGACGCCCGAAGAGATAATCCCTTATGTGCCGCGGGTGGTGGTGGCTTCGGCCAAAGAACAAACCGGGCTGGACGATTTGACGGCGCACGTGACCGACCTGCTGGCCCTGACCGATTTTGACCCGGCCGCCGGCATGCTGGCCAACGAACGCCAGCTTGCCTGCGCCAAACGGGTGCAGACCGCCCTGAACGAATGCCGGCGGGCGCTGGCAGACGGGCTGACGCTGGACGCGGTTTCGGTGAGTTTGGACGGGGCGCTGGCCGCCCTGATGGAACTGACCGGCGAGCGCGTGACCGACGCGGTGGCCGACGGCGTGTTCCACCAATTCTGCGTGGGCAAATAAAAACACAATAATTAACCCGCCTGCTCTCGTGTGAGGGCAGGCGGGTTTTGCTATGCGCTGAGTCAAGCGCGGGTCCATTTAACGCCGCCGGGAAAATCCTCCAGCGCAACGCCCATGGCTTTCAATTCGTCCCGAATGCGGTCGGCTTCGGCAAAGTTTTTGGCTTTTTTGGCTTCGGCCCGCTGCAGCACCAGCGCGTCGATGGCCGGGTCTCCGTCTCCCACCACCGTGAAGCCGGCAGTTTGGGCGGCGGTTTGTTTGGCTTGCTTTTCCCGCAGGGCGGCCGCTTTTTGCATCAGGTCCAGCGAAAGCACCCGGTCGTAATCGGCCACAATGGCGGCTTTGGTGGCGCCGTTCACCGGCAGTTTCAGCGCGTCGTACACCGCGGTGACGCCCATGGAGGTGTTCAGGTCGTTGCCCACGGCCCGCAAAAACTTTTGCCGGGCGGCGGCCAGCGCGGCCTGGTCTACGGTGCCGTCGGCCGGGTCGGCGGCGGCCACTTTTTTAATGAGTTTTTCGTAGGCGCCGGCGGCGTTGTCCAGATTTTCCCAGGTAAATTCCAACGCTTTGCGATAGTGAGACTGGAGGCAGAACAGCCGGTAGGCCAGGGGGTCATACCCTTTTTCTTTGAGCAGCGACAAGATGAGAAATTTGCCGCTGGATTTGCTCATTTTGCCGGTGGGGGTGTTCAAATGATGCACGTGCATCCAATAGCGGCACCAGGGGTGGCCCAAATAGGCTTCCGACTGGGCGATTTCGTTGGTGTGGTGAGGGAAGGCGTTATCGATGCCGCCGCAGTGGATATCCAGATATTCCCCCAGATATTTCATGGAAATGCAGGAGCATTCAATGTGCCAGCCGGGGTAGCCCACCCCCCAGGGGGACTCCCATTTTAAGGCCTGATCTTCAAACTTGGATTTGGTGAACCACAGCACAAAGTCGGCCTTGTTGCGCTTGTTGGCGTCTTCCTGCACGCTTTCCCGCACGCCCACGGCCAGGTCTTCTTCATCGTGGTCGTTAAAAACGTAATACTTGTCCAGCTTGGCGGTATCAAAGTACACGTTGCCTCCCGCCAGATAGGCGTAACCGTCGGCCAGCAGTTTTTGAATGACCCGAATGTAATCGGCAATGCAGCCGGTGGCGGGCTGCACCACGTCGGGGATTTTAATGTTCAACGCGGCGCAGTCGGCAAAAAAAGCGTCGGTATAAAACTGCGCGATCTCCATCACGCTTTTATGCTCCCGCCGGGCGCCCTTGAGCATTTTGTCTTCGCCGGTGTCGGCGTCGGAAGCCAAATGCCCCACGTCGGTGATGTTCATCACCCGGGTAACGGCGTAACCTTCATACCGCAGCAGTTTTTCCAGCGCGTCTTCCATAATATAGCTGCGCAGGTTGCCGATGTGGGCAAAATGATACACCGTGGGGCCGCAGGTGTACATGCTCACCTTGCCCGGCTCGCGGGGCACAAATTCTTCTTTGCGATGGGTGGCGGAATTATATAACAACATAGGGCTTACTCCTTTAATAATATTCCTTGCAATGCCGGCACCGACGGGGCCAAATAAGCGGCGCCGGCGGCGGTGAGTTCCTGCCGGGTGCCGTAGCCGTACAGCACGCCGACCGGGGTGGCGCCCACGGCAACGGCGCCTTCCATATCATACCGGCGGTCCCCCACCATCACCATGCGGGCAGGGTCTAACCCAAAGCGGTTGATAACCGCCCCCAGCAGGTCGGCTTTGGCGGTGGGCACGTCCTCGTTCAGGTCGATGCCCTGCAAATGGCTAAAATACTGCCACAGGTCAAACCGCTCCAGTATTTGCCGGGCAAATATTTCCGGCTTGCCGGTGACCACGTACAGCCGGTGGCCGGCGGCCCGCAAAGCGGCCAACAGCCCGGGAATGCCGGGATACACTGTGTTTTCCCAAATGCCGGTTTGCTTAAAATAGGCGCGATAAACCGGAATGGCTTGCTTGGCCTGCGCTTCGGTCATGCCGCAAAAGGCCTGAAAACTCATCATAAGCGGCGGGCCGACGAACCGGTCCAGTTCGGCGTCGGTTTGGGGCGGCAGGCCGCACCGGGCCAGCATATACCGCACCGAATTTTTGATGCCGGGGCCGGAATCGGTGAGGGTGCCGTCTAAATCAAAACAAATGTCACGCGTCATGGTCTTTGTTTTGTTCCCCCATCAGTTTTTCCAGCCGGTGCACCTTGGCTTCCAGCATACAGATCTTTTGGGCCACCGGGTCGGGAATGTGGACCTGGTCCAGTTCTTCGCACACCCGGGCGTCGCCCAGGCGCACCACCCGGGCGGGCACGCCCACGGCGGTGGCGTCGGCCGGGATCTCGCTTAACACCACCGCACCGGCGGCAATGCGGGCGCCGTCCCCCACCGTGAAGGGCCCCAGCACCTTGGCGCCGGCCCCGATCATAACGCCGTTGCCGATGGTGGGATGACGCTTGCCTTCGTGCTTGCCGGTGCCGCCCAGGGTAACGCCCTGATAAATGGTGACATCGTCCCCCACCACGGCGGTTTCGCCGATCACCACGCCGGAGCCGTGGTCTATGAACACCCGGCGGCCGATTTGGGCGGCCGGATGGATCTCGATTCCCGTTTTGCGGGCGGCCCGCTGAGACACCCACCGGGCCAAAAACCTGCACCCGTGCCGGTAATACCAGTTGGCCCGGCGATGCATGCGCACCGCCTTAAAGCCGGGGTACAGCAGCATGATCTCCGGCGCCGAGCGGGCGGCGGGATCGTGGGCTTTGATGTTATTGATCTCTTCACGCCAACGTTCAAACACAACATTCACCTCATAAAAAAGCGCCTCTGTACAGCCCCAAAGGGGCGGTAAGAGGCGACGATATCGCGGTTCCACTCTTGTTTATCACTCGTGCTGGGCGCTAACGGGCCCGCCCGGATGCCGATACTGGCGCAAAAGCGCGTTCCCGGCACCTGCAAACAGGGGCATTCGCCGCCGCCGGTCACGAGAAGGGCTTGCAGCCTGCGGCCCTTCCTCTCTGCCGTGCCCGCTGTGGGCGGTTACTGGTCCTGTTTATGGCATTTGGTATTCTTACGCTACATTATACACCACGCAGGACAAAAATGCACGTATTTTTTATAAATCGGAAAAACAATTTTTGTTTTTGACCAAATAATTGACGCCCGACACCACCGTGAGCACCGCCGAAAGCCACAGCGCCACGTTATACAGCACCACCATGGGCAGGTTGAGCAGGGTAAAACCGGGCCACACCATGGCGAACAGGTCCATAAATCCGTGAAAAGCCAGCACCATAATAATGGCAACCATTTGGCACACGGTTTTTATTTTGCCCCAGCGATCGGCGGCGATGACCGTGCCTTTGGCGGCGGCCACCATGCGCAAAGACGCCACGGCAAATTCCCGCGCCAGCACCAAAAACACGATCCACACCATGCCCACGCCGTGGCCCAGCACCATAAAGCCCAAAAAAGCGGCGGTGGTGAGCAGTTTATCGGCAATGGGGTCTAAAAACTTGCCGAAATCGGTAACGAGCCCGTGCTTGCGGGCCAGTTTACCATCCCAGTAATCGGTGAGGGAAGCCGCCACAAACAGCACCAGCGCCACAAAATAGTGGCAGGGGAACTGCCACAGAAGCGTTGCCAAAAACACAGGCGTTAACACAATGCGTGATAGGGTCAATCGATTGGGTGCGTTCACGAATCCATTTCCTTTCCCACTAAGTCCAGCGCGTCGGTACCGGTGATTGCAACGGTAACAAAATCGCCGGGGGCGGCCTGCCGGGCGGAAAAATACACCAGCCCGTCTATTTCGGGCGCGTCGGCGGCCGAGCGACCGTAATACAGGCCCCGTTCTTCATCAAAGCCTTCCACCAGCACGGTGAGGTGCTGCCCCACCCGGGCCGCGGCGGCTTGTTCCATAATGCGGGTTTGCTGCTGCATTAAAATATCCCGCCGGTGTTCCCGCACAGCCGGATCGATCGCGCCGGCCATGGCGGCGGCAGGGGTGCCCTCTTCTTCCGAAAAGGCAAAACAGCCCAGCCGGGGAAACCGCATTTGCGCAATAAATTCACACAGCTCGTTAAATTCCTGCTCCGTTTCACCGGGAAAGCCCACCATAACCGTGGTGCGGATAACCACACCCGGCACCGCCTTGCGAATGGCGGCAATGCAGTCGGTAAGGCTTTGCCGGTCGCCGGGGCGGTTCATAGACCGCAGCACCCGGCCGCAGCAATGCTGAATGGGCAGGTCGATATATTTCACGATTTTTTCCTGCCGGGCCATAACGGCCAGCAGTTGGGGGGTGACCCGCTCGGGGTAGGCGTACAGCAGGCGGATCCAGCGAACGCCTTCCACGGCGCACAGGCTTTCCAGCAGTTGGGGCAGGCGGCTTTCGCCATACAGGTCTTCCCCGTAACGGGTGGTGTCCTGCGCCACTACGATGAGTTCCTTCACCCCGCCGGCGGCCAGTTGCTTCGCTTCCGCCAGCACCGATTCCATCGGCCGGCTGCGCACGGGCCCCCGAATGGCGGGAATGGCGCAATAGGCGCACCGGTTGCTGCAGCCTTCGGCAATTTTAAGGTAGGCCCAGTAAGAGGGGCTGAACAACAGCCGTTCGCCTGCAAGCGGCAAATCGCTTTTGGGCCCGTAACAACCAAAGGCCGGCCCTTGCAGGGCCTTTTGCACGATAGACACGATATCCCCGTTTTGGCCGATGCCCACCACCGCGTCGATCTCGGGCATTTCGCGCAGCAATTCGTCGCGATAACGCTCGGCCAGGCACCCGGTCACCACCAGTGCCCGCAAAATGCCGGTTTGTTTATAGGCGGCCATTTCCAAAATGGTGTTGATGGCTTCCTGCTTGGCCGATTCAATAAAGCCGCAGGTGTTCACCACGATCACCTGCGCCCGGGCGGGATCGCCCGTAACGGTATAGCCGGCGGCCGCCAGTTTGGCCAGCAGTTGTTCGCCGTCTACCTGATTTTTGGGGCAGCCTAACGAAACCATGCCCACGTGAATACTCATAGGGTATCATCCTCAATCTCGCTGTCTGTCAGCTGCAGCAACGCCTGCCGCACCTGGCCGTATTCATACCCCCGGCGCACCATGGCCGCCAGCACTTTGGCAAGGGCCTTGGGATCGGTGGGGATGGGGGTGTATTTTTTTTGCAGAATGGCCGTGATCTGCGCAACGGGATCGGCGGTTTGTTCCGCCAACACCCGGTCGATGATCTCGCCGTTGATCCCCCGGCGGCGCAATTCCTGCTCTACCCGGCGGGCGCCGTAACGCTTGCTTTCAAACAACTCGCGGGCATAGTCCCGGGCAAAGGCTTCATCGTCTATCAAGCCCAGGGCGGCCACCCGCTCCACCGCTTCTTCCGCCGCCGGCAGGGGGTATTCCCGCCGCACTTTTTGCAGCAGTTCCGCCCGGGAATGGGCCCGGTATTCCAGCAAATACAAGGCTTTTTCATATGCCCGGTTGCGTTGGGAACGGTCTAACAGCTCATCCAGTTGATCCTGCGAAAGGTCGTCTCCCACCCCGATGCCGGAAAGCAGCAGGGTTTCGGTATCCACCGGGATGGGCTGTTCCACCCCGGCCAGCACCAGCGCGGTGAGCCGGTGGCGGCGGGGGCGCAGTTCGGTTACGATCATTCGTCGTCGACCGAAATATCCAGGTCTACCTTGCGGGCAGGCGCGGCTTCAGGCGCGGCGGGGGCGGCAGGCGCCGGGGCCGCTGCGGCGGGCGCGGCATGGCGGTCGCCGGTTTTGGCCGCTTCCCGGATCTGGGCTTCGATCTCGCTGGCCAGTTCGGGATTTTCCTGCAGCAGTTTTTTCACGTTATCGCGGCCTTGGCCCAGGCGTTCGCCCTTATAAGCAAACCAGGCGCCGCTTTTTTGAATGATGTCGTATTTCACGCCCAGGTCCACGATCTCGCCTTCGCGGGAAATGCCCTTGCCGTACATAATGTCAAATTCGCCCTCGCGGAAGGGGGGCGCCACCTTGTTTTTGACCACCTTGGCCCGGGTGCGGGAACCGATCATTTCGCCGCCCGATTTGAGGGTTTCGATACGGCGGATATCGATGCGCACCGACGCATAGTATTTTAAGGCTTTGCCGCCGGTGGTGGTTTCGGGATTGCCGAACATAACGCCGATCTTATCCCGCAGCTGGTTGATGAAAATGACCAGACAGTTGGACCGGGAAATGGCGCCCGCCAGCTTGCGCAGCGCCTGGGACATGAGCCGAGCCTGCAGGCCCATGTGGCTGTCGCCCATATTGCCTTCGATTTCGGCCTTGGGCACCAGGGCGGCTACCGAGTCGACCACCACCACGTCGATGGCGCCGGAACGCACCAGGGCTTCGGCGATCTCCAGCGCGTTTTCGCCGTTATCCGGCTGGGAGACCAGCAAAGAATCGATATCGATGCCCAACGCCTGGGCGTACACCGGATCCAGCGCGTGTTCCACGTCGATAAACGCGGCTTCGCCCCCCTGTTTTTGGGCTTCGGCCACCACGTGCAGGGCAATGGTGGTTTTGCCGGAAGATTCCGGCCCGTAGATTTCAATAATACGGCCCTTGGGTACGCCGCCGATGCCCAGCGCCAGGTCCAGCGACAGGGAACCGGTAGAAATGGCTTCCACATTCATGGCGGAATTCTGGCCGAGCTTCATAACGGCGCCTTTGCCGAATTCCTTTTCAATTTGCAGCAGGGCTGTTTCCAGCGCCTTTTTGCGGTCGTCTGCCGAAACGACCCGGTCGGTTTTCTTGTCTGCCATGGTATTGATACTCCTTTTCGTTGGATGTTATGTATGTATGACGGCCGTGCCGATAAGCACCCGGGGGATGCCGTTGAGATCGGGCACGGTATATACCTGTTGAAAACGGGTTTGCAGCAGCGCCGCCACCGCCTCGCTTTGGCCGGCGCCCACTTCAAACAGCAGCGAGCCGTCGGGCGTGAGGGCGGCGGTCCATTGCCGGATGATGGCCCGGTAAAAGGTGAGACCGTCGGCCCCGCCGTTGAGAGCCAGCGCAGGTTCGTGCCGCACCTCCCGGGACAGGCCGGGCAGGTCGCGGGCGGGAATGTAGGGCGGGTTGGCCGCGATCAGGTGAAACGAATCGCCGGCCTGCGGCCCCGCCAGCACGTCGGCCTGCCGCAAAACGGCGTTTGGCAGGCGGTTGCGGGCGGCGTTGCGCCGCCAATAGGCGGCCGCCCGGGACGAGATCTCCACCCCGGTAACGGCGGCGTCCGGCCGTTCATGGGCCAGGGCCAAACCCACACAGCCGCTGCCGGCGCACAGGTCTGCCACCCGGGGGGCGGCCACGCCCTCTAAAAATCGCAGGGCTTCGTCTACCAGTATTTCGGTGTCCGCCCGGGGAATGAGCACCCCCGGCCCCACGTAAAAGGGCAGGGAAGAAAATTCCCATTCTCCCAACACATACTGCAGGGGTTCGCCCGCGCACCGGCGCGCCACGCAGGCCCGCAACGGCGCCAGAACGGCGGCGTCTGCCGGCCGGTCCCCGTCGGCCCGCAACCGGGCGGGAGAAAGGCCGGTGTGACGACACACCAACTGCAAGCCGTCAAATCCGGCGTCTTCCACACCGGCGGCGGTCAAAGCGGCGATCACCTCTTGCAGCAGCTGCCGCAGGGTCATTTGCCCCATTGGGCGTCCTCCGGGCGTTCGGGGATAACGGCGTTCATAGCGGCGATGGCCACTTCGATCATGCTGTCGTCCGGCTCCCGGGTGGTGAGCCGCTGCACCCACAAACCGGGCGCCGACATAATGCGGGTGAACACGTTGTTGTGCCGCCCCGCAAAGCGGATGAGTTCATACCCCAGCCCCAAAATGAGGGGCAAAATGAGGATCTTGACCACGATCCACAGCCAGGTGATGGCCCGCAGACCGGGGAAAATGTACAAAATGCAGCTGGAAACCAAAATGCTGACGATGAGCATGAGCACCAAAAAAGAGGTGCCGCAGCGGGGATGGAAGCGGCGCTGGGCCCGCACGTTTTCTACCGTGAGAGGCAGGCCGGCTTCATAACAAAAAATGCATTTATGTTCACTGCCGTGGTATTGGTAGGTGCGGCGAATATCTTTCATTAAAGCGGTGGCGGCCACGTAGCCAAGGAAGATGAGGATCTTGATCACGCCTTCGATCACGCCCTTCCAACCGTCCAGCCGGCCAACGACGCCTTCGCCCAGGCCCCGGATGGTGACCGCGGCGGCCGGGGTAACGGCCGAATTGAGCAGATTGAACAGCACGGTGGGCAGCCACATAAACAGCACCAGCGCCAGCCCGATGCCCAGCACGGTGGACACCACGCCGATAATCGTCATAATGCCGGAAGTGGATTTTTGGGCTGCCGGCTGTTCGGGGGTTTCCCCGTCTGCCGGCGCTTCGGCGGCGGGAGCGGCGGGTTTTTCTTCGTCCAGCCCCAGCTTTTCGGCTGATTTCATAAGCGCTTTATAGCCGATGATGAAGGATTCCACCATATTGACAGTGCCCCGGATGAGGGGCCAACCGAAAATTTTATACCGGTCCCGGATATGGGTCTCGTTCAGGTCCTCCAGATCGATGGCGCCGTCCGGCAGACGGGTGGCCATGACCGTGCGGCCGGGGCCTTTCATCATAATGCCTTCCAACAGCGCTTGGCCGCCGATGGACGTATATCCGTTTACCGGGCAACCGGCTTGTTTTTGTTTCATGCGGTCTCCTCCTTGTTCAACTGGTTTTTTTGCACCGGCAAGGTGATGGTCACGGTGGTGCCCACGTGCAGGGTGCTGGCGATGGTGAGCCGGCCGCCGTGGGCGGTCACGATCTCGTCGGCGATAGCCAGGCCGATGCCCGAGCCGCGAACCGCGTCCTTGCCTTTATAGAATTTTTGTTTGATATGATCCAGATCTTCCGGCGCGATGCCGCAGCCGCTGTCGCTGATCATGATTTCGATCTCATCCGGGTGGGACTTGATATCGACCACCACGCTGCCCTGTTCGGGCGTATATTTCAAGGCGTTATCCAGCACGTTCACAAACACCTGCTGCAGGCGCACCGCGTCCCCTATCACAACGGGAATGTCCACCGGTTCGGTAAAATCCAACAGCACGTGCTTTTTTTCGGCGGTGTCGGCCAGGGTCAGCACCGCTTCGTCCATTTCGGCCACCACGTCGCAGGGCTTCATGTGATAAGTCAGCTTGCCGTTTTGCATGCGGGAAAAGTCCAGCAGGTCTTCCACGATCACCGAAAGCCGCTCGGCTTCGCTTATGATCACGTCCATGCCCTTTTGCACCAGCGCCGGGTCGTCCATAGAGCCGGCCACCGTTTCGCCCCAGCCCTTAATGGCCGTTAAGGGGGTGCGCAGTTCGTGCGATACGGAAGAAATGAATTCGTTTTTCATGTTTTCGGTGGAGGCCAGTTCCTCGGCCATGGCGTTGATGGTATCGCACAAAGCGCCCACCTCGTCGTCCCGCCGGCCGGCCTGGATGCGGGCGTTAAAATCGCCGTGGGCGATCTGCCGGGCGGTTTTGCCGATGCTTTGAATGGGGGTGACGATGGAATTGACGAAATACAGCCCCGAAAGCACAATCACCAGGAAAAAGCCCAACACCACCAGCAGCGTGGCGGTAAACAGCATCCAATACTGCCGGTCTACGTTGACCAGCGAAACCAGAATGCGCACCGCCCCCACACACACCGACGCGTTGGTTTTGGCCAGCACCAGGCTGGTGACGGACATGACCCGCTCGCCGCCGTCGATTCGGCCTTCCCAAACGGCCCGATGATCGGCCGCCGTTAAAGCGGCGGCATAGTCCCGGGCCACACCCGCGTTGGAAGGATAGCCGGCGGTGGACATGAGCACCGTGCCGTCGCTGGCCAGCATTTGCACTTCCATGGTATCGTGCAGGGTGAAGGATTCCACATATTCCTTGGCGGCGTTTTCAAACGCGGCCGCGCTTTGAGCCGCGTCCCCCGAAAAGAACCGCATGGCCGTGTCGGTTTGCACGTCTAAAAACTGGGTTACCGCGTTATAATAATAGCGATGCACCCCCACGGCCAAAATGACCGTGAGCAGGGTCAATACCAACAGCACCACGCTGAGCACGTTGATGATCCAGCGCTTGGTGAGGCCGTTGAAATTCAGCTTTTTGGCATGACTGCGCATCGTTGGTTGCTCCTTTGCCGCGTGTTAACTCTGCCAGCGATAGCCCCGGCCCCACACGGTGATGATATGCTCGGGCTCGCCCGGATCGTCTTCTATCTTCATGCGCAGGCGGCGAATGTTCACGTCTACCACTTTTTCATCCCGGGCGGAGCCGCCGCCCCACACCCGCTGCAAAATATCGGCTCGTTCCACCAGGCGGCCGGCGTTGGAAAACAGCATTTCCAAAATATCAAATTCCACCTGGGTCAGTTCAATGGGCACGCCTTTCTTTTCAATGCAATGGCGGCGCAGATCCAGCACGTAATCGCCGCCCGTTAACCGGTCCCCCGCCTTTTGGTGCAGGGCGTCGGCGTTGACCTCTACCCGGCGGCACAGCGACGTGACCCGGGCCACCAGTTCGCTGGGGCTGAAGGGCTTGGTCACGTAATCGTCCGCCCCGCTGGAAAGGCCTTTGATCTTGTCGGCCTCCTGCGAGCGGGCGGTGAGCATAATAATGCCCAGGGTATCGCTGGCCCGCCGCAGTTCGCGGCAAACGGTCAGCCCGTCAATCCCCGGCAGCATCAGGTCCAGCAGCGCCACGTGAAAGCGGCCTTCTTCCTCCATAAAAATACGCAGGGCGGCTTCGCCGGTTTCGGCCTCCCGCACGTCAAATCCGTTTTTGCGCAAGTTGATCACAACAAAATCGCGGATCGCGGCTTCATCTTCGCACACCAACACTCGTTTTGCCATGAGTATCCTCCTTTTCGGCGGCCCCGCCGCCCGGTTATTCTATGATCAAGTGAAATTTGTCGGCCAACTGGGCGGCGGTAATGCCATAGGCGTTATCCTGCCACACCCGGGCCACCCACACGGTGGTTTCGTTTTCATACAGCACCGACAGCGCCGGGTCGGGATCGGCCTCCCACCGGGCAGCCGAAACGGTTTTCAGGCTGAACAGCGGCTGTCCCACCGTTTTACCGTCATAAGCATAAAACGTATATCCGTCCTCATCGGCGTTGCCGGTGACGGTCACCTGCTCGGCCCAGTTGCTGTCCAGTTCCAGATAACAACCGCCGGCGGGGTGATACCACCACACGTTGACCGTATCGCTGATGCGGCCGTTGAAATACCGCCAGCAGATCATATGATGGGCCGGGTCGGTATCGTCCTCTTCATAGCCGGGCATGACCTGCGAAAAGGGGATCTCCATCACGCCGTCGGCGTTTACGTCCCCCGCCGTGAGCACGCAATAGCGCAGGGTGGCAATGTTGCTGCCGGTTTTGCTGCTGGCAAAAGGATTATACAGCTTGCCGGCCTTAAAATAAATGAGTTCGGTTATGGTAACGGCGTTGCCTTTGTAAGCGTCTAAATACACCCCCGCCGTTTGGGCGGTGATGCTGGCGGCCGTCATACGGGCGTAGGCCGTTACGGTGCCGTCCAGCATAAGCGAGCCGATGCCCGAAAGGGCGCCGTCCTGCATTTTGAAAAAGGAAACGGACGAGGTTTGTTTTTCGGTATCCAGCAAAGCCAGGCCCAGTTCGTTCTGCCCGTCGTTATCCATATCGCATATCACATAGCGGGTATAGGCTTCCGCCGCGCGCTGCACCAGCACGCCGTCTACCAGCTGATAGACGCACATTTGCTTGTTGCGGGCAGTGTAAACGCTCCAGCCGATGCACACTTCCTCGGTACCGTCGCCGTCCAGATCGCACACGTCCACGTCGGCCACGTCGCCCCCCAGGGGCTCCAGATCCTGCACCGACTGCCAGCCGCCCTCCACCGTGGCGCGCAGCAAATGCACCCGTGTAACGGCGCCTTCGGTACGTTTTTGGTAAAAGGCCAGCAGTTCCCGGCTGCCGTCGCCGTTCAGATCCCGGGCAAAAAAGGCGGAATGGGCGCCGCGCACCGGCGGATATTTTAACGCTATATTGCTGCCCACGGCGGCTTCCAGCGCGTCTTGCGCGCCGGCATACAGCCCGGTGGCCGCCGGCGCCCGAATGGCGGCTTCCGGATCTAAAAAGGCGGTATCACACCCGGTCAACAGCAACACGCATACCAGCGCCGCACACACGGCGCGCCATCCTCTGGCCACACGGCTCACTTCCTCCCTATGATATACACAGTTATTATACTATAAACGCATTGTAAAATCAACCGTTTTGTGGGCGGCAGCACGCACCGCGGTGCAAAGATTTTGCGGGCGCGGCGGCAACCGGCAAAAAAACCGAAAGCCCCGCCGTTGCAAAGGGTTGAACGGCAGGGCTTTTTGAAATAAAAACGGGGTGATTTACAATGTCAGTCAGCTTTGCCAACGGCAATTTTCAACACGAGCAACGCGTCCCGGGCATCGGTGTCGCCGTCGGCGTTCAAATCGGCCCGCGCCGCCGTCAAAGCGTCCGGCGTGAGCTTGCCCACCGCCATTTTTAACACCTGCAAGGCGTCTACGGCGTCTACCCGCCCGTCGGCATTCACATCGCCCCGGGCCACCTGAGGACCCCACACGGCATCGGCCGAAAGGCCCGGCAGCGCCTGCACGGCCTGCACGGCGCGGTCGGTGCGGTTGGTCGTAATAAACAGAGCGCCAACGGCGATTTGTTGGCTTATATCGGCGGCGGCGTCTACCGTCCACACATTTACGCCGACGCCGCGCGCGTGAAGCTTTTGTTCCATTTCGGCGGTCATATAAGCATAATACGGGCTAATGGACGCCGCCAGGGGCACCACCGTTTGCAGGCACTTGCGAATCGCCACGTTGGTGCGGGTGGTGGAAAGGCCGGCGGTATCGGTGAATATGTCTTGTGAAAGCCAGGAAACGCCGATTTCGGGTATAACGGCGCGGCAGGTTTGGATTTGCTGCTGCAAAAAGGAAATAACCACGATCCGGTCGATAACACCGTATTGTTCGGCAAGATCCCGCAGGCGTTGCACAATAGCCGCTTGACTGCTTTTGATTTCTACCACCAGCAGTTTATCGGGCCATTGCCGCAGTTCTGCAAACAGTTCATCTAAAAACGGCACCTTGCAGCCGCTGTGCTTGCCAACCGTTTTTAACGTGTAAGCCTCGATCTGTTGGCGGGTCATGCTTTCAATAAACGGATAAGGTCCTTCTTCTTCCACATAGCCTGCCAGATTACTGTTATGCAAAACGGCCAAATGGCCGTCGGTCGTCATATAGATATCGCATTCCACCGCGTCGGCGCCGTTGGCGAAGGCTTCTTGCATGCTTGCCAGCGAATTTTCGGGCGCAACGCGCGGAAAGCCGCGGTGGCCCACCACCGCAGGCGTGCGCACATAGGCCGGCTTTGTTACGGCGGCATACTTTTCATAGGCCGTGTGGGCGTCTTTCACCACCACGCCGTCGGCGCCGGCGTCTACGGCCGCGTATACTTGTTTTACGTCATCTTCCGCTTCGCCGTTGAGCCAAACTGTTAAAAAACGGCGCTGCAGGTAGGCGGTTTGCGCAGCCGTGGCAGACGGCAGCGCCGCCACTATCGCTCCGCATCGATGGGCCGCCCGCGCCACAGCGGCCACGTCGGCGTTTTCTCCGGCCAGGTAAACCGTGTATACATACGCTTGCCCCGCTGCCGCAACTTGCCGGAGCACGTCTTCTTTGGCGGAAGCAATAAACAAATCGCTTTCGCCCGCGCTTGCAATATACGCCAACACCGATTCTGCGGTGGCTGCATCGTCAACGGCCAGCACGGGTATCACCCGCTGGCCGCAGGCGCCGAACGCCTGGCTGAGCGGCAGCGCGGTTTGGGACAACTGCACCTGCGGCGTTTCGCCGCCCGCAACCGGCAGCCACACGGCTTGCGGCGGGGTTTCATCGTCTGCCAGCGCCGCAACCTGCGCTGTTTGCGTGACGGTTTGCACCACCACGGGCGGCAGCACCAATTCGGTATCGGGCCAATAAATTTCGCGCAATTTTGCTGTGGCGGCCTGCGCCGGCAGCGTGGCGTTGAACAGCAAGACCACCAGCAAACAAGCAATTCCTGCGGATACTATGCGCTTCATAACGATCCCTCCAAGCGTATTGTAACACACGCGCGGATGCAACGCAAGTGATTTGCGGCATATGTATATTTCCGTCCCGCCGGCGCACAATAGAAAAAACGAAAGGATGGATGTTTGATGACGCTGACCCAAAAAGAAACCGATTATTTGACCGAATTCCGCTCGCAGGAGCAGTTGTGCGTGGCCAAATATGACAAGTATGCCCAGGAGGCCTGCAGCGGTGTGCTGAAAAACCTGTTTAACACGCTGGCCGACGGCGAACGCCGCCACCTGGCCGCCGTGGAACAAATGCTGGCCGGCCAAACCCCCGACCTGCAACCCGCCAAAAGTGCCGCCCAGGCCGACCAGAACACGCCGGTAGACTACGCCGACGGCCGCTCAAAACAAATTGACAAACTGCTGTGCCAGGATATGCTGAGCATGGAAAAGCACGTGGCGGGCGGCTATAACACCGGCATTTTTGAATGCACCGACCCCTGCATTCGGGACGCCCTGGCCACCATTCAAAAAGAAGAGCAAAACCACGGCCGCCAGCTTTACACTTATATGGCCGCCAACGGTATGTATAACTGAACCGCCGCCCGTTTGGGCCGCCCCGCGCCGTTTACGGCGCGGGGTTTCTGCATTGTACAGCCTATTGCAAGCGGGGCGGGAATATGGTATAATAAGCAAAATCCGCTGCAAGCGCGGGCGCGTGTTGCCGGTTTTATTTCAACAGAAAGATGTGAATGAATTATGCTGACCGTTTCTCACGTGTATAAACAATACGGCAAGGTGCTGGCCTGCAACGACGTATCTTTTACCCTGGACCCGGGCAGTGTTACCGTGCTGCTGGGCCCCAACGGCGCCGGCAAAAGCACCATTATGAAGGCGGCAATCGGTTTTTTGCGTTATGCCGGGCAAATCACCGTGGGCGGCTTTGACAACAAAACCGTGCAGGCACGCCGCATACTGGGCTATATTCCCGAAATGCCTTCGCTTTATCCCAATTTAACCGTTTCGGAACATATGGAATTTATTGCCCGGGCCTATCGGCTGACCGATTACAAGCCCCGCATAAGCGAATTGTTTGACCGGTTTGAACTGACCGACAAAACAAAAAAATTCGGGGATGAGCTTTCCAAAGGTATGCAGCAAAAGCTCAACATTTGCCTGGGCTTGCTGCCCCAGCCCCAGGTGCTGCTGCTGGATGAACCCATGATCGGGCTGGACCCTCACGCGATTAAACAGTTAAAAGACGTGCTGCAGGAAATGCGGGCCCAGGGCCGCACTTTGCTGGTGAGCACCCACATTATTGACAGTGTGGATATGCTGTGGGACCGGGCGCTGATTATGCAGCAAGGCGTAATACGCGCCAATGTGACCAAGGATCAGCTGACGACCGACGGCCGCACCCTGGAACAGCTGTTTTTTGACATTACGGAAGGCGCGGCAACGCCCGTTTCCCAGGAGGCATAACCATGCGGTTGTTCGGCTATTACGTAGCGCACACCTTTGTGAATCAAGTGCGCAAACTGCTGCACACCTGGGTGGCGATCCTGCTGGCGGTGTGCGTGGTGCTGGGCGTGGCGGCGGGGCTTACGGCTTCGCTGTTAGACGACGAAGAGACCCCTACCGGCGACCTGCCGGCGGTGGAGCAGATAGAAATAACAGACGATGAAAGCGAAGAGCCCTTGACCCTGCCCGGCGGCATGACGCCCGCCGACCTGGTGGAACTGATCGCCGGCGGCATTGTGCTGGCCGTGCTGCTGTTTGAAGCCTTCGGCGCCGACAAAAGCGGCAGCGCCATTTTTTTGCCGGCCGACGTGGACCTGCTGTTCCCCTCTCCCCGCAAGCCCCAGTCGGTGCTGTTGTTCCGGCTGATGACCCGCATTGGGCTGGTGGCGCTGTTCAGTTTATATATGCTGGCGCTGCAGCTGCCCAACCTGGCCCACAATCTGGGGCTGGACTGGCTGACCATTGCCGGCATTGCGGTGGGGTGGATCTTCACCCTGGCCTTTGGCAAACTGCTGCAAATGCTGCTTTATACCGCCTGCGCCACCCGGCCCCGGCTGATGGCCCGTTTGCGGCCGGCGCTGTATGGGCTGATCGTTCTGCTGGCGGGCGGATTTGCAGCCTATTGGCAGGCCACCGGCGGCGCCAACGTGCTGGTGGCGGCCCATCGGTTTTTTAACGCGCCGGTCAGCCGGTTTGTGCCGGTGTGGGGCTGGTTAAAAGCCCTGCCCGTGCTGGTGGCGGAACATAACGCGGCCGGTGCGGCGGCCGCCGCAGGCGCCTGTTTGCTGGCGGGCGCCGGACTGGTGTGGCTGATTTGGCACATCAAGGCGGATTTTTACGAAGACGCCATGGCCAAAACCCAGGAACTGGCCGAAATGCGCCGCCAGGTGCAGGAGGGCCGCAAGCTGTTTGCCACCCGCACCAAAGAAAGAAGCGATACCCTGCGGCGGGACGGTTTGAACCGAGGCGCCGGAGCCAACGTGTATTTTCATAAAGCCATGTATAACCGGCGGCGGTTTGCCCATTTCGGGGTGTTCACCAAAACCGGCGAAGTGTATTTGCTGGCGGCGGTGGGCGTGGCGGCGCTGCTGCGCTTTGCCCTTAAAACCGACCTGTTTTTGCCAGTGCCGCTCACCCTGGCGGCCTTTGCGTTTTATCGCACCCTGGGCAATCCGCTGATGCAGGATATTCAAATGGACAGTTTTTTGCTGGTGCCCGAAAACCTGCGGGCCAAAATGTTCTGGTCGCTGGCGGCGGGCAGCGTCAACTGCCTGCTGGACCTGCTGCCCGGCATGGCGGCGGCGGTGCTGATGCTGGGCGCCGACCCCCTGGCGGCCCTGGCCTGGCTAGCCTTTATTGTGACCATGGACTATTATTCCACCAACGTGGGGGTGTTTATTGAACTTTCCATCCCCGTAAGCGCGCCCAAGGCGGTAAAGCAGGTGGTGCAGGTACTGTTTTTATATTTTGGCCTGCTGCCCGACGCCATTGTGCTGATCACCGGCGGCATGATGGGCCATTTGGCCATTGCCGCCGCCTTGGCCGCCCTGATCAACCTGGGCGTGGGGCTGGTGTTTTTCCTGCTTTCGCCCGGCTTTTTGCTGCGGGGCCGCCGGTAAAAAAAGGAGCAACGCGATGCAACGAGAATGGGAGCCCTGGCAACGGGCCGAACGCAGTATTTCCAAAAAATACCGCAAGCAGATATGGAATCCTTTTATTCAGGCGGTGAAGCGGTATGCCCTGATCCAAGCCGGAGACAAGATCGCCGTGTGCATTTCCGGCGGCAAGGATTCCATGCTGATGGCCAAACTGCTGCAAATGCTGCAGCGGTTCAGCGAGGTGCCGTTTGAACTGGAATATCTGGTGATGGACCCGGGCTATAGTCCCCGAAACCGGGCCATGATAGAACACAACGCCGCCCTGCTGCGCCTGCCCGTGACCGTTTTTGAAACCAATATTTTTGACGTGGCCAACGCCGCCGACCATTCCCCCTGTTATTTGTGCGCCAAAATGCGGCGGGGGCATTTGTACAGCAAAGCCCGGGCGATGGGGTGCAACAAGATCGCCCTGGGCCACCATTTTAACGACGTGATAGAAACCACCCTGCTGGGTATGTTTTACAGCGGCCAGCTGCAGGGCATGATGCCCAAACTGCACAGCGCCAATTTTCCCGGCATGGAACTGATCCGCCCGCTGTATTGCGTACATGAAGAGGATATTCTGGCCTGGAAGCGGTATAACGACCTGACCTTTTTGCAGTGCGCCTGCCGCTTTACCGAACAGCGGGACGGGGCGGCCGACGGCATAGGCGATTCCAAACGGCAGGAGATAAAACAACTGCTGCGGGACCTGCGCAAAACCAATCCCAACGTGGAAAAATGCATTTTCAGCAGCTTGCACGCCGTGTGGCCAAACACCTTTCCCGGCACCAAGATCAACAAACAGCCCCATTCGTTTTTGGAACATTACAACGACGAAACCACCGAATAACAACAACGGACGCACGATCACCGATCGTACGTCCGTTTGATTATTACGCCCTTTTACCGGGCTTTGCCCACGGCTTTTAGCAGGGTGTGCAGGGCGTCGGTCGCGTCCAGCGCGCCGTCGTCGTTCCAATCGGCC
>CADBNN010000093.1 GCA_902796075.1 Oscillospiraceae bacterium | reverse complement strand
AGCCTCGATTTCACTTATCATACGATTTTGCGTTTGAATAATGGCTGTTCGGCTGCGGTAAAAAAGTAGTTTTAGTCAAGTCCGTTATCGATATTCGCACCAAAACAGACAAGGCACCCACCGGGTGCCGTGGCTGTTTTTTATTATGGCGGGACTTGAAACGAGTTCCAAAGGCCGCGCAGCGGGCTTTGGGAGCAACGCTCCGGGGGAGCGTTGCGTTAACGAGAAGAAAGTCCCGGCGCACCGCCAGGTGCGCGCAAAGATCGGTATCTGCTGCGTTAAGGCACCCACCGGGTGCCTTTTTTCGCAAAAAGAAAGCCCAAAACACATTTAGCTATTTTCGACCGTTATGTTTAAATCATTTCCGATCTGTACGATAAATCTTTGGTAAAGCGGCATGACTTGTTTTCTAAAGTTGATACTGAAGCATTTATATTTTTCAATATTACCAAAAATAGGCATAATTTGCGGGTTTTCTCTGTAAGGGAGAACTTCCACGTCTTTTGAAAAGCCAAACTGTAATTGTCCATCACTCAACAGTGATGGTTTTTTCAATTTGAGCCACACAATTTGATCTGCCGCCAATTCAATACTGCAATTGACAACCCCTAAGGAATATTTTTTTGACAAAATAGCGTGCAGTTTATTGTTTTCGACGTAAACAGTATCGCCATTATAGGTAAGCCTTTTTTGTGGAGACATAAACAGCAACGGTCCCCACTTTTCTTCATATTGGCTTTTTGTCATTAAAACACTTCTTGTTTCGCCTTCCACATAAGGCCCGACTATTTTGCGCTCTTCTAGTGCTTCCAACACACGAACGCACTCGGTAAATCCGATATTAAAGTTTTGTTTAATAAGTTCAGTTAATGCTTTCTGTTCTTTTACGACAAGTGCTGTTGCTTGGAGCAGCAGATCGCTGTCCAAACTGCCATCCACATTAGTTTTGATTCGCTGTAGCCGTGTCTTAATTTCGGATTGCGCCTTTTGTCTGCCCTTTTCAAAAGCATATCCCGCTTTCTCAGCGTCATCATAAGACCCATATTGCGTTTCATCGTCAATAACAAATCCAGCACCGCAATAATCGCAAATTGCTTGTTTGGAGTTTTCGTCCAACCGCAACGAAGAACTACAATGCGGACATTTCAATTCAATCAAACGCATAACTAGCACCTTCCTAACAACAAATCAATTATAAATCCTTTGCGTAACACTTCTGCTTGATGCTGTTGGGCTTATCGGGCACGGTCATGGCCAACTTGCCCTGCGTCAACAGCGGAACAAGGAAATGCTGATGAAACTTTTTTCTGCCTGCTACGCCAACAAACTCCTGCATTTCCTTACGGCTGCTTTCGTTTTGCAATACGCAAGCAGCTGCGTCACTTGTTCCTGACTTGTTCCTTCGGAACAAGTCGTTTCAACAGCTTCTGCAACGTCTGCAATAGAATCGAAAGCATAAACTCAATGAATATATTGTAACTCATTATACACACAACGCACAAAACCGTCAAGTATTTCTAAAAAACCGATCCTGTGCCCGGCAGCGGTATTGTTGCCATATGTACAAAAAATACGTTTTTTTTCATTGACAAGCGCCGGGCCGGTTGGTATACTTTTGTTGGAAGTTATTTCCGATTCCATCACAAAAGGAGCAGATACACATGAAAAAAGCACTGGCACTTGTATTAACTTTGAGCATGCTGGTTGTACTTGCGGCCTGCGGTGGCGGCGCCAACGCGGCGGTTGCCGGCACATACAAAGGCGAAAAAGCCAAATTTGTGGGCGACACCGAATGGGTAACCGACGAAGAATTTTCCATTGAACTGAAGGCCAACGGCACCGGTTCTTTCAACCGGGAAGACACCAGTTTTGATTTGACCTGGAAGCTGGACGGCGAAACCTTCACCATGCAGGAAAAGTTTTTGGGCATCACCAACGATTACACCGGCACCCTGAAGGACGGTGTGCTGGACATCTTTAACGGTGAACCGGACAACGACCTGACTTACGAATACGTACTGAAACTGGCGGAATAACGCCCCGCCGCAACAAAACCGGCTGATCGTTCGATCAGCCGGTTTTTTGTTGTTGTGGTTCAATACACCGACAGGTCCACAAAATCGACCAAATCGTCGGCTGTAAAAGTAACGGTGAAAGAGCCGGACAGATCGCTGTTGCCGGCAACGGTCACGTCATACCGCAAGCCTTCGGCGTCGCTTTCTTTGGCCCGGCCCAGCAAGTCTGTCACCTGGGCCCGGTGCATGCCGAAGCTCACGCCCAAAATGGACACCCCCACGTTTTGCGGCACGTCGGCATAGCAAGCCATGCGCACGCAGCGGGCCTGCGCCTCGCCCAGGGTGACGACCTGATCACCCTCGTTTTCGTAATCGGGCGATATCACGTAATCTTCCGCTTCGTCCGCAAACAAGTTGGGCATAAACGAAGAGTGGGGCTTGAGCGTTTCGGTCTCATCCACCGCAGCGGTAAGGCCGGCGGCCAGCAATTCGTCAAAGGGAAAAGGTGCGGCGATCTGCCGTCCGCGCACGGTCACGGCTATATCCGCCGGGGTGATAGCGAGCAAGCCGTTCGCCGCCCCGCCGGCAGGTTCATCTTGTGCTTGCAGTGCGGAAGACGGCGTATCCGACGGCGGCGCGCCGACCGACCGGGCGCCGCAAGCCGCCAGCACCAGTGCCAATATAAGCGCCAGCGCCGTAACGATACTATGTTTCATGGTAATAACCTCCTGCCAAACCTGCCTTTAACCGTGGCCGACTGCGGGCCGCAACGCAAAAGGGCGCCCGCAGGCGCCCCCCCTTACACGGTTAAATGCGTTTCAGTTTCATCATGCCGGAAGCGAAGGGCAGCAGGCCTTCTTCGTCTATTTCCAGTTTATCCCAGGGGGACTGCTCTTCACCGAACAGTTCCCGGTGGGAGCCGGTATTGAAATAATAGGCGCCGTTTACGGCCTTCCATTCCTGTTCTTCGGCCGCAAACATGCCGTTTTCCACCCGGCTGATCTCGCCGGAATCCAACGCGGCCTGCAATTCGGCCGGATCCAGGCCTTCGGGCAGTTTCATCCAGGTGATCACTTTATGATCGGGGGTAAATTCCACCACCATATCAAAGGCTTTCAGACTGTCGCGCATTTCTTCTTCTTCGATCTCGCCCGCGTCCACCCGCGCCTGCAGGGCGCCGGCGATCTCATCCCGGGTAAACAGATCGAATGCGTCGTTCACCACACCCATGGATTTGGCAACAGCGTAACGGCCCACAATATCGGTCATGCTGTCGTCGCAGGGCAGGTCGCCGACGTCGGGGGCTTCGGTCACGGTGCCTTCGGCGATTTTTTTCATGCCGATGGCCAAAAAGCCCAAACTGAATACCAGGCAGCCTTCCACCATTTCCAGTTTTTCGGCCGCCGCCCGGAAGGAATCATCCGGCAGGTCCAAAAAAGCGCCCAGGGTGTAGTGATAAGAACCGTAGCCGGTTTGTTCCCAGGTGCCCTGCTCTTGCTTGCCGGTGGCGGTGTCGGCCATGGTCACGGTGTGATCTTCCGTAAAGGTGAAGGTGATCGCCGAAAAATCCCGCCCGTCGTCGCTTTTAAACTCGGTAGCCGGAATGTGCGCCAGGTCGTTAGACCAGGCGTTAACAATGTAGTCTACCTGCCAGGTGCCTACGATCTGTTTTAACCCTTGCCGCAAATCTTGTTCGTCTAACGTCATGTTGAAAAACCGCCTTTCCCCTATGAATTGATTTAAGTATAGCAAACTGCCGGCCAAAAGGCAAGCATTATTCGCCGGTCGGCGAAAAAAACGTCAGCGCCCGTTCCACATCTTTCGCCCCGGCCAGGCCCTGCACATACGCGGTGGCACAACCGCAGGCCGCCCCCAGCCGCAGGGCGTGGGCATAATCGCCCGTTTGGCGCCAGCCCGCCAAAAAGCCGGCCACCATACTGTCGCCGCAGCCCACGGTGCTTACCGTTTTGCCGGGCGCCACCCCGACCGTGTGCCGGGCGCCGGTTTCATCCAGCAGCAGCGCCCCCTTTTCCCCGCGGGAAACCAGCACGTTGCGGGCGCCCATTGCTTGCAGGCGGGCGGCGTAATGCGCCACTTGCTCATCGGTTTGGGCCAAGCCGCCAAACAAATCGCCCAGTTCGTGGTGGTTGGGTTTTATCAAAAACGGCCGGTAAGAAAGCGCGCGGGTGAGCAGCTCGCCGGCGGCGTCTACCGTGCAGCGCACCTGTCGGGGCGCAAGCCGAGCCAATATTTGGGCGTAAGCGTCCACACCCAGCCCGGCGGGCGCCGAGCCGGACAGCACCAGATCGTCCCCGGGGCCCAACCGGTCCAACCGGGCCAGCAGGGCGGCCCATTCGGTTTGGCCCACCACCGGGCCACGGGCGTTAAAATCCCATTCGGTTTGGGAGGCGATCTTTACGTTGATGCGGGTTTCGCCGGCAATGGGCGTAAAATCGCAGGCCACACCCTGCCGGGCCAACTGTTCGGCCAACTGCCGGCCGGTGAAGCCGCCGGCAAAGCCAAGCGCCGTGTTGGGCACCCCCAGCCGGGTGAGCAAAATGCTCACGTTCACGCCCTTGCCGCCCCCCGCCAGGCTTTCGCCTTGGGAGCGGTTGATATCGTCGTGGCGCAGCGCGGGCACCTGCATGGTGTAGTCCAGCGCCGGGTTGAGTGTGAGGGTATAGATCATAATGCACGCTTCCTGTTCATTCCGTTATCGGTGGCGGCGCATATACTCCACGGTTTTGTGCAGGGTGTCCGCCCGGTCTATTGCTTCCAGATGGCCGGCAAAATCCAGCCCGTATTGTCGTTCTAAAGCCGCCAGTTTTTGCTGCAGCGCCGCCGCCTGCTGCGGCGGGGCGTCTTCAAAATAACCGGCCAGCCGCAGCTGGGGGTCTATTTCGCCCGAAAGGTGATACACGCTCACCCCCACCAGCCGCACCGGCCGCCGGTCCACCTGCGTGAGCATTTGCACCGCCTTTTGGTGAATGGCAATGGGAGAATCGGCAGACGTGACCGCCTGCGACCGGGTGATGGTGCGCATATCCCCATAGGTGAGTTTTAAGGTGACGCCCTTGCCGTGCAGGCCCACCCGCTTGGCCCGCCGGTCCACACACAAAGCCAGCAGCAACAGCACGTCGGCCAGCAGATCAAAGTCGGTCACGTCTTTTTGAAAAGTGACTTCCCGGCCGATGGATTTGGCGTCTTCCGGCCGGTAAGGGGTCACCGGTCGTTCGTCTATGCCGAAGGCCAGGCTGGTGAGCCAGCGGCCCTGCTTGCCCAGCAAACGAATCACGTCGGCCTGGCGCTGCTGCACGTCCCGCACGGTGTGAATGCCGTTAGCGTACAGCTTTTGGGCGGTTTTTTCGCCCACCGTGTACAGCGCCCGCACGTCCCGGTCCTGCATCAGAGCCACAAAGTCGGCCGGGGTACGGATCTCAAAAAATCCGTTGGGCTTTTTTTCTTCACTGGCGGTTTTGGCCGCCGTTTTGGAATAGGCCACCCCAACCGAACAACTCAGCCCCAGCTCATCCCGAATGCGCTGTTTTATCGTTTGCCCGATGGCCCGGGCGCCGTCAAAATCCCCCGCCTGCTCGGTCACGTCCAAATAGGCTTCGTCAAAAGCCACGGCTTCCAGCGCGGTGGCGTAGGTGCGCCAAATGGCGTGAAGCTGATGGGAAACGGCTTTGTATTTTTCCATATCGGGATGGCGATACACCCCCTGCGGGCACAGGCGAAAGGCTTCTTTTATGTTCATGGCCGAATGCACGCCGTATTTGCGCGCTTCGTAATTGCAGGTGGCCACCACGCCCCGCTCCCCCGGCAGCGAGCCGATAATGAGCGGCTTGCCCCGCAAGGAGGGATCGTCCCGCATTTCCACCGCGGCAAAAAAAGCGTCCATATCCACATGGATCACGATCATGCCCACCGCGCGCACCTCCTTGGGGAAAAGAATGAGATCACGCCACCCGGGCGTTGGCATTCACCCGCTCTATGGCGGCGCGAATGCCCAGCCAGACCGCGGCGTCGGTAAACACTTCCACCACACTGCCCCGGTCGGTAAAGGGCGGTTCCTGCAACACCGCAAGGTCTTTCATCATGCCGTTTTTCACAATATATTCCACAATTTGATTGACAAAGTAGATTTGCCGGCTATCCAGATTCACGTCGTTTAAATAATCGGCAAAAGCCGCTTTGGCGGCGGCCATATCCAGCCCCACCACTTCGCGCACCAGTTCGCCTAAAGGCTTGCGGCCGTATTCGGCTTCATATTCCTCTTTGGTGCCCACTTCGCTCCACAAAACGGTTTCCAGCAGTTGCACGTCGGCGGCGGTGAGCGGTTGATTGTTTTTCAGTTTAGTGATCGCCGCATTGTCTTGATGCTGCCGGATGTAATATTCGGCTTTGGCTTTGTAGTTTTGCAAATCGTCGTTTTCCAGCTCGGCTTCGTTCCATTCGGTTTGCAACAGTTCGTCGGCAAAATTCGTGGAATAAACGGCTCCGTCAACCGGAATATATTTCATAAGCCCCCGCAGGCATTGCCGGATATGTTCCAGTTCCTGCACGTCGGCCGTGGCAACATAATCGGTATGCAGAATGCGGTCCAGCAAAGCGGACTGGGCCGCAATTTCCGGAATGTTGGCAACGCTTGCCACAGCGGCGGCCCTGCGCAGCAGATCGGTGTGGTAGCGTGCGGCGTTTTTGCCGGCCAAAAGGGCCAGTTCCATGCCATACATAAGCGCGTCAAACCGCACGGCGCCGGCGTCGTCCGCGTCGGGCAAAATCAGCGGCGCCAATTCTTGCCGGATCATGAGCGTATCCTCATACGTCAGGGTTTGATAGCTATCCGGGTCGGCGTACTGCTCCACATATTGCAAATGCTGGCGCACGGCAAAATGCTCTTTGTTCAGTTCCCGCACCTTGCGCGCCATATCGTCTACCAGCGACCGGCGAAACGCCTGCAGCGCGTCGGTTTGGTACGCCAGGTCCTGCAGCTGCATAGCCATTTGCGCCTTCAAGCTGAAAATCGCACCCGGCAAGGCAAGACCGGCGGCCACCGGCCGGGCCTTGTTCATGCGGAAGAACTCGAAGTTGCCGCAAAAATCAAAAATATAGAATTTTTCTTTGTCCTTGCCGTCCAGCAGCGCCGGGCAAAGGCGGGTGCCGCGGCCGATCATTTGCCAGAATTTGGCCTTGCTCATCACTTTTTTGAAGAAAACCAGATTGAGCACTTCCGGCACGTCGATGCCCGTGTCCATCATATCCACGGAAATGGCGATCTGCGGCAGTTTTTTCGGGTCGGAAAACTCGTCTATCAGGGTTTGGGCGTAGTTTGTTTGGTTGTCTATCACCTTGGCAAAGCCCGGCAAATGCGGGTATTCCCGGTTGAATATGTCATAGATCGTTTCGGCGTGGCGGTGGTTTTTGGCAAAAACGATCGTTTTGCCCAGCCGCTGGCCATAATCGATCTTAAGGCCGTTTTCCATCAACTCATGCAGCACCCGGCGAATGGTGTCTTCGTTAAACACCCACTCGTTCAGGGCCGAAGCCCGAATGTGGTCAAGCGGGTCGCCGTTATCGTCCACAAAGGTGTTTTCGTATTCCTCTTTGTCTTCGTCCGACAATTCGTCATACACAATACCCTGCTCCAAAAACTTCAGTTTGGTTTCCACAGAAACATAGTCCACCAAAAAGCCGTCTTTCACCGCCTGGGCCAGTTCGTAACCGTAGGTCGGCACGCCGTTTTGCAGGTCGAATACCTCATAGGTATTTTTGTCGATATCGTCTTTGGGCGTGGCGGTCAGGCCCACCAGCGGCGCATCAAAATAATGGAATATTTCCCGGTATTTGTTGTAAACCGAGCGGTGGGCTTCGTCGCAAATCACCAAATCAAAATGGCCCACGGTGAACAGCTTGCCCGCGTCGTCCTTGGCGGTATCGATCAGGTTCATCATGGTCTGGTAGGTGGAAAACACGCCGTGGGCGGTAAGATTGTCCTTTTCTTCGCACAAATTGGTCACCGAAAAATCGGGCAGCAAATTCACAAAACTGCGCATGGCCTGGGTCACCAGCGGGGTGCGGTCGGCCAAAAACAAAACGTTTTTCACCCAGCCGTGGCGCAGCAGCACGTCGCACAGGGCAATCACTGTGCGGGTCTTGCCCGAACCGGTAGCCATTACCAGCAGGGCTTTGCGGCGGTTTTGGACGCCCAGGGCGTCGCACACGGCTTTGATGGCCCCTTCCTGGTAATACCGGCCGGCAATGCTTTTGTTCACCGCGGCGTGAGAAAGGTCGGTGCGCATGGCCTGCAGGTTGAACAGTTTTTCCAGGTCCCGTTTGGAATAGACCGACGCCACACGGCGTTCGGGATACAGGTTGTCCTGCATGCGGGTGTCAAATCCGTTGGAAAGAAAGATCACCGGCCGGCGGCCGTATTGTTTTTCCAGCAGGTCGGCATACAGCTTGGCCTGCTGGCGGCCTTTGGCAACGTCCACACAGGTGCGCTTGGCTTCCAGCACCGCCAGCGCCCGGCCGTCGTCGCCATACAGCACATAATCGGCAAAGCCCACTTCCGACCGGTTGGGCATGCCGGGCAGTTCCACTTCGTTGAGCCAGTCCTTGCCTTCGGTCCAGCCGGCGTCCTGCAGCATAAAGTCTATGTAAAGCTTGCGGGTACGGTATTCCGAAAGGGCCAGCGGCTTGGGCACGTAGGTTTGGCGGCGGGCGGCGCGGCGGGCGGCCAAAGCGGCCCGGTCGGCGTCGCTTTCCATTGGCGCAGCAGGGGCTTCGGCCGGCAGCGCCGGCGGCGTTTGGTCCAGCGGCCGGGTCAGCACCGCCGCGTCAAACGGCCGGCCCACGTATTCTTCGGCATAAAAGCAGGCCAGTTCATCTAAAAAATAAAACAGGTTTTCCACGCACAAGGCCGCCTGCTCGGGCAAAAACCGCTTGCCGCCGCGGGCCACGGCGCCCGCCAGCTTGCGAATATAATTCATGCGGCGCCAAACGTCCTCCCCCACCAGCGTGCGAAAGGCTTCTTCGTTCATCATCGCGGCCAGAGAATCCTGGTAAGGCGCGGTCAAATCGCTGTCGGCGGCATACATCCACTGCACCGCCGCCGTCATCGTGCGGCAGCAGGCGGTGATGCAGTCGCCCGTTTTTTCCGCGCGCAGCAACGCTTCGGCCCCCTCGGCCCAATCGGCCAAACCCGCCAGCCGCGGATCAGATCGTAAGAAGTCAAAGTTGGTCATGGTAAAACCTCCGAAATACAAATTGGATTTATCTCTTGTTCACTCGCGGAAAATCATTTAAAGTGAATTCTTTTTCAGATATCAAAATCTTAGCCGGGTCATAGTCTATGTATTGACCGTTACATATTGCCGTTGATTTTGCATCAAGTATTTGGCAACGATTTCTATACTTTCTGTCCACTTGTTCAAAGCTAACAGCCACATGTGAAGAAAGCGGCAAACAAGCCATCACTAACTTATCGCCGTCAATGCGATAAACGACCGGACAGTCGCTTGTGATAAAAGAAAAATCCGACCAGAAAAAGGCATACGTTAGGTCCTGCAAATTGTTGAGTATTCTATGGAACGTTCTTCCATCTTGCGATAATCCATAGCGTTCCGTTTTTTGAACGTACCGAATCATGCTTTTAACATCGCCAAAACCAACCTTTTTTAAATCGCTATCAAGATCTTTGAAATCATCAGTTTCTAAAAGCTGTCTTTCTTCTTCTTCATAATATTCGTGGTTGATCAAATATGGATTCCTGACCATGAAATTACAAACCATATAGCATAAAATATAATGTTCCTCTTTGCTGCATATGTGAGCCGTGCCGTTGTGATTCATCTTGCATTTGGCAGTAATACTGTTTAATGCCGTTGCAAAATGGCCTTCAAGTTGTGCAAAAAAACTCTCTATTTTCCCCTGCCAAACAAATTTCTGCCATTTTTGAATTGTTTCGTCTTCCCATTCGGTTTCATAGCAAAACTTCTTTTGACAGATCTCTTTGGGGCGAGCCCAAAAAGATGGTTTTCCGTTTTTGCGCACACAATAAAGTTGCTTTTGTTTATCAACAAAGCCACGAAGATAAAACTGTGGAACATAATGCTGAACTTTAGTGCTTTTTACGTCGCTATCTTGCATGGTTAACCTCTCAACCAAAATATTGCTGCATTAAGCTGTCAAAAAGCAGTTGGGCCTTGTCAAGCGCCTTTTGTACGACAGCTTTTGATTTGTCGATATGTTTTGCGATTGCTGCAAAAGACTTTTGAGCCTCCATTGGTGGGATTGTTATCCGCATAATTCTTAAATCTGACAGATTTATCTGCTGCAACGTTGCGCCTCTTGTATGATCGCTAATGTATCGTTGGCTTTCGATAGTGTTAGGATAGTCCCGCTCCTTCTTTAATGACATCT
>CADBNN010000092.1 GCA_902796075.1 Oscillospiraceae bacterium | reverse complement strand
GTGCATTTGGCGCCGGGGCTTGTGTCGCCGGGGCCTGCGGCTGCGGTGCATTTGGCGCCGGGGCTTGTGTCGCCGGGGCCTGCGGCGGTGTGGGCGCCGGGGTTTTTGGTGTGTTGGCCGGCTTGGCGGATGCGCCGCTTACCGGCTGGCCGCACGCAACGCAAAACTGCGCGTTTTCCGGCAGTTTGTGCCCGCATTTGGTACAAAACATAAACGTGGCCTCCTTGCCTGTATAGCTTTTCAACACCATTATACCTGTCGCCATCCGGCGCCTCAAGGGTTGACCGTGAATTGTCATTGACAAAATTTCGGTCAACTCGTTGCTTTTATTCGTCCGGTGTGTTACACTGAGCGCAGATCGGTTTGGGAGGCGGGTTATGTGTTTTGTGAAAAAATAAAAGCCATGCTGGCGCTGCTGTCCGTTACGTCGGCGGCGTTTGCCCGGTTTGCCGGGTGCGATAAATCCTATATCAGCCGCATTACCGGCGGCACAAGAGTCCCCAAAAACGGCGGCAAGGGCGCATGGCGGATCGTGGACGGTTTATACCGGTGCGCCGATGAAAACGGCAAGGTAGACGCCCTGTGCGCCGCGATCAACTGCCCGGATCAACACACCGCCGCCGGCGTTAAAGCCGGCTTGATGGCCTGGCTGTATGAAGGCGAAAAAAACGCGGCCAGCCGGCCCGCGCCCCCCAAGAGCAAAGCCCCCTACCGGGCGTTTGGCGAAAAACTCGGCGCCTTGATGGAACTCACGGGCCTTTCCAACATCCGGCTCGGCAGGCTGCTCAGTCTCGACCCTTCCTACATCAGCCGGTTCCGCGGCGGGTTCCGCTCCCCCACGGCCAATTCCCAAATGACCAACGACCTGTGCGCCATCATTCTCAGCCGCGCCGCCGACCGGGACGCCATGCCGGCCATGGCCAAGCTGCTGGGCGTGGCGCCGGCGGAACTGGAAGACCGGGAAATAGCCTTTGATATGCTGTACCGGTGGCTTTATAACGCGGAACGCGCCGATAGCGCGCCGTTTGTGGAAGGGCTGATCGATCAGATCGGATCCTTTTCGGCAGACATCATAAAACCGCCCCTCTCGTTTGAGCAGGCGGCGGCAAAAGAGATCCTGGCGGAAACCGACGCCGCCTATTACGGCAACGCCGGCCTGCAACGGGCGGTTATCCGTTTTCTGGGCAACGTGATCCAACGCCGGGAAAAGGAACTGTTTTTGTATTCTGACCAAAATATGGACTGGATGGTGTCCGATCCCGTATTCAGAGCCCGCTGGGCCACGCTTATGACCTGCTGCGTAACGGGCGGCGTAAAAATCAACATTATTCACAACGTAAACCGCGGTTTGCCTGAAATGGCGGCCGCCATCAAAAGTTGGCTGCCCCTGTATCCGTCCGGTATGATCCGCTCGTATTATTGCAAAACCCAAACGGGCACGCGCTTTTCCACCACCTTGTTTTTGTGCCCCGGCTATGCCTGCATCAGCGGCGTAAACGTGGTCGGCGCCGAAGCGGAAGCGGGCATGTACCGGTTTGATACCGAACCCGCCCAGTTGCAGGCCCACATGGCGTCTTATCGCGCCTTGCTGGCAAACGCCGGCGATCTGATCCGCATTTATCAAACCCGCGATATTTATTCCATCAACAACCGCAACGTCACCTCCCTGGCTGGCTTTGGCCGCACGCTGTCGCTGGCCACCATGCCGGACGAAACGTTTGCCGCCGCGTTAAAGCGGGGCCGGTTCGATCCGGCAACCAAAGCATTTTTGGTTTCGGCCCGGCGGGAACGCAAAGAACAGCTCCGGCGCTCGCTGACCCAAGGCTTTTTGCATGAATATATGCCCGTGCCCGCCCCCGAAGCCCTGGCGTCCGGCGCCCTGCCCACCTGCGCGTTGGCCTACACCCCTCGGGCGTATGCCGAACATGTGCGCAGCGTGGTCGAACTGATGGAAGCCAACCCCAATTACCGGCTGGTGCTGCTGCCCGAAGCGCCTTTTGACGATCTGGATATTCTGATTTCCCGCGATCTGGTGGCCGTGGGTCGGTTAACGGAGCCGTATTTGACCATTGTGTTTGAGCATCCGGACCTTTGCCGGGCGTTCGTCGCCTATGCCGAGCGCATCCGGGAGCAGTACGATCAGGATAAACTCACCACCAAAAACCGGCTGGAGCAGTTTTTGTGACCGCGCGAAAACAGCAGCGTGCCACCCTTGCAGCGGCGGGCCACCCGCCGCTTTTTAGCGGCGTTTTTCTGTGAAGCGCAAACGTCTATCACAACAGCGCCACACGTTCCGTGTGTCTCCTCGACGTCCTTCGTGCGCATTCGACAAAACACGACACAAAAAAGCACAAAAAGCCGTCTTGTGTCACACGTTCCGTGTGATTTCAGAGTTGGATATGTTCTTTTATGTTTTACCTTTACCAAGAATGTTAAATGGATTGCGTGTTGCGTTATAAATGGATAATAGCGTGCAACATCGCAAACCAAAAGATGAGATTTGGCTTGTACTTTAAGCGCTGCTGCAATTCATGTTAAGAACCATTCACTTGTACAGTCACGAAAAAATGATATAATAAACTTGCAAATGCGTTTTGCAAGTTTATGCCGGAGGAAAAACATGAAAAATATAGGAGCGATCATCAAACAAAAGAGGCGGGCGAAAGATTTAACGCAGGAACAGTTTGCCGAATATTTGAACATTTCTGTCTCGGCGGTTTCTCAGTGGGAAAGCGGCAAAACAACGCCTGATATTTCGTTGCTCATCCCTCTTGCGGAATTTTTCGATATTACGCTTGACGAACTGCTCGGCAGAACGCCGGGCGAAAAGGAAAAGGTAATTAACGGATACAATGAAAAGAGTATCGAAATATCCAATAAAGGTGATATGGACGCTGGAATCGCACTTTGGCGAGATGCGCTTGGTCGATATCCGGGGGATTTCGATTGTATGGATAATCTTGCGGGTTATCTGCTGAATAAGATTTACGCAAACGACCAAGATAAATCTGTAGCGCAAAATGCAAAAGAATGCGTTTCACTTTGCGAGTCGATCGTGCGCGATTGTAAGGACAGCAATATAAGAGATAGTGCAATTCAAAAACTTGTTTACCTTTATTCTACAAAAACTCTTTCGTTTGCCGATGAGAAAAAAGCGGTGGAATACGCCATGATAGCAAGCAGTCGGTATTGCAGCAGGGAGCGCCTTTTGGAACATGCCTACTTCACAAAAGAAAGTAAAAAAGAACAGATTATATGCAGGCACCAAAACCGGTTAGCTGATATGGACGAACTTGTTAGTAGTTTAATGTGTGAACCGGATGCTTCCATCGAAGAACACCTTCAAGCATTGGAAACATCGCTGAGACTATGGGAAACGCTGATCTATGATGGAAATTATCTTTTTTTCCATTGCAGAATTTCAGATATCTACCAGGCGATTGCCAAAATACACGCTATAAAGCACAGAAAGAAAGCGTTCCTCACCGCCCTTGAAAAAGCGCTTTTTCATGCAAACGCTTATGACACGCGGCCAGAGGGCAATCAGCATTATTCAAGCATTTTTGTGTGTGCTGCAACGGATAATAAATTAAAGACATCTACAAATAGTATGAAAACAACTTTGGAATTGACGTTGGAATTTGCTCGTTCTCTTGATTATTATCAGGAGGATCCAGACTATTTGGCAATAGTTAATAAGTATGAGAATAATAAATGATTTTGAAGCGGGGAGTTGATCTCCCCGCTTTGTTCAATAACGGCACTATGCCGTTTCAACTTCCGGTTGATTTTTCTGTGCCTATCAGGTTATTGTTTTTTATAGAGAATCGTCTATAATAATATCAGAACGAAAGGCGCCGATTCGTTTTATAAGTTGTACAATGAAATCGAAAGGGAAAAACTATTATGAAATTGAACATAGGAAGCTCGGCTCTTTTCCCTTTTTGAATTTATATGTGTAAATCCATTCGAAGGTAAAGAAACCGCTGACAAAAAAACTCCGGAAATATTTGGCGGAAAAATATCAAAGCACCCAACGAACGAACTTCTTTATGCACTTTATAGACGAAAGGCAGGTGAAGAACGATGCACACCGAAATACTGAGCGGCTATGTTGACAGAGTTTACGCATATGCGGTGAAGAGAACGTTTTCAGAGGAAGAAGCGGCCGATCTTTCGCAGGAAATTCTTTATACCGCTGTAAAATCGCTGGCAAAGCTGCGCGACGAAGGTCGGTTTGAGCCCTTTCTTTGGGGCATCGCTGAAAACGTAACGAGAACATTCAGCAGAAGAATGGGCAAACAACGTGAAATGTTCGGCTACGATCTGCCGCTTGACCTTGCGGCGGAAGAGAACGAGGATGAAAACAACGAAGACCTTTATTCT
>CADBNN010000091.1 GCA_902796075.1 Oscillospiraceae bacterium | reverse complement strand
TGTTCCGTCTGCAATATAATACTTTCTCTCTACTGTGCCGTCGAATTTGTGATAATCAACGACAAAAACTTGTCCCATCTGAATGTCCATCGGAGGATAATTGTTATATGGCAGTACCTGATTTAGCATAAAGCGATCCTTGAAATCGTCTCCAACATTTTCAAGGCGCCAATACTCGCGCTTCGTCGCATAATCCGACCAGTTAGACATATCCTGTTCGCCAAAGTAACTTGTGCCTCATACTCTTTTCCGTCTACCGCAATGCGTTCTGTTCTGATCTTATCCATAACTGTTTTGGCGCTTACTTGAAAAACAAGTTTAGGAAAAACTTTTAGAACGTTTCCACTGTCCGACGCATTGCCTGGGGTGAATCCGTGAAAGCTTTGAAACGCTCTTGCAAAAGATACCGGCGATTCATAACCGTATTTGAGCGCGGTATCCAGCACCTTTGCGCGATCATATTTCAGTTCTGCTCCCGCATTCGTCAGTCTGCGCTTCCTAATATAGTCGGAAAGGGTAACTTCGACTATTAGCGAAAACAATCTGCAAAGATCAAAGTACGAACAACACGCGATTCGAGCAAGTTTTTCCGGTTCAATATCCTCGGTCAGATGGTTTTCAATATAGTCGATCACAGCGTTAAGCTTTTCCGCCGATTTAATCATAGCGCCTACCTCCTTTCATGGACATTATACAATAGTTCAAAACCTAAATCACAACTTTTTTTGCATAGTTTGGTTTGCTTCGATATCCTTTTCCATTATATCAGATCACAGCAATGATGCAAGAAGGTCACATCCGGGCGGGCAAACGGTTTTGCCCTATATATAATGGTAAGGCGGATTTTGCGCGGCGGGGGAATAACAAAAACCCGCGCCACGGCTGCGGTGGCGCGGGGAAGGGGTTTGTTTGCGGCATCAGGCAAATACGGGCTGCACGGTTTCCACCGCCGCCAGAGAGCAGCTGCCGAATTCATAGGAAAAGGTGACTCGGGCGGTTTGGCCGGCCGCCACGGCAATGCGCAGGGTCTGGCTGGGATGGGCGGCGTCTACCGACCGGGAATAAAACAACTGGACGTCGGTGGTATCGTTCCGATCGTTGGCGTTTGTTTTTACCCGAATCTTAAAATACCCCAATTCCGGTAGATCGTCGCTGTTCGGCCGCTGCAGCACAAAGGTGAACAGCCGTTCTTGCGCGCCGGTATTTTCCAGCGTGTACACGTTGGCGGTGGGGGTAAGCCCGTCGGTAGCCGAAACCACCGCCTGGCGCCAGGCCGGGTCGGCCGGCTGCACCACGCGGGCCGCGTCGTAAGAAAAAAAGGCGTAAGCCGTCATGCTGATGCACACCAGGCACAGCACAATGGCGCCCACCGAAGCGGTGATGCGGGACAGCATGACTGTTTCGCTCACCTTGCCGGTGGCGGGCACGTGAAAGTGATCGTGAAAAAATCTGTGCAAGAAAACGGCTCCTCCTTTACCATAAGAAAAAATGCCGCCGCGTTGGGAAGCGGCGGCAATAGTATTTTGGTTAGTTGCCTGCACCCACCTGGGTGGCGGTGGCAATCAGCCCCAAATCCACATAGGGCAGCGAGGGGTTGCGGTGGTTGGCCATGTTGTCTACCTCTTGCGGCATGCGCACGATCAGGGCCACATAGTCGGTTTCGCCCGCGCCCAGAGGTGCGGATGCGGTGGTGTAGGTGCTCAGAGGAATATCCATGGTGGCGATGTTTTCCGCTTTCACACGGGTATCTACCAAGGCTTCCAGTTCGGCTTCGGTGCGGGCGCTCACCAGCCCGAATTTTAAATAATCCTGCAGGTTGAACTGCTGGCCGAACACGTTGATGGCCGTTCTGTAGTCTACCGTGCTGACCGCCATTTTGTAGTTAAAAGGCACGGTGCCGGTGTTTTCTACCTTTAAATAGACTACCTGCACATAGCCGGGCTCGTAAATCGCCTGGTCGTCAAACACCGAAGTGGTAGCGTCCACCTTTTCATAGGTGCCGTCGTCCAGCCGGTGCGAAACCTCCATATTCAGCATATCTACGTGAAACACGTTCTTTTGCACGGGGGTGGTATCGGTAAACCAGGCCAAAGACGCGCCGGTGCCGATTATACACCAAAGCGCCAACAGGCACAGGCTGACGATCAAAGCGATTCTTTTGTATGACTTTTTAATAGTCACGCCAAATTCCTCCTCTGCAGGGATCGGTTAATTACTGTTCTTCGGCTACTTGCTTGCGGCGTTTAAACACCAGCAGCACCACAAACAGGGCGGCGGCTGCCACCAGCGCAATGGCCCAGGGCAGCAGGTCGGAAGCGTCGCCGGTTTTGGGGGGCGTGGGATCGGTTTTTTCAATGGGGAATTCTTCCACCATAAATTGCCAATCCAAATAGCCGATTTGTTGGCTGTATTCATTGGTGAGGGTGGTGGGCACATCCAGGGTCACGTCCAGATCCACCACGCCGCCGGAATACAGAGTGCCCAGGCAGACCCAATCGGTAAGCTGAGCGGTTTGGTCGGCCGCCGCGTCAAACATATAGGCCATATCGTTGCCTTCGGCCACGGCCACCCGCAGCCGCAACTGGGACAAAAAGTCCACCGAATCGGGATGGGCGCCCAGCGAACGCATATAGATTTTGACCTTGACTTGGTTGGAAGCGTCGTTTTTTACCGTGATCTTCTGGGTGAGGCTGTCGCCCGGCATTACGTCTTTAAAGTTGGGAAAAAGGTCGGTGAGGGAGTATTCCGAGCCGGGGGCAAACACAAAGTCGCCGGCAGGCCCTTCATAGGTGACCTGGCCGTTTTCCGCCAGCGCGGGCAAAGCGCCGGTCAGCACCAGCAGCAGGGCTATCAGCGCACACGCAATTCGTTTCATACTGTCCACTCCTTATTCCTGCGGCCAACCGGCGGCAGTGGTCACGTCTTCGCCGGTGAGGGGATTGTTTTCACTTTGCAAGGCTTGGGCCACCACCGAAAGGTTGAGGGTTTTGCCGATGTAGCTGTTGTTTACCGCATCGCCCACAACTTCCGCCTTGGTGAACAGGTAGGGGGTGGTTTGGCCGGCTTCCACAATGCCGTTGTAATAATACCAACCATCTTTCAGCAGCCAGTGCTGGGTATCGATATCCAGCTTAAAACAATTTTCGGCCGCCAGATTTTCGTCGTTGGCGCTGTACACGATTTTGGCGCGCAGATAGAAGGGGTGTTCGCAATCGTTTTCAAAGCTCACCTGCTTGCTCACCACGGCGCCCGGGAACACGGTAACGCCTTCCGAAGGGAACTCGTCGCCCTGGTCGGTGGTTTCGTGAACAATAAAGCGGATGTTGCCGGAGGTTACCACGTTGGTGGCCTGGCCGGTGGTGGTATAGTAGGCAAGGGTGCCTTGCGTGGTGAACGTTACAACAATAGCGAGCAACGCAATGGTCAACAGTATACGTTTAATCTTTCCCAAAGCGAAGTTCCTCCTTTTAGGACTGATGTGTTGCGGCGGGCACGCCCGCACAAACGGTCGTTTTAGGGCAAGCAAAAGGCACAATAGCGGTTATGCCCTTTGCTCGCCCCCCACCCGGAGGTGGGAGGCTTGCGTTGGTGGAAAATGCGGGGGCGTTAGTCCGTAATGGCCATGCCAACCGTTTGGAAGGCTTCATAGGCGCTGCTGCCCACATTTTCGGTCTGAACGGCCTGCGCTTTTACAACGATTTGGAATTCATTGTCAAACGCGGCGGCCTGCTCTTGGGTGAGCGATTGGGGAATCACGACTTTTTCAAACACTTTCACGTCGTTGCCGGCAGTCAGTTTATTGGTCAAATACATCACGTAAGTGATCGTATCGGCAGTCGTATCCACCGTTGCAGAAGTGTGGTCCCAAATGGTGGTGTCGTACCCGCTCACCAGCTGGCTCAGTTCCGGGGTGGCCGTGGCGGCAACACCCAAAGCGGTTTTCCAGGCGGCGGCATCACTCACGGTGACGATCACGCGGATGTACTGGTCGTAATAACCGGTATTTTCCACGTGGGGTTCCTTTTTCAGCTCATCACCGGGCAAAACATCCGGATACGTTTCACCGGTGGGCGTTTTGTCATTGGGGTGCTGTTCCGTATATTCCCAAACGCCTACCGAAAAGATATCGTCAGGCGTATCATCGTCTGATTCAGCAATTTTGAATTTATTGGTGACCGTGCTGCTGGACGTGAACCACGCCAACGAACCCAGAGACAGGATAGCAACCAGGCAAATCGCCAGAGCGATGGCGAACACCTTCATTTTTTTGGATCTCATACTTCTGACCTCCCTTCGTTCCGTTTTATTTCACAAACGCGTGCTTGCAGGAATTCCTTATCGTACACAAGCGCGCGCAGAAACCGTGGATAATGGGTTACGCGGCCCAGGGGTGATGGGGGAATGCGGCGCTCAGCGCGGCTTCGGCAGTGGCAAATCCGTCCGCCTGTACGCCTTGGGTGGCCACGTAAACGTGCAGTTCGCCGGTGGCGTTAAAGGTGGTGATCTCGGTGCCGGCGGCGGTTACAAAGTAAGCTGTGTCTACCGTGCCGTCGCTATCGGTATCATAGGGATTCAGGTCAATGGCGGAATCGATGTACACATATTGCAGGCAAGCCTGGGTTTCGGCATTGGCCGCCAGGGCGGCGGTGTGCCGGTATAAGTACAGGTTGTAAGGCAGGGTCTCGCCCGTAATGGTCACGTTGGTGGCCACGGGCTGAACGCCGGCGGTGTTGGCGTCGCCGTCGATCTTTTCCCAACCGCGGGCGGCCAGACCGTCGTCATACAGCTTCACAATGCCGTTGGTGTCCAGCACGGCGGGCACCGCCACGTAGGTTTGCACGTAGGCGCTGTTGACGCCTTCGTTTTTCACCGTAACGGTCTTTTTGATGTAGTTGTCGGTGGTGGCGGTGGGATCGTCGCCAACCACGGGCAGCAGTTGGGCGGTGGTGGGATCAAAATCTTCGTTTTGCACAATGTCGATGCGGCCGATGGTGAACACGTTGGTGGCTTGGTCGGTATCGGCAAACCAGGCAAGCGAAGCGCCAATGACCGAAATGGCCACCACGGCGGCGATCAGGGAAAGGACCAGAACCTTTTTCTTCATTGTTGTGCTACCTCCTGTTATTGCTCTTCTGTTTCATCAGATGGGATTTCCGCTTCATAGGGGAACTTTTGTTTGTTCTTGCTCAGGTCGGGCATAAACACACCGACGAGCAGAACAGCCCCCACCGCAATGGCGATATACATGCCGGGCGGATGTTGTATAAAATCGGAAACATATCCGAGCAAAGGAATACAGAATTTGGGCACGCCCACCACGTTTTTGAAGCTGACGGGCGCGGCGTCGGGAATTTCGTTTTCGTCGCCTTTGGTGTAAAAGTGTTCGGTTTCCGCGTCAATGGCGATCACGCGGTGGGTAGCCACCACCAGATCTTCGTTCAGCACAAAGGTAATGGGATCGCCCACCTGAATGGAGCGCACTTCCGCTCCTTTTACTTCTTTCACATAAATCAGGGAGCCCACGGGATAAGTTCTTTCCATACTGCCGGAAACCACGGTGAACACCCGGTAACCCAGCAGGCGGGTGCCCATTAAAAACACGGCGCACAGCACCACAAGAATCACCAGCACGGTGGAAACCACGTTCCAGATTTTTTTCAAAGTGCTCATGTGGACGTTCCTCCTTGGGTGGGATCGTCGGGGGGTGTTGGCTGCTGCTGCAGTTGAGCCCGCAGCGATTGCAGTTCGGCCATCATGCGGGCGTTTTCGGCCCGTTCGGATTCAAGCTTGCGTTTTTCTTCTTCCATTTCTTCCATTTCTTCCCGCTTATAGCGGCGGAACAGCCGGATGGACTTGATGCCCTGGTGCAGAATGAGCAGCACAAAGGGCACGAAAATGCAAACAATGTAACCCTGGGGCTGTTTGAGAAAATGGAAAAAGTCGCCCAGCCGCTGAATGCGGAAGGTGTACCGCCCCAGCACGTAAGGATAGGTCACCACCGTTTCATCGTCCACTCCCGTGGTGGTACCGTAGGTAACAAACCCGGGGTTGCCGTTGGCGTCGGTGGTCAGGCGGCGGATCTTATGGGTGACGGGCTGATTGTAACTGTCGGCATTTTGAGAAACAAAGGTGATCACGTCCCCCTCCTGCAGGGTAGTGGGATCGACCTCTTTCACAAAAATCAGGTCGCCGGCGTTAAAGTCGGTGGCGGCCATGGAGTCAGACGCCACAATGTATACCTGATACCCGAACAGCCGCCGGTCGTTCCGGTCGAAGGTGTTCACCGAAATGATGGTGAAGATCATCATAAAAACGGCTACCACCACCAGCAAACTCACCAGCACGGTGCCCAGGATATGCAACGCTTTTTTCACGAAAAAACCACTTATTTCTGCGGGTGAAAAAGGCGCGCTGAAACAGGCCGAAAAGGCCAAAAGGCGCAGTTTCACACCCTATAGGTAGACAGTATTATATCATACATACTTATAAAATGCAAGGTTTTTTGCCAAAATTTTTGCAAGATTTTTCAAAAAATTTTTTTGTTTCGGGGCTTGACACGGACTTGTGTCATAGAGTATAATGCAAAAAAACCAAAGGCGAAGATGATATTAAGTCGTTCGGCACGCTTTTTCAGAGAGTCGCGGGTGGTGTAAGCGCGGCAAAGAATCCGTTCGGCTGTCTCGTATCGGAGCTGAGTGCCTGAACCCCGGCGGTAGGGCGCTACGGGTGATCCCGTTACAGATCCGGGGTTTGTCAGAACCTGCTGAGCGGCCGCGCAGCGCGCGGCAATACGGGTGGTACCGTGGTTAACGCAATGTTAGTCATCCCGCAGAAGCCATACGGCGGCTTCTGCGGGTTTTGTTTTGTGAAAGGATGGGGATCGGTATGAAAACGATCATCGTGTCGGATCTGACTTTGAAAAAGCTGGAAGCGGAGCGGACTGCGCCCTTGCTGTTTAAGGAAAAAACCGCCCTGGCCCTATGTGCCGACGGCTTTGGCGCCGACCGGATCGAACTGCCGCCGGTCGCCCGGCCGGAGGAAGATCCGGTGGTGTATCGCACGGTGTGCGGCCGGGTGCGCCGGGCCGCGGTGGCCATCCCCGTGGGGGCTACCGAACAGTCACTGCAGGCCGCCTATGAATGCGTGCGGCAGGCCAAACAGCCGGTGCTGCAGGTGGAAATGCCCGTTTCGGCCGTGCAGATGGAATATGAATTTCACCTGAAAGGCCCCGCCATGTTGGAAAAGATCGCCGCCTTGTGCGCCGCGGCCAAGGCTACCGGCGCCACGGTGGAATTTGTGGCGCGGGACGCTACCCGGGCGGAACCCGCCTTTTTGCTGCAGGCGCTGCAAACCGCTTGCGAAGCGGGCGCCGACGAAGTAACTTTGTGCGACACGGCCGGCCTGCTGCTGCCGCAAGAGACCGCCGCCCTGGTGGGGCAGGCTCGGGAAGCGGTGCAGGGGCCCCTGTATTGGGAAGCCTGCGACGCGCTGGATATGGCCACCGCCAACGCCCTGGCTGCTTTGCAGGCGGGGGCCGACGGACTGAAGGCCGCCATGATGGGCACCCACGTTTTGCCGGTGGACCGGCTGGCCGACGCGCTGGCCGCCCGGGGGGAAGATATGGGCGTGTGCGCCGGGCTGGACGGCACCCGCATCCACCACGACGTGGCGGAAATGCGCCGGCAGATAGAAAAAGCCGACGGTTCGGTGGCGGAAGAAGCCAAGGGCCGGGATATTTTGCTGGACAAAGACAGCACCCTTGCCCACACCGCCCGGGCGGTGCGGGAACTGGGTTACGAACTCACCGACGAAGATATGGGCCGGGTGTATGAAGCCCTGCGCCGGGTGTGCGAAAAAAAGCCTTCGGTAGGGGCGCGGGAGCTGGAAGCCATTGTAGCTTCCTCCGCCATGCAGGCGCCCTCCACCTACCATTTGGAAAGCTATCTCACGTCCAGCAGCAATCTGACGCCCGCCATGGCCCACGTTGTGCTGGCCGAAGGAGAACGCACGCTCAGCGGCGTGGCGTCGGGGGACGGCCCCATTGACTGCGCTTTCAACGCCATAGAACAGATCGTGGGTTTTCAGTATGAATTAGACGATTTTCAGATCCGCTCGGTCACCGAAGGCCGGGAGGCGCTGGGCGAAGCCGTTGTGCGGCTGCGCAGCAACGGCAAGCTGTATTCCGGCGTGGGCCTTTCGGCCAATATTGTGGGGGCCAGCATCCGGGCCTACGTGAACGCGCTCAACAAGATCGTGTATGAGGAGAAAAAAGCATGAAACTGGCATTTTCTACCCGGGCGGTAGTCAAAGATTCCTTCAGGGAACTGTGCAACGTGGCCCGGGATTACGCCTTTAACGGCTTTGAAGTGGTAGACGCGCCCGCCGAACGCCGCCGCCATGCCGACAGCGTGCTGCGCTCAGACCGGCGCAGTGAAGCCCACCGCTGGCTGCGCAACCGTTCGCTGGCGGTGGCGGCGCTCACCCTGCCCGATCCTGTGGCCGCCGACGAAGCCAGCGGCCGCCTGCTGCTGCAATACGTAGACCTGGCCGCCGAAGCGGGGGTGGAGCGGGTGATCCTGCGGCTGGCCGACCGGCCGGACGAAGGGCTGCTCAAACAGCATTTGGCCGCCGCCGTGGCCCGGGCGGAAGAAACCGACGTGGAGATCCTGATCGAAACCGTCGGCGCCTTTGCCCACACCAAACGGGTGACCGACCTGATCAACGCCTTTTCCTCGGTGGTGCTGGGAGCGGCCTGGAACGTGCGCCAAACCTTTTTTGAAGCCGGCGAAACGGCCGACGCCACCATCAACAACCTGGGGGCCTACATTCGCTACGTGCGCATGGGCGACCGCCGGGGCGACGTCGACGTGCCGGTGGGAGAAGGGGAATTGCCCTGCGATTTGGTGTTTAACGCGCTGCGGTCGTTGAACTACGAAGGCTTTGTGTGTCCCGATACGGTGGCGGGCGTTACCGACCCGGACGTGCTGCTCACCCATTTTGCCGGCTTTTTTGCCCAAACCGAGCCGGTGGACCGGGCCCCGGCGCTGTATACCAACCGGGCGGGCACCGGCACCTTCCCCTGGCCCAAATATCAGGTGGTAGACAAAACCTTTTCCCAGGTGCTGGACGTGATGGCCGACACCTACCCCGACCAGTACGCCTTTAAGTACACCACCCTGGACTATACCCGCACCTACGCCCAGTTCCGGGAAGACGTAGACCGGGTGGCGGCCGCCTTTATTTCGCTGGGGGTCAAGCCGGGCTACCACGTGGCGGTGTGGGCCACCAACGTGCCCCAGTGGTTTTTGGCCTTTTGGGCCGCCACCAAGATCGGCGCCGTGCTGGTCACGGTCAACACCGCGTATAAGATCCACGAAGTGGAATATTTGCTGCGCCAGTCTGACACCCACACCCTGGTGATGATCGAATCCAGCAAGGACGCCGATTACCGGCAGATCATGCAGGAATTGTGCCCCGAGCTGGCCGGCCACACGGGGGGCGAACCCCTTTATTCCAAACGCCTGCCCTTTTTGCGCCACATTGTAACGGTGGGCTTTGCCATGCCGGGGGGTCTTACCTGGCAGGATATGCTGCGCCGGGCCGATTCGGTGCCCCGGGAAGAGGTGCGCCGCCGGGCGGCGCTGGTCAAGCCGGACGACGTGTGCAATATGCAATACACCTCCGGCACCACCGGCTTCCCAAAAGGGGTCATGCTCACCCACGCCAACATTGTGAACAACGGCAAGATCATCGGCGACCGGATGGACCTTTCCACCGCCGACCGCATGATGATCCAGGTGCCTATGTTCCATTGCTTCGGCATGGTGCTTTCCATGACCTCTACCATGACCCACGGGGGCACCCTGTGTCCCATGCCCTATTTTTCGCCCAAATCGTCGTTGGCTTGCGTGCATCAGGAAAAAATCACCTGCTTTAACGGCGTGCCCACCATGTTCATCGCCATGTTTAACCACCCGGACTTTGCCAAAACCGACTTTTCACACGTGCGCACCGGCATTATGGCGGGTTCTAACTGTCCGCCCGATCTGATGCGCCGGGCCGCGGCGGAAATGCACATGCGGGAGATCTTGTCGGTATACGGCCAAACCGAGGCGTCGCCCGGATGTACCATGGGCGAAGTGAACGAGCGGGAAGAACTGCGGGTGGAAACGGTGGGCAGCGCCTTCCCCGGTGTGGAATGCCGCATTATAGACCCCGAAACCGGCGCCGAACTGCCCGACGGCCAAAACGGCGAATTTGTGGCCCGGGGCTTTAATATCATGAAAGGGTATTACAAAATGCCCGAAGCCACCGCCCAAACCATCGACGCGGAAGGCTGGCTCCATTCGGGGGACATTTGCTGCCGTGTGACCGACCCGGAAACGGGCGTGGGCTATTACAAAGTGACCGGCCGGCTGAAGGATATGATCATCCGTGGGGGCGAAAATCTGTATCCCCGCGAGATCGAGGAGTTTTATTTGACCCATCCCAAAGTGCGGGACGTGCAGGTGGTGGGAGTGCCGGACGAAAAATACGGCGAAGAAGCCTGCGCCTGGATCGTGCTGCACGCCGGCGAGCAGGCGGACGAAGCCGAAATGCGGGCGTTCGGCGAAAGCCACATTGCCCGCCACAAGGTGCCCCGTTACTTTTTGTTTGTGCCGGAATTTCCCATGAACGCGGCCGGCAAGATCTTGAAATACAAAATGAAAGAGGAATCCTGCCGCCTGTTGGGGCTGGCGTGACCTTGCAAAAAACGAAGGATTTTCCCGCGCTTTTCCGGCGCGGGAAAATTTTTTTGTTCTGCATTAAAAAATTTTTTGATTTTTGGCGAGTATTTTGCGAATTATTTCGTTTAATAGGTGAAAAGGGTTTTCCCCTGTCCCAATGTTGGTACACCGCGCCCCCAAAACGGTATTTATGCCCGTCTACCTGTTGACACACTCAATGGATTCGGCTAAAATATAAGTGGTCGACCAAATAACATGGTTGTTTTCACTGATCATGGCGACGAGAATTGCATAAACAACACGTCTGCGGGCACGCTGTCTACCACCTGCAACACGGCGTCGCTTATGCATCACAACAGCTCAGTGGCTATGCTGCGGCGGCTCAATTCCATTTACACCGACCATACGTCGATCCTATTGTTGACTTCCGGGCATTCTCCCTGTTCAATCGACAATGATACGCACGACCACGAGATTCGTGCGATTGCCGGGCAAGCGCTGCCGGTGTGGCGTGTAGGTGGTGTATGGCATAACGATAATAGCGATATTTATAAAAATACGTTGACGGCGCTGCATGAGATCTCCCACTGTTTGGGTGCGTATGGCAGTGTTTGCCCGGCAGACAGTGATCATGGTGATTGTGTAATGTCGTATAATGCGCTCAATGGAGTGTTGAATGGTTACTGGCAGTCTAACAGTCCTAGTTTATATTGTTCTGCGTGTCGGCAAGCGATTCAAAAACGCCTCTTTTCCTGGTGAATGAGAAGAGTTGTTTGATAAGGAGGTCATTATTATGAAAAAAGGATGGATTCTTTTCTTTGCCGTGATTCTGGTTGCTTGCCTGGCGGCTTGCACGGCTGTTCCGGCGGTCACACCCGCACAAACGGGGGCGCCGGTGTCCGAAGCCGGAACGGCAGCCGCTTCCTCCGAAAGCGCGTCGGTGACCGACGGTTCCGAGCCCGCAAACAAAACGCCCGCCGAAACGATCAGCCAACCGACGAAAGCTGCCGTGTCAACTGCCAAAAGTCCGTCAACCGTGCCGCCAACGGACGCATCCGAAGCAGAGAAAAAAACGCAAAATTCTGTTACGTCTAAGTCTTTCGATGCGATGCCGAATCAAGACAATGTGTTCTTTTCAACGATTGACGAGTTTAATGCGTGGGCGACAAGCGGCAATATGCAAAAGTTTTTGAGTGATGAAAGATTAAATGAGCAGACAGAAGGCGACGCATTAGTGTATCGTTATCCGGTGGGCCTCGCAAATTATAAGGACTTAACATTGAACGGCGTAACAATTTACGAGTTGAGTTCCGGCGTTATGTATATGTACAAATTTGTCGATTGTAACGATAACCCATCCAGTCCTCATGTGTATCTGTCGTGCGATTCCCCCGCTGTTGCCCAAGGTTTAGAACCTGTTTATAAGCAGATAGAAGAAAAAGCGAAAGGCGGGGATAAAAACTATGCGTGCATCGTGCACAACGGCATAACTTATTATTGCATGCGCGATACGGCATACGAAGGCATTCATGACGTACTCCCGATCAATATTTTCTGGATATATGACGGTGCAGGCATGTCGTTTCATGCCGATTTTGTTTCGACCAAATGCAGCATGGATTGGGAAGACATCATTCCGTATCTGACGGTTGAGAAAGTTACCATCCCCCTGCAATAACACATCCCTTGTTTCGGCCGTCGGGTGTTGCC
>CADBNN010000090.1 GCA_902796075.1 Oscillospiraceae bacterium | reverse complement strand
GCCCTGATGGAAGGAGATCCCCATGCCCTTTGATACCTCAATTCAAAAAGTGCTGGTCATCGGCTCCGGCCCCATCGTGATCGGGCAGGCGGCCGAATTTGACTATGCCGGCGCCCAGGCCTGCCGGGTGTTAAAGCAGGCGGGGGTGAACGTGGTGCTGGTCAATTCCAACCCCGCCACCATTATGACCGATAACGCCCTGGCGGACGAGATCTATCTGGAGCCCCTCACCGCCCAAACGGTGGCCCGCATTATAGAAAAAGAACAGCCCGACAGCCTGCTGGCCGGTCTGGGGGGCCAAACGGGGCTCACCATCGCCATGCAGCTGCACGCCAACGGCTTTTTGCAGCGCCACGGGGTGCGGCTCATCGGCACCAACGTGCAGACCATTCAAAAGGCGGAAGACCGGGAGTTGTTCAAACAAACCATGCAGTCCATCGGCCAGCCGGTCATTCCCTCCCGCATTGCCCACACGGTAAGCGAAGCCCGGGCGGCGGCGGAGGCTATCGGCTATCCCGTCATCGTGCGGCCGGCCTTCACGCTGGGGGGCGCCGGCGGCGGCGTGGCCCAAAATGCCGAAGAACTGGCTCTTGTGGCGGCGGGCGGGCTGGACGCTTCGCCCATCACCCAGATTTTGGTGGAAAAATACATCTACGGCTGGAAAGAGATCGAATTTGAAACCATGCGCGACAGCGCCGGCAACGCCATTGCCGTGTGCAGCATGGAAAACTTCGACCCCGTGGGAGTCCACACCGGCGACAGCATTGTGGCGGCTCCCGCCCTCACCCTGGCGGACAAGGAATACCAAATGCTCCGGTCGGCTTCGCTGGCTATTATAGAAGCCCTGGGCATCGAAGGGGGCTGCAACTGCCAGTTCGCCCTGGATCCCGAAAGTTTTGAATACGCCGTTATCGAAGTCAACCCCCGGGTGTCCCGGTCGTCGGCGCTGGCCTCCAAGGCCACCGGCTACCCCATCGCCAAAATCACCACCAAGATCGCCCTGGGCTATACGCTCAACGAAATACAAAACGACATCACCGGCAAAACCTGCGCCTGCTTTGAACCGGCGCTGGACTACGTGGTGGTCAAATTCCCCAAATGGCCCTTTGAAAAATTTGCCGGCGCCAGCCGTCGCCTGGGCACCCAAATGAAAGCCACCGGCGAAGTGATGGCCATCGGCACCTGTTTTGAAGCCGCCCTGCTTAAAGCCGTGCGGGGGGCGGAACTGGGGCTGGATACCCTGCACGCCCCGCCGGTTGACGACCGCCCGGTGGCGGAACGGCTGGCCGATTGCGACGACCGGCGGCTGTTTACGGTGTTTGAAGCCCTGGCCGGCGGCATGAGCGTGGAAGCGGTGCACGCCGCCACCCGCATCGACCGGTGGTTTTTGCACGGCCTTGCCCGCCTGGCCGCTTTTGAAGCCGCCATTGCCGGCGGCATGACCGACGAGCAGTACCGGCAGGGCAAACAGCTTGGCTATACCGACGAAGCTCTCTCCCGCCTTTCCGGCCGGCAGATCCTGCCGGCTCTGCCCGCCGTGTATAAAATGGTGGACACCTGCGCCGCCGAATTTGACGCCCAAACCCCCTATTTTTACGCCGCGTTTGACGACGAATGCGAAGCCGCCCCCCTGCGCCAAACCCAAAAACCCACGGTGGTGGTGCTGGGGTCGGGACCCATCCGCATCGGGCAGGGCATCGAATTTGACTATTCTTCGGTGCATTGCGTGTGGACGCTCAAGCAACTGGGGTATGAAGTGGTCATCATCAACAACAATCCCGAAACCGTTTCCACCGACTACGACACTGCCGATAAACTGTATTTTGAACCCCTCACCCCCGAAGACGTGATGCACGTCATCCGCCTGGAACAGCCGGTGGGGGTGGTGGTGGCCTTCGGCGGCCAAACCGCCATTAAACTCACCCGCTTTTTGCATGAACAGGGCATTGCCATTTTGGGCACCAGCGCCGAGAGTATCGACCTGGCCGAAGACCGGGAACGGTTTGACGCCCTGCTCAACCGCTTCGGGGTAAAACGCCCCCGGGGCACGGCGGTGCATTCGCTGGCCGAAGCCCTGCAGGCCGCCGAAACGCTGGGCTATCCCGTGCTGCTGCGGCCTTCCTACGTCATTGGCGGGCAAAATATGCAAATCGTGCATAACGCCGACGAAGTGCGCCGCTACATGGGCCGCATTCTGGCCGGCGGCATTCAGAATCCCGTGCTGGTAGACCGGTATCTGGCCGGGGTGGAGATCGAAGTGGACGTGATCTCCGACGGCACCGACGTACTCATTCCCGGCGTTATGCAGCACATCGAGCGGGCGGGGGTGCACAGCGGCGATTCCATTGCGGTGTATCCCCCCTTCGGCCTGAACGATAAAATGATGGGCACCGTGGTGGAAACCTCCTGCAAGCTGGCTCTGGCCATGGGCACCAAAGGGCTGGTGAACATTCAATATCTCATTTACGGGGGCGAACTGTATGTGATCGAAGTCAACCCCCGGGCCTCCCGCACGGTGCCCTACATCAGCAAGGTAACCGGCGTGCCCATGGTGGACCTGGCCACCCGGGTGATGGTGGGGCAGCCCCTCAAAGACCTGGGCTACGGCACGGGCCTGACCCCCGCGCCGCCCTACTGCGCGGTGAAAGTGCCGGTGTTTTCGTTTGAAAAACTGGCGGGCGCCAACGCCTATCTGGGCCCGGAAATGAAATCTACCGGCGAAGTGCTGGGCCTGGGCAAAACCCTGCACGAAGCCCTGTTCAAGGGTCTCACCGCCGCCGGCATGACCGTGCGCTCGCCTTATGAAGAGGGAGCCGCCGGCGTGTTCATCAGCGCCGCTTCTTACGATCAGGACGACGTGATCGCCCTGGCGGGGGAACTGGCCGAATTGGGCTTTGCCCTTTACGCCACCGCCGAAACCGCCCAAACCATCGCCCGGCTGGGGCTTGCGGTGCAAACCGTGGCCGGCCCGGAAGAAGGGGAGGACCTGCGCCGCCTGATGGAGCAGGGCCGTTTGAGCGCGCTGGTTTACACCGGCGCCTTGCAGGACGCCACGCTGGCCGCCTATCTGGCCCTGCACCGGCTGGCGCTGCAATATGATCTGCCCTGCTTCACTTCGCTGGATACCGCCCGGGCGTTTGCCGACGCCATCGCCAGCCGCTTTACCCAGCAAAACACCGAACTGGTGGACATCAACCACCTGCGCGCCCAGCGCCAGCCCCTCACCTTTTATAAAATGCAGGCCACCGGCGACGATTATATTTTTGTAGACAATTTCGATCTGTCCATCACCTGCCCGGAATCGCTGTGCGTGGCTTTGTGCCGCCGCCACACCGGGGTGGGGGCCGACGGGCTGGTGCTCATGGAGCCTTCCGCCGTGGCCGACGCCAAAATGCGTATTTTTAACCGGGACGGCAGCGAAGGCCAAATGGCGGGCAACTGCATTCGCTGTGTGGCCAAATATTTGTTCGACAGCGGCAAGGCGCCCCGCACGGATCTTTCCATTGAAACCGCCAGCGGGGTAAAGCAGGTGCGGGTCTACACCCGCAACGGCCGGGTGACCCTGGCCGAAGTGGCCATGGGGCCGGTGGATTTTGCCGCCGCGGCCCTGCCTTGCACCCTGCCCGAACAGGAACTGATCGATTACCCCCTCGCGGTGGGAGATCAAACCTGGCGGGTCACCTGCCTTTCGGTGGGCAACCCCCATTGTGTGGTGTTTTGCGATACCATCCATCAGCTGGACCTGCAAACCCTGGGCCCCCGGTTCGAAAACGCCCCCGTGTTTCCGCAACGCATCAATACGGAATTTGTGCGGGTGGTGGGGCCGGCCACCCTGGCCATGCGGGTGTATGAACGGGGCAACGGCGAAACCCCCGCTTGCGGCACCGGCGCCTGCGCCGCCGTGGCGGCGGCCGTGCGGCTGGGCTATTGCGCCAAAAATACCGACGTCACCGTCAAAGTCCCCGGCGGCGACCTGATCGTGCGCTGCACCGACGAAGGCGTCACCCTCACCGGCGAAGCCCGCCTTGTGTATCAGGGGCAAACCACCTATTAAGACGCCGCGGCCCCTTTTCCGGGACCCGGACTTATACAGAAAGGCCAACCGCAAACCCGTTACAAGCCGTAAGCCTCCCCTGTGCAAGGGGAGGTGGGTTGGTGGCTTTAGCCGCCAAGCCGGAGGGGTTGTGGGGGGCAGGATTTTGTTAGACAACTAAACTTGCCTTCCCCTTGAGGGGAAGGTGCTGAGCGAAGCGAAGCGGATGAGGTGTACACAGGTCAAGAGTATCCTATCGATGGGTTAGTCCTTGTC
>CADBNN010000089.1 GCA_902796075.1 Oscillospiraceae bacterium | reverse complement strand
GAGATACATCATCAGCCGCCAGAGGCGGCGGCATCATTGACATTTAATCATTTCGGTCGTATAATTGATATAGTCAACAGAAAGGACCTTCCCGATATGAAAGAGAATAAACCGACTGGATAATCACTGAGATTTACAAAATCGACAATTCTCGGCTTGCCGATACAGATAGTATGGTCGAGGACGGGGCTATGCGTATAATGAAAAGAAAAGCTAAAGAATTAAAGCGAAAATCATCAAATTAAAAAAATCAATCTCATAATCAACCTATAAAGAGTGCGTGAGGGACAAGCCCTTTGACCGCACACCAACCTACCGCAAGGCAAGGTGGTAATGCTTGTATGATGGGTGTATAAAACAACAGCGCTCATCTGACGATGGGCGCTTCTTCGTTCTCTTATAGGTTATCAATAAATCTAAGGAGGACACGATTATGATGTCAGAACAAAAAAAGAAAGAAATGGAGATTTTTGCGATTTGCCAAACAAGCGGCGATGTCAATATAAATGACCGCTTTAAGGGTACAAAGTTTTTATCATCGGTTTTATATGATGAATACTATGCTAAAACACCCTGCGTTTGCATTGGCAAAATCGGCAACGCTGAGCGGGTGTTTGTAACAGAAGATAGGCTATGCTATTTTAGTGTTACTGATGGCTGGGGCGAAAAAGACGGCTTCCTTGTAGCTCTGAATCAAGGTTTTGCGTTCAGGCACGTTCAGCCAATGGGCATTAAGGCGTTGAAAGAGTTTATTTCCGATCCGCCGGAAGCTCACGGCTTTGCTTCTCATTTGAAACAAGGTCTTGCGCTTGCAGAAGCAAAGAAAATCATTGAGTTGTTAGAAAAGAATAATGGATAATAAAAATCAGCGTTACGGAGAAGAATCACCGTAACGCTGAAAATCTTATAATCTCGCAAGGATCACTATATGTATCCGCAGGTCAACGAAGCCTGCCGGCGGCGGTTGTGGAATGGGGCGGCATGGTGCGGTAACGCTCGTTGCTTGCGCGCGCGGGTGCCGCAGGCGTGAATGATGAAAAAGGCGGCGGGATCGAATGATCCCGCCGCTGTTGCGTGTGAAATATGTTCCGGGTGCGTAACGCCCGCCTCCGCCATTTTTATTGCTTGTTTTTCGCCTGGTTTTCTTTTATGCGCTGTATATGTTGCTGTTTCACCGTTTCGTTCACCTGCGAATAGGGGTATAACCGTTTGTACAGTCGCTGAATATCTGCGTCCGTTAAGGCGTTTGGCGGCATTCTTTTGGTGGCGTTGGTTACAGCCGTTTGGATCTCATCGCGTTTAACTACTTGCACATTGGGATCGTTGACAGTTACTTTCTTCAAGGTGCACCGTTCGGAAAACGCAATAATGGATTGCACGGCATAATTGCTGCCAACGCACGCTTGCAAGCATTTAATATGCAGCTTGTTTTGCATGATGGGATTCAGAAACCGTTCTTTGTGCGCGGGCTGCCCCTTACCCTGGGGCAGCGTTTGCATCCACGTTTTGCTTTTTTCGTCGCCGAAAATCCAACCGCTGTAATTTTTGCTTTCAAACACAATCAACCCGCGGTGATTGATTAAAATCACGTCGCATTCGGTGGTTTCGCCGTTTTCTTTTGGCAAATACACGTTGAACAAAAACTTGGCGCCGTGTTTTTCCAGTTGCCGCAAATGCTTGTAAATGCGATATTCGCCGTTGCGGCCTTTATCCAAAACGGTGGCAAAAAAAGAATTGCCGGTTGCGGCATGATACGTGGTGTGATTAAAATCAATGATTTGCAGCGCCAGTACAAATACTACAAATGCCACCAAAATAACGTAGATCATGTTTGACGTTCTCCCAACAAACTATTTTGTTGATTATAACAAGTTTCGCCTCCCCCTGCAAGTCTTTACGCCCGCGGGCAGTTTGTGCTATAATAGCACAGGATCTTTCATACCCGTTGCGGCATGTTATTTTGCGTTGCTTGCGCCTGCGGGCGGAGGCTGCTATACTGGCCTTACCAAAAAAAGAAAGGTGGCTGGCTTTATGCTGAGCGAAAACATTCGAACGCTGCGAAAGGCGAAAGGCCTTTCACAGGAAGAACTGGCGGTGAAACTGAACGTGGTGCGGCAAACCGTTTCTAAATGGGAAAAGGGGTTATCGGTGCCCGACGCCGATTGCCTGATCGCCCTGGCGGAAGAACTGGAAACCCCGGTGAGCGACCTGCTGGGCGAAACGGTGACGCCGCCCGCGGCCGATGACGTGAAGGCCATTGCGCAAAAATTGGAAGTGATAAACGCCCAACTGGCCCGGCAGGCAGACGCCCGGCGCAAGACCGCCCGGGGGATTTGGATCGCCCTGGCGGCGGTGGTGGCGGCGATAGCCCTGCTGTTATTGGCCCTGCACAGCCCCTACCTGGGTTGGGATTACGCCGACCCCGAAAAGGCCGTGTTGGGCGTGGCCATGCACGCTTTTGAATGGGGTTTTGTGCGGCTGGCGCCCTTTGCCTTGGCGGCGGCGATCGCAGGGATCGTGTGCACCCGCAAAAAGCGCGGCTGAACGGCGCGCGAAAAATGTTGCATTTCGGCAAAAAATTTGTTGAGAATCCAACTCAACGGTAGTATACTGTAAAAGAAGTATACCGAATGATGCCGGGAGGGGTTTTCAATGTTTTCTGCCAAACGATGGCTGACGGTGGGTTTGACCCTGGTTTTGCTGTGGGTGTGCTTGGCCGGCACGGTTTGTGCCGACGGCGGAACAAAGGACGGCCCTGCCGGCGGCCGGTTTACCACCGCCCTTACGGCGGCCAAAGGAACCGCCACCCCCACCACGCCCACCAACGTGCCCACCATCGGCGCAACCACCAGCTTGCAAAAAACGGGGGTGCGCATCAGCAGCGCGTTGATCGCCGCCAGCATCATCGGTATTTTGGCCGTGATAGCGGTTGGCGTTGGCACCGCCGTTTTGGTGAAAAAAAGCGCCCGCCGCCGCCATCACCGGGACGATCCCCTGCGATAATGGAGAAGCGCCCAATAGAATACGGCTATTCGATTTTAATGGGCATTTTTGCCGGCGCCATTTGGCTGTATGCCGCCGTGATGGCGCTGACAAAAGATTACAACATGCTGCCCGTGCGGGCCCGGCAGTCGGTTAAACCGCGCAACCCAAAACAATACGCCGCCCGGCTGGCCAAAGTGATCGGGCTGGTGGGGCTATCCCCCGCCCTGAGCGCGCTGACGGGGCTGTGGAACATGGCGGCAGCTCTGGTGGTGCTGGTGGGCTCTATGGCGGCGCTGATTTGGCTTGGCACCAGAATAATGAAAAACGTTATGTAAAAACCGCATAAAGCAAAAGCACTTCCGGCAATGCGTCGGAAGTGCTTTTTTACAGTTAGGGGAAACGGGCGGCGTATGCTACCGTACCCGGACCGCTGCGGCGCCCTTGTTGCGATTTCTTCCGGTTTTGGCGCAAGGCGCCCCATCAAGTCTTGCGCAACATGGCCGGCCGGCTCGTTTGCGCAAGCCTGTTTCACGTTATTTCTCCTTGGGCATCGCTACGGCGCCGCCGGGCGCGGCATACAGCGCCGGATAAGCTTTTTTATCCCGGCCGATAAGCCAAACGGTCAACACCGCCCCCACGGCCAGCAGGCCCAGCACCACCGCCCAGGCGGCGAGTGAGCCGTGAGAATCGTATAAATGGCCCACCGTGAGTTCGGCGCCTCCTTGAATAAAAGACCCCAACACCGCCGAAAAGCCGTTGATGCGTCCCCGATGGCTGGCGGGGATGCGGTTAGAAACGTAAGGGCTGTCGCTGATGGTGGTGAACACCTCGCCCCAGGTGAACAGGGTGATGGCCACGTAATACACCGGCACCAGCCCCAGCATAGTCAAAAACAGCACGTAGCCGCCCGCCACCAGCAGTTCGCCGATGAGGATCTTTTTCACGTCGGCCACCCGGGCGAACAGTTTGGTAATGATGGGGGTGAAGATCACCACCACCACGCAGTTCAGGCTGGAAACGGTGCCGAACAGCACCGCCCCGCTTTCGCCGTGCACGGCGCCCATATCCAGCGGCATCAAATAGGTGTATTGGCCATAAGCCGCGTAGTACAGGGCAATGGCCACCACATACAGCACGATCACCCGGTTTTCTTTTAAAATGGCAAACAGGCTGGTTTTATCCCGGGCCGTTTGGTACACGGCGGCCGTGTCGGTATCTTCCACGGGGGTCACGTCCCGCACCAGCAAAAAAATGAGCAAGGTGGAAACGCCGATGGAAATGCCGCTGACCAAAAAGGCCAGCCACAGGTAATCGTTAAACAGCAGCCCCGCAATGGTGGGCGAAAGCACCAGCCCCAGGTTAGACCCCAAATATTGCAAAGAATAGGCGCGGTCCCGGTCGCGGGTGAGGGTCAGGTCGGCCACCAGGGCGTTGTAAGAGGGGTATTCCATGCTTTGAAACACGCCGGCCAGCACCATAAGCACCACTGTGGCGTAGGAAAGGGGCAGCGCCGCGCAGGCCAGATAACACACAATGGAAAGCGCGTCAAACACCACAATGTTCCATTTTTTATTGAATTTGTCGGCCAGCTTGCCCCCCAGCAGATTGGCGGGCAGCATCAACACGCCCGACCCCACAAAGAACCAGGCGATGCCGGCGGCGTTCAACCCCATTTTTTGGTTGAGGATCATGGTGAGCATGGGCCACACCATGGCCCCCAGGTTGGTGACCACCCGGCCGAAAAACAGCACGTATATTTCGCGGCGCATGCCGCGGTATTGGGTAAAAAGTCCCGTGATCGCGTTCATACTCGTTTCCTTTGCGCGGCCGTGGGGCCGCTGTGATATAAGTGTATTGTACAAGCCGGCGGACGACGCGGGATCGGGCCGGCGCTTGAAAAAAAGTTTATGATCAACCGAAGGCGATATCCAGCGCCATCATCAGCACAAAGCCCAAGGCAAAGCACAGGGTGCCGGTGTTATAGTGCTTGCCGGCGGCCATTTCGGGCACCAGTTCTTCCACCACCACATAAAACATGGCCCCTGCCGCAAAGGCCAGCAAATACGGCATAACCGGCAAAAACAGCGACGCCGCGAAGGCGGTCATAAGCGCGCCCACCGGTTCGATGACGCCCGAGAGCATGCCGTATAAAAAGGTTTTGGTTTTGGGCATGCCTTCGGCCCGCATGGGCATGGAAACCACCGCGCCTTCGGGGAAATTCTGCAGGGCGATGCCCACCGAAAGCACCAGTGCCCCCGCCAGGGTAATATCGCTGTGGCCGTACATCCACCCGGCAAACACAATGCCCACCACCATGCCTTCCGGCAGGTTGTGCAGCATAATGGCCAAAAACAGCTTGGTGGTACGCTGCAGGCCGGTTTTGGGGCCTTCTTCACTTTTATCCATATGCACATGGGGAATCAGCAGGTCTAAAACAAGCAAAAACAGCATGCCGGCCAAAAAGCCCAGCCCCACCGGCACAAACGACCACTGGCCGTAGTGACTGGTTTGTTCCAGCGCGGGCAAAATCAAACTGAAAAACGACGCCGACACCATAATGCCGCCGGCAAAGCCGGACAGGGCACGGCGCAGGCGTTCGCTGATATCGTTTTTCATAAAAAACACGCAGGCCGCGCCCAGCGTGGTGCCAAAAAACGGAATGAGCAGGCCGATGGCCACGTTTAACCACATAAGCGGGTTCCCTTCACTTTCTTCGGTTCTTTTTTGCCATTGTACTACAAGACTAACGATATAGCAACCCTTGTTTGCCCACCGGCGGCGTTTTTGCACAAAAAACGCTTTCGGCTGTTCGGCGCGGCGTGATAAGGATGTTTTTTGATATGCCTATGCCGCGCCGAAATGAATTGCGCCTGTCGGCGCGTGAATTGACCTTC
>CADBNN010000088.1 GCA_902796075.1 Oscillospiraceae bacterium | reverse complement strand
TTCTCGCAGGTATTCTCTTCCTCTTTATATGCCTCCGTTTCAATGATCCGCCACACAAAATAGCACCCGCCACAGACTTTCATAACAAGTTCTTTTCCGAGTAACTCTTTTGCAACAAAGTCCGCATCTTTTTCAAAGAAATCCTTGTTTAACCGACTCATAATTACCTACTGATTCTATTATTGTGAATATTTCAAAAATCCCTCTGCCGGTTCCCCGACAGAGGGATTTTTCTTAGATATACAGCGCTACTTTTACGTCCGTCCACCGATGCACGCGGTGCTTCGGGGAGTCGGCGTACAGATATTTCTGCGCGTCGGCTTTGGTGAGCGTAAATTCAGCGATTTTAAGGGTTTGCCGGGATTATTTGCCTTCCTTAATGGCTGCCTGGGCGGCGGCGAGGCGGGTCTTCTGTTTTCTGTGCACAAATTCGGTTTCTGTGCAATTCATTCGTTTTCATTTAACGCCGTATTTGTTACGCAAATTGTAATAATCAGGAAAATAACTTAACGACAATGAATAATATATAGAGGCGGCAAATTCGTTGTTTTCCAGCAAACTGTCCGAATAATCGGCATATATGTTGGCGATCTCAAGTGATGTCTTAACGTCTTTGCGCAACTCGTCGTTTTCCTTGCTCAATCTGGCATTTTCGCTTTGAACCCGATCCCGCGATTGTTTCAGAGAATGTGTCGTTGAGTTTAACACGGCAATGTCGTCTTTTTTTTGCTTGATTTCTTGTGCTTGACGAACACTGGTTACACCAAGCAAAATATTTCCGACAACAGACGCTGCCAGCAAAACGCAAACCGCAAATGTAACGACCCTCGACGGCTTCCACTTAAACTTTATCGGTTTCCTTTTTTTGTTTGCCAACCTATTGGTTTGCTTTTGTTGCACAACGGCCTCTTGTTTTTCTTCTTCAATGGGCGGGGGTTCTTGCGTTTCGGCGATAATTCGATGGTCTATGGCCTCGGTTTCGGCATTTTTTGTTTTTTTGCCTTTTTCTCTTTTTTCTCGAATGGCGTTTCTACACAAGTGTATCAATTCAGACCCCAACACACCAAACATCAAACGCTCAAATAAAGTCGGAGACGTATCGTTTGGCACGGTGTTTTGCCCGATTACTTGCAAGGCGTTTTCGTCGTCTTCTGCCGCGACGGCGGTTTTCTCGTTTTCTTCCACGCCGGCTGTTTTACTGGGTTCGTCAGCGTTGCTGTGTGAATCTGCTGCGGCAGGTTCGTCGTTTGCTGCCGACTCGTCAGATTCTTTGAAGTTAATAATTGCATAAAAAAGGGTAACGCCATAGCCAAAACACAAACCGGTCAGCGCGGGTTTTTGATTAGGAAAAATAACGAACAAGGTCAAGCAAGCGGCGCCGGCTAAAGCCAAAAGCCACAAACCAACACGCAACGCCTTGATCGCACCCGGTTCCGCAGGATCGGGCCCTTTATTTGGACGAAACGTCCAAAGCACGTTGGGAAACCCAAACGCGCCCAACATGGCAGAACAAAAAAAGCAGATCAAGCCAACAACAACATCAGGCATTTGTCTTCCTCCTAATAATATGTAATTGATTTTGCACTAAATTCAACCGTTCAAAAGCTCGTTCCTGTGGGCTTCGAAGAAATCAAAATAACGCCTCACATTTTCCAATTCAGTCCACTTTTTGGTTTCTACAGGCGTAGCGTCCAAATCATAAATCAGCGCGTTTTCGATAGCCAAAAGCACCGGCGAGTGTGTGGCCATGATAAACTGACAGCCGAAATGCCTTGCTGAATCAAAAATATATTTGCTTAATTCTATTTGGAGCGCAATGGAAAGGCTGTTTTCCGGTTCATCCAACAGATACAGCGCGTTTTCCGTTATGTGGTCGGTGAAATACTTCATGGCGCTTTCGCCGTTGGAAAACATATCGACGTTTCTTGCCAGCCTGTCCTTTACAAACCTGGATTGCGATTTTGTTGTGGCGTCGAAACTAACGACCCAATCATCGTAATCATCCAGCCCTTTCAGGTTTCTGTGGTCTTCCCATTTCCGCGCAAGATACTCTTCAAACAGCTGGTCCCGCCTTACGTCGATACCGTCGTTCAAATGCCTCACGTTCAACAAATAATCAAACACGTCGTCGCTTGTAAGAATTTGACTGTTTTGCGGGACCCGCCCGGCGGAAGCGCTGCAATTCGAAACATACTCGGCAAAAAACGCGCCTCCGCTGAATGCTGAATGGCGTATTACATGAAGCTTTTCGGCAATGACGTTCAAAAGAGTCGTCTTGCCGGAACCGTTTCCGCCGTAAAAGATGGTGATCGGCCCAAACGCCAACCGCTTCAAGCCTTTTTTCGGGAACACTTTAAACGGATATATCCCGTTATAACAGGTTCGGCGCTGGTGCATAATAAAATCTATTTCTTTTGATTCAGGAACCAGCGTTATACCGTCTACATAGGTGATCATAAACAAAACTCCCGTTCTGATGCGGTATGGATCTTTTGCCGATTCTATTATTCGGCGTGGGTCGTGTCCTTGAACACACCGGGCAAAGATATGTCTGCTTTCACGTCGGCGTTCATAAAGACGATGCAACCCGGCCGCAATTCTGATAGATCGAACACTTTGCTATATCGTATCTTCGACATTCTGTTGTAACGCCTCCTTTGCAATTATTATATCATATTGGAAAAAAATCTACAATAAATCTATTAAAATGATAAAATCCCTCTGCCGGTTTCCCGACAGAGGGATTTCTCTTAGATATACAGCGCTACTTTTACGTTCTTCCACCTATGCACTCTGTGCTTCGTGGAGTCGGCGTACAGATAGGTCTGTGCGTCGGCTTTGGTGAGCGTAAATTCAGCGATTTTTAAGGGTTTGCCGGGATTATTTGCCTTCCTTGATAGCGGCCTGGGCGGCGGCGAGGCGGGCGATGGGCACGCGGAAGGGCGAGCAGGACACGTAGTCCAGGCCGATCTGGTGGCAGAATTCCACGGAGGTGGGATCGCCGCCGTGTTCGCCGCAGATGCCGCAATGCAGTTTGGCGTTGACCGGTTTGCCCAGTTCCAGCGCCATCTTCATCAGCTTGCCAACGCCTTTTTGGTCCAGTTTGGCAAAGGGATCGTTTTCATAGATCTTGGTGTCGTAATACGCCTCGAGGAATTTGCCGGCGTCGTCACGGCTGAAGCCGAAGGTCATTTGGGTCAGGTCGTTGGTGCCGAAGCAGAAGAAGGCCGCTTCTTTGGCGATCTCGTCGGCGGTGAGAGCGGCGCGGGGGATCTCGATCATGGTGCCCACCTCATATTGCAGGTCGGCGCCGGCGTCGGCGATCTCTTTGTCGGCGGTAGCCACTACCACGTCTTTCACAAACTTGAATTCCTTCACATCGCCCACCAAGGGGATCATGATCTCGGGCACGATGTTCCAGTCGGGATGGGCCTTTTTCACGTTGATGGCGGCGCGGATGACGGCCGAAGTTTGCATTTTGGCAATTTCGGGATAGGTAACGGTCAGGCGGCAGCCGCGGTGACCCATCATGGGGTTGAATTCGTGCAGCGAAGCGATGAGCGCTTTGATCTCCGCCACGGTTTTGCCCTGGGCGGCGGCCAGCAGTTCAATGTCGGCTTCTTCGGTGGGCACAAACTCGTGCAGCGGCGGATCCAGGAAGCGGATGGTGACGGGGTTGCCTTCCAGCGCTTCATACAGTTTTTCAAAGTCGCCCTGCTGATAAGGCAGGATCTTGGCCAGCGCGGCTTCCCGTTCTTCCACGGTATCGGCGCAGATCATTTCGCGGAACGCGGCGATGCGGTCGGCTTCAAAGAACATATGCTCGGTGCGGCACAGACCGATGCCTTCGGCGCCCAGTTCCCGCGCTTTTTTGGCGTCGGCCGGGGTGTCGGCATTGGTGCGGACCTTCATGGTGCGGAATTCGTCGGCCCAGGCCATGATGCGGCCGAATTCGCCGGCGATCTGCGCGTCCACGGTCGGGATCTGCCCGTCGTAGATATTTCCTGTGGTTCCGTCGATGGAAAGGAAGTCGCCTT
>CADBNN010000087.1 GCA_902796075.1 Oscillospiraceae bacterium | reverse complement strand
CAGCAGGTTTTTGAGCCCCTTCACAACCGTTTGGGTCTCATCCCGCAAATACAGCCGCAGGTCGGTGGCCACCTGGTCGTTGCGGGAGCGGGCGGTGTGCAGCTTTTTGCCTGCCGCGCCGATGCGCTTGGTGAGTTCCGCTTCCACAAACATGTGCACGTCTTCGGCGGTGGGGTCCACCGTAAGGGCGCCGCTTTCCCATTCGGCCAAAATGGCCTGCAGGCCGCCCAGAATGGCGTCGGTTTCGGCGGGGGTGAGAATGCCCGTGGCCCCCAGCATGGCGGCGTGGGCCATGGAGCCCTGCACGTCCTGCTTGAACATTTTTTGGTCTACCCCGATGCTGGCGTTAAAGGCGTCGGCTTGCGCGTCCAGCGCACCGGCCGTGCGGCCGGCCCATAATTTTTCGCTCACGGGGCTTCCCTTCTTTCACGCTTTGTTTTTCGCGTCTACCTGCGCCTGCACCTTGATGGGCAGCCCGAACAGGTTGATAAAGCCGGACGCGTCGGCTTGGTTATACACGTCGTCTTCGTCAAACGTGGCGATTTGCGGATCGTACAGCGAATAGGGGCTCCACACGCCGGCGTTAATGATGTTGCCTTTATACAGTTTTAATTTTACGGTGCCGGTGCAGGGCTCTTCCAGCACGTCCACAAAGGCCGAAAGGGCCTTGCGCAGGGGGGTGAACCATTGGCCGTTATACACCAGTTCGGCAAAGGTGATGGCCAGTTCCTGCTTTTTGTGGGCGGCGTATTTATCCAGACACAGGGTTTCCAGCACGTTAAGCGCCTTGTACAAAATGGCGCCGCCGGGGGTTTCGTAAACGCCGCGGCATTTCATGCCCACCAAGCGGTTTTCCACAATGTCCAGCAGGCCGATGCCGTTGGCGCCCCCCAGATCGTTGAGGTGCAGCACAATGTCTTTGGCCGGCATTTTGTGGCCGTTCAGGGCCACCGGCACGCCTTTTTCAAAGTCCAGGGTGATGTAGGTAGGTTTGTCGGGCGCCTGCAGGGGCGAAACGCTCATTTCCAAAAAGCCGGGCTTTTCGTAGGTCGGTTCGTTGCCCGGGTCTTCCAGATCCAGCCCTTCGTGGCTTAAGTGCCACAGGTTTTTATCTTTGGAATAGTTGGTTTCCCGGGTGATTTTCAGGGGCACGTTGTGGGCTTCGGCGTAGGCGATCTCCTCTTCCCGGGATTTCAGATCCCATTCCCGCCAGGGGGCGATGATCTTCATTTCCGGCGCAAAGGCCTTGATGGCCAGTTCAAACCGTACCTGGTCGTTGCCCTTGCCGGTGCAGCCGTGGCAAATGGCGTCGGCCCCTTCGGCTTTGGCGATCTCTACAATGCGCTTGGCAATAAGCGGCCGGGCGAAGGAGGTGCCCAGCAAGTATTGTTCATACATGGCTCCCGCCTTCACGGTGGGAATAATGTAATCGTTCACAAATTCGTCGGTCAGGTCTTCAATATAGCATTTGGAAGCGCCGGTTTTCAGCGCCTTTTCCTCCAGCCCTTCCAGTTCGCTCGCCTGCCCCACGTTGCCGGACACGGCGATGACCTCGCAATTATTGTAATTTTCTTTTAACCAGGGGATGATGACCGAGGTATCCAGCCCGCCGGAGTAGGCCAGCACAACTTTGGAAACGGACGTATGGTTCACGAAAAAGACCTCCCAGGGATTTCATTCACTTTATGCAATATTATACGCGAAATATTCAGTTTGTCAAGGGTTTTTCTGCATAAAATGCAAAGCTTTTGCATATTTGGTGCATTTGCACAAGAACGGACGAAACCGCCGCCCCTTTTTGGCGTTTTTGGCGCGCTTGACAAACCCGGGCGGGTGCTTTACAATATATATACGCTATTTTTTCGGCCCGGAAAGGATGGGTGCGGCATGAAAAAACATTGGTTTTTGCGGGCGGTGTGCCTGCTGTGCGCGCTGGCGCTGGCGCCGGTGGCGGGTTTGGCCGAAACGGTGCAGATCACCAATCTGCCCACGGTGTATATTACCCTGAACGACGGCAAAACGGTCGACCAGATCACCAAAACCGACCGGCTGCCCGGCACCCTGAGCCTGGCGGCGGGAGAACAGTCCTTTGCCGACGCGGCCATCACCATAAAAGGCCGGGGCAATTCCACCTGGCAATTGCCCAAAAAGCCCTATCAGATCAAGTTTGAAAGCAAAACCGATCTGCTTGGCATGGGCAAGGCCAAAAAATGGGTGCTGCTGGCCAATTATTGGGACAAGACCCTGCTGCGCAACGCCGTGACCTACGACCTGGCCAACAAGACCGACAAGGGTTTTTCGGTGGAATGGCGGTTTGTGGACCTGGTGATAAACGGCGAATACCGGGGCAATTATCTGCTCACCGAAAAAATCGAATTTGACAAACAGCGCATCAACCAGTCTACCGAAAACGGGGCCGTTTTGATGGAGCTGGAACAGCAATACCGCCACGCAAACGAGGGCTGCGCCGCCTGCGTGGTGACAGGCAGCGGCGTGCACGTTACCCTGAAAGAACCGGAAGTGGACGAAACCTTTACCCAGGCCCAGCTGGAAGAAGTGAAGCAAACCTGCCTGGACCGGCTGAACGTGATAGAAGGGGAACTCATCCGCCCCCTGGACCGGCTGGAAAAGGCCATTGACGTGGATTCCTTTGTGAACTGGTACATACAAAACGAACTGGCCAAAAACTACGACGCCGCCTTTGTTACCAGCTGCCACTGCTATTTGGACGAAGATGGCCTGCTGCACATGGGCCCCGTGTGGGACGTGGACGTGTGCTTCGGCAACCAGGACGTGATTTATCCCGAAACCACCGACAACGGGCTGAACGACTATAACTACCGGGCGGACAAAGGGGCCTGGTATTTGGCGTTGATGGACAACCCCGCCTTTGTGAGCCGGGTGAAAGCCCGCTGGGCCGAATGGAAACAGGCCGGCCTGCTGCAGGGCATGCTGGACCGGATAGACGAACTGGCGGCGGAACTGGCCCGGTCGCAGGCAATGGATCAGGCCCGCTGGCCGGCCGCCATGCGGGTGACCAACGTGCGGGACCAGGGCAAAGGCCACGGCGGCACCGTGTATTACACCTACGCCGAAGAACTGGCTTATTTTAAAGATTGGCTCACCCGGCGCATCGACTTTTTAGACAGCCAGTGGGACCCCGCCTACGGCGATTTGGCCAACTGCCACGTGGTAGACCGGGTGACCGGCGCCGCCATCGCTCCCCTGGGCGCCAAAACGGCCGACGACGCCTGGCAATGGAGCCTGCAAAGCGGCGGGGACAAAGCAAACCGGGCGCTCATCGAATCCTATCCCTTTTTTGCCGATTCTCTCACCGGCGGCGCCTATGTGCTGGAAGCCGACTTTACCGGCTACACCAACACGCGCAATACCGACAATTTGACCCTTTCGGTGGTGGGCGTGACCGCCAACGGCCGCAAAACGGTGATAAAGACCACCGCCGGCACCCGCACCACCGACCGCATGGCCATGGGCGAAAACGGCCGCACGCCTCTGCGCCTGGCGGTGGAACTGGAACCGGGCGCCTTTGAACGGTATTACGCCCAGGTGACCGCCTGGAACAGCCGCACCACCTTGTATGGCATAACGCTGTATGCTCCCGGCGCCGTTGTGTATGGCGACGTGAACGAGGACGGGACCGTGGACGCGGTGGACGCCCTGTGGGCGCTGCAGGCCGCCGTGGGCAAGCGGGAATTGACTGAAAGCGGGTTTGCCGCCGCCAATGTGAACGGAGACGCCGGCGTGGACGCCAAAGACGCCCTGCTCATTCTCAAAAAAGCCGTGGGCAAGATCGACCGCTTCCCGGTGGAAGCATAAACGAAAAAACGGACCGAATCTTCGGTCCGTTTTTTTGGTGGGCGGTGCGGTCGGGCTCGTTGCCCCTCAAGGGGAAGGCAAGATTTAACCCTATTAGAGGTGTATCTGAACTAAATTGTGTTAAACCACAACACTTGGCTTCCCCTTGAGGGGAAGCTGGCACGGCGTAAGCCGTGACTGATGAGGTGTATCTGACGCAAACTATCCCACCGATAGGACCGCCCTAATGACAGGATAGCCCCAACCTGCGT
>CADBNN010000086.1 GCA_902796075.1 Oscillospiraceae bacterium | reverse complement strand
CATCACATCATTGCGCGTAAAACGCGCTGCATCATTTCGGAGCGCAAGCGGAGATACATCATCAGCCGCCAAAGGCGGCGGCATCACTTAAACACCTGGCTCCATGGTCGGGCAAAGGCGGGCCGTCCGGCTTATCCTGTTGATTGCTCTCTCACGCCCCCAAGCGCATAAACCCCCGGCCTGCTGCGTGGCAGGTCGGGGGTTTCGTTTGCTCCGTTAAGCAAAAAAATCGGCCAGGCGTTCTTTGTAACCGGGGGCCAGGTCATACGCCGCGTGGCCGTAACCGTGGGTCACGTGGGTTTCCACCCGGGGGTTGGCTTGCAAACAGCCGGCCATTTCTTCCATCGCCGGCAAACCGAACAGTTCGTCCCGGTCGTCGCCCAGCAGCAGCACCGGGCAGGTCACCGACGCCAGCGCCCGGGCGCCGTTAAAAGCCGGCAGGGCGCCGGCCAAAACCACAAACCGGGCCAGCTCCTCCCGGGTCACGGTGCGGGCGGCTTCGGCCAGCAGGGGACGGGCTTGTTCCCAAACGGCCGGGGGATAGATCGCCTGCCCGAAGGCGGCATACAGCGCCGGCGCGTTTTCCTGCCGGGCCAAATCGATCCAGCGGGCCACCACGGCCTGCGCGGCAGGCGTCAACCGGGCGGCGGTGGAACCCAGCGCCAGTTTTTCCACCAGTTGGGGGTGCCGGGCGGCTATGAGCATGGCCAGCATGCCCCCTTGTGAGGCGCCGAAAAAGCAGGCGTGTTCACATCCCGCCGCCTGCAGGGCGGCCGCCGTGTCCCGGGCCATTTGGTCCATGGTATAGCCGGCGGGCGGCTGCTGTCGCCGGTCGGGCAGCAGCACCGTAAAATCCTTTGCCAGGCATTGGTAATCCCGGGCCACCGCTTCGGCCGCGCCCATCACGCTTTGCACACTCAGCCCCGGCAGAATCACCAACTGCCGCGGGCCGTGCCCAAAGGTGAAATACCGGGTGGTCACGCCGCCGGTTTGCACGGTTTTGTGCTGCACGTCTGCATGTATTTGCATAGCGTCCACCTTGCGCCAACAGGCGGCCGTCAGGGCCGCCGGCCGCGCACGCTGTAGGCCAGGCCCAGGGTAACGGTCATGATCACCGGCGTCCAAACGGAAATATACATGGCCGCCACCGACCACACGTTTTCTTTCAAATCGTTCAGGTTTTCGGTTCTGGCCGTCAGGGTGGCATAAACCGAAAAAGCCAGCGCCGCCGCCAGCATGCACAACAGCAGTGCGTTGGCGGCTTTTTTGCGGTCAATATGCTGGGCAAAGGCCACGCAAAGGGCCAGCAGAAGCGTGAGCGCCACTAACTGGTACGTATCCCGAAACGGCAGCAGCACGTTGAGCTGCACGGCCAAGCAAAAGGCGTAAACCGCCCCCAAATAATAGGCGTTATTTTTGCGGTAGCCATAACAGGCGTAAAATATTACGGCAACGTAGGCCACCAGCACGGCCACGTAAGCCGCCACAAACAAGGGACCGGCGTTGTTGGTTATGCTGAAAGCCAGCACAAACACGGTGCCGGCGGTCGCCGCCAGCACCAGGGGCAGCTGCAGCAGCAACGCCAGGCCTTTTAAGCGGGAAAACCCGAATTTTTCCTGTGTGTTCATAGCAAAAAATCTCCTGCCCGGTCCGGCTACGCCAAATGTTCCACCATGTATTGCACAATGGCGGCACAGCGGGCGGCGGCTTGGGCTTCAAATACTTTATAGTCCACCAGTTCGGTTTCGTTGGGGTTGTCGGAAATGGCGCGGATCACCACAAAGGGCGTTTGGTTCAAATAGCAGACCTGGGCGATGGCGCCGCCTTCCATTTCACAGCACATGCCGCCGAAGTTTTGTACAATGGCGGTCTTTTGGGCGGCTTCGGAAATAAACTGGTCGCCCGAACACACCCGGCCTTCCCACACCTGCACGTCGGGTGCGGATTCCTTCACCGCCTGCACCGCCGCGGCGCACAGGGCTTCGTCCGCCGCAAAAGCGAACCGGCCCGTGTAGGGGATCTCCCCCCGGTCAAAGCCCAGATAGGTCGCGTTAAAATCGTGCTGTACCGCGTCGGTGCTCACCACAATATCCCCAATGGCGATGCGGCCGTCCAGCGAGCCCGCCACGCCGGTGTTGATGATCTTTTCACAGCCGAAATCGTGAATGAGCGTGTTGGCGCAAATGCCGGCGTTCACCTTGCCCATGCCGCATTTCACGATCACCACGTTCCGGCCGCCCAGCCGGCCTTCGCAAAAGGTCATGCCGGCCAGTTGGGTGGTTTTGGTCACGGCGGCCGCTTCTTTCAGCGCGTCCACTTCCACGTCCATGGCGCCTATAATGCCAATGGCGGGCGCAGGTTTTACGGCTTGGCCGCAGCCGGCCAGCAAACCGGCGGCTAACAGGACCGCCAGGCAGCATGCGATCAAACGGTTCTTTTTCATGGTCACGCCGCCTTATCTGTTTTGGCGGGGGTGTATTGGGCCGCCGCTTTTTCAATGCCTTCGGGATAGATCACGGCAAAATCGGTTTTCATGGAAACGGGCACAAAGCCTTTTGCGGAGTAATCGGCCGCTTTTTCTTCCCAGTTCTGGGTGCCCCATTCCCGCGCGTCGTCGTCGGCCACCACCATAAAGGCCATGGCCTTGTGGGGGTTGCGTTCGTCTAAGGCGTATTGCATCATGCTGGTGTCGCTGCCGCTGTTGCCAAAGGCCAGCACCGGCCGTTTGCCGATCTCCCGCTGTACGTAGATGGACTTGTTGGCGTTCAGATTTTTTTGCACAAAGCCGCCGGTCAGCACCAGCTCGTCGCCGTTTTCATATTTGTAATCCATGTTGGAAGCTTCGGCCTCGTGGCCTTTTTGCTTCACTTCAAAATCGGTGCCTATCACGTGCGCCGGGCTCACGTAATCCCGAATGGGGGAATTGGCCACAATGGCCCGGGTGGTGGTGCGCTCGGTGCCGCTGATCACATACACCGTAAAATCGTTTTCATATAAATACCGCACCAGTTCCACCATGGGCAAATAAAAGTTGTCGATATACCGCATGTTGGTAAAGCTGGCGGTCTTTTTTTGGCCGAAGGAAACGGCGTAATCATACAATTCTTCCACCGTCATGCCGGCGTAGGCTTTGGCAAAGTTGCGGGCCAGGGTCTCGTCCGCCACGTAGCCGGGCTGGATCGACGCCGCCACCTGCTTGAGCTCGTCCGAAACCCGTTCCGGATGGTCGTGCAGGCAATATTCAATAAACATCATGGTGTCGTAATAGGTGTAAAAGGTCTCGCACGCCAGGGTGCCATCCATGTCGAACACGGCGATGCGATCTTCCACGGGAATAAAATCCTTGCCGTTTTCGTCGGTCACGGCGGCCACATAATCGGTCAGGGCCTGCTTGGCGCCGGTGCCGTCGTTCCACAGGGTAAGAGCCTCGGTTTGGTTAGCGGGGGCGGGCGTTTGGCCCGGCTGACCCACGCCGGCGGCGTACAGCACGCACACGGCCGCCAGGGCGCACACGGCCACAATGGCCACCCAGCGCCACAGCGCCAGTTGCTTTGCGGTTTTTTCCACGATACATCATCCTTTTTATTCAGCGGCGCAACCGCCGGTTATTATAGCCAGTGTAGCATGAAACCGCCCTAAAAGCAAGGTCGTTTTTGCGTTTGTGAGCAATCAGGCTTTTCTTTTTATGAGGTATATGCTATAATAAACATACTTGTATGACGTAAGGGGGGCAACCATATGACAACCGGCCGCTTAAAAGACTTTTTATTCTATTGCGGCGTCGCGCGGGACGATTTTAACGCGATCCGGCCTTTGCTGTGGCAGCGCAACGTCCGTGCCGTTCAAATCACGGCGTTGCTGTCGGCGGGCATCGGCGCGCTGTTTCTCGCCTTTAACCTTATCACCCGGTCGGGCGTGTGGCTGCCATACGCCTTTTTGCTGTGCGGCAGCCTGGTGGAATTGTTGGTGTTGACCCTTTTGGGCAAAAAAGAAACCACAAAAGAGATCTGGCGCATTTTGCTGTGCTACGCCCAACTTTTGCTGGTCAGCGTATACGCCGGCATTCTCTCCACCCAACCCAGCAATTACGCCACACCGGCCACCAGCGTTATTGTGTTCATCGCCCTGCTGCCTTTGAGCATCGACGACCGGCCTTTGCGCATGTTTACGCTTATGCTGTGCGAAACGGCGGGCTATTTAGCGGTGTCCCGCTGGCTCAAATCTCCCGGGGCTTTTTCACTGGATCTGATGAACGCGCTCACTTTTTGCGTGGTGGGTATGGTGCTGTACGGTATTATTTGCGTGCGCAACGTGCGGGAGATCCACCAAAGCGTCCGGGTGGAAAAGATCCAGCGCAGCATCATTTCATCCCTGGCGGCAGTGGTAGAAGAGCGGGACGAAAACACCGGCAACCATATACAGCGTACCGAAACCTATGTGCAGCTGCTGTTGGAGCGCATGCGCAGGCAACCCCGTTATGCTCACCTTACCCGGGAATACTGCGATAACGTGGTGCTGGCCGCCCCCATGCACGATATCGGCAAGATCCGGGTGCCCGACGCTATTTTGAACAAACCCGGCCGCCTTACGCCCGAAGAGTTTGCGGTGATGCAAACGCACGCGGCACACGGGGGCGATATTATTCGCAAAACCATGAGCGGCGTGGAAGAAGAAGCCTATTGCAACGTGGCCTGCAACATTGCCCGCCACCATCATGAACGGTTTGACGGCACCGGTTATCCCGACGGCCTGGCCGGTGAAGCCATTCCGCTGGAAGCCCGGATCATGGCCCTGGCCGACGTGTACGACGCGCTGATTTCCGAGCGGGTGTATAAAAAGGCTTTTTCCAAAGAGCAGGCCCGGCAAATCATTCTGGAGGGGAGCGGCACCCAGTTCGATCCCAATCTGGCGCCCTTGTTTTTGGCTTGTGTGGAGGAATGATCCGCCACCCGGCAAGCCGCTGTTTTATCGCATGTTCAAGAGGGGAGATCCATATTGTGAAGAACCAACAACCGGTCGTGGTTTTCAAAGCCTTAAGCGACGAAAACCGCATTCGGATCCTGCAGCATTTGCAGCACGGCGCTGCAAGCGCCGGTGAATTGCGCCGCCGCCTGCATATCGGCCAATCCACCCTGTCGCATCACATGAAGGTGTTGTGCGATTGCGGCCTGGTGAATCGTTATAAGGCGGGCAAGTGGACGCATTACGCCATTTCTCAGCTGGGCGCCGACCGGGCGATCCAGACCTTGCGAACGCTTACCACCGAAATCGCGCCGCAACCGCCCGTCCGCGGGGAGGATTGACCGGCGCGCAGCCGCGCCGCAACCGCCCGTCCGCGGGGAGGATTGACCGCCGCGACCGCCCGTCCGCGGGGAGGATTGACCGGCGCGCAGCCGCGCCTCAACGCCGCGCCACCCGCTCCGAAAAAGCCTTGCGCCGTTCATATCGATATCCATCGATATGAAATGTAGGCTGTCGTTGCTATTTGCAATGATGTGACGCTTGGGCAAATGGGCAGGGGCCGGAACTGTTCATATCGATATCCATCGATATGAAATGTAGGCTGTCGTTGTTGTTTGCAATGACGTGGCGATTTGCGCAAACGGGCAGGGCACGAATCGTTCATATCGATATCCATCGATATGAAATGCTGTTGACGCATTGATCTTTTGCACCGCGCCCTATCGCACACGCATGTAAGCGGACGTTTTTGCCGTTCATATCGATATTCATCGATACGAAACATTCTTGACGCGCTTGTATATTGCGATTTCACTTCACCGCGCGCAAATAAAATGCTCGGTCGCGCCGTTCATATCGATATCCATCGATATGAAATCCTATTGATCGCCCGCTATGTTCTTTGCTTGACGCTCCGCTATTCGCATTTTTTGCGCCGGGCGGCCAGATGGTCGGAGCCTAAACAACTTCATATCGATACCCATCGATATGAAATGTAGGCTGTCGTTGTTGTTTGCAATGATGTGACGCTTGGGCAAATGGGCAGGGCCCGAATCGTTCATATCGATATTCATCGATATGAAATGCTGTTAATGCATTGATCGTTTGCACCGCGCCCTATCGCACACGCATGTAAGCGGACGATTTTGCCGTTCATATCGATATCCATCGATATGAAATACTATTGATCGCCCGCTATTTTCTTCGCTTGACGCTCCGCTATTCGCATTCTTTGTGCCGTTCGGCCAGATGGTTGGAGCCTAAACAACTTCATATCGATATCCGTCGATATGAAATGCTGTTGACGCGTTAATCTGTTGCACCGCGCCCTATCGCACACGTATGTAAGCGGACGATTTTGCCGTTCATATCGATATCCGTCGATATGAAATGCTATTGATCGCCCGCTATGTTCTTCGCTTGACGCTCCGCTATTCGCATTCTTTGCGCCGGGCGGCCAGATGGTTGGAGCCTAAACATCTTCCTATCGATGCGCATCGATACGCACGCCGTGCGGCGGCCCCGGCTTTTGCGCCGCGATCCTTGTTATATTGCGCCGCGGTCGCTTTGCGCTGGCGGCGATGCGAAACACACGTTTTATTCATTGGGAGGGTTTGCAAATGGACGCTAACAAAGATTGGATCCGATCCCGTAAAAGCGTGCGGACCTTTGACGGACGGGCGTTGTCGGAGACCGATATGCAGGCGCTGGCGGCGTACGAGGCGCCGGCCGATCCGTTTGGGGTGCCGGTCACGCTGCGGCTGCTCAACGCGCAGGAGCACGGTCTCACCAGCCCGGTCATTGTGGGCGCGCAGACCTATTGGGGCGTGAAGGCGCCGCGGGCGCCCTATTTTGAAGCGGCGGTGGGCTACGTGTTTGAAAACGCCTGCCTGTTTGCTTTTAACCGGGGCGTTGGCACGGTAATGCTGGCCGCGTCGCTCAACCGGTCGGCGTTTGAAAAGGCCATGGACCTGCAGCCTGACGAAGTGATGCCGGTGGCCAGCCCGGTGGGCTATCCGGCGGCCAAGCGGTCGCTGCGGGAGACTCTGATGCGCAAAGGCATTCGGGCAGACGAGCGCAAGCCGTTTGAAAGCCTGTTTTTTCAAGGGGGATTCGATCAGCCCCTCGACCCGGCGCAAGCCGGCGTATGGGCCGATCCGCTGGAAGCGGTGCGATGGGCGCCTTCGGCCGCCAACGGCCAGCCCTGGCGGCTGGTGCTGGAAGCCGATCGGGTGCATTTTTACGAAACCCGTACCATGAAAGAAAGTCCCCTGGGGGATATTCAACTGCTGGACGTGGGCATCGCCATGGCCCATTTGGAACTGGCGGCGGCACAGCAAGGGTTGACCGGCGTCTTCACGGTGGCCGATCCCGGCCTGCCCACCCCCGAAAACACCCGCTACGTTATCACCTTTGCACAGGCGTAACGCAAGTAAAAAGGAGCCCCCTTGCCAAAAAGCCCGACCGTGGTAAGGCAGTATTCTCGCTTCCTATCAGCGTGGTGAGTAAGTGCGCAGTTAAAAAAACAAGCTGAGATAAATGATCAAAAACAGATCGTTTTTCTCAGCTTGTATTTTT
>CADBNN010000085.1 GCA_902796075.1 Oscillospiraceae bacterium | reverse complement strand
GACTAATTTTGAATTGTAAAGCGGATCGGGCAAAACGTCACGTTTTGCAATCTGGCCTCTTCTTGGCACTTCGCTTCCCTCCTTCACATAAAGAGATATCATCGGTACTCGAGTGACAAAACTCCCGTTGGCACCAAGCAGAGGCGGTATATATCAATATCGCCGCTGCTATGCTATGCAGCCTGCAAGAAGATTTCGTCAAAAAAGTTTTCGACCCTGTTCGGTCGAACGGCCGGGGTTTATTTCCCTTTGGGCCGTTTGGCGCCGTATTTGGAACGGGCCTGCATTCTGCCGGCAACACCCTGGGTATCCAGCGTGCCGCGAATGATGTGGTAACGCACACCGGGCAGGTCCTTAACACGGCCGCCGCGAATCAGCACCACGCTGTGCTCTTGCAGGTTGTGGCCTACGCCGGGGATGTAAGAGGAAACCTCGATCCCGTTGGACAGACGCACACGAGCGATTTTACGCAAAGCGGAGTTGGGCTTTTTCGGGGTGGTGGTTTTTACCACGGTGCATACGCCGCGTTTTTGGGGCGAGTTTTGGTCGTTAAGCGTGCGTTTTTGAGAATTGTAGTTTTTCAGCAACGCGGGCGTTTTAGACTTTTTCTCGATCGTTTCACGGCCTTTGCGAACCAACTGATTAAAAGTGGGCATGTCATTTCTCCTTTCTTTCGTATTTTCGCAATATGCCACAAATAGGCACATTACAACAATGTAGAATTTTATCACGAAACCCTTGGTTTGTCAACACTTTTTTCGCATTTTTTGCTCGTTTTCAGTTGGCGGTAGCCCGATATAGCCCCGCATACACGCCGTTTGCAGCCAACAGCTGGCTGTGTGTGCCCTGCTCCGCTATGCCGTCGGCCGTTAACACCACGATCTCGTCTGCGGCACGCACCGTGGTGAGCCGGTGTGCCACCACCAGGGTGGTGCGGTTGGCGCACAGCCGTGTGAGCGCCTGCGCCACCGCCGCTTCGGTCACATTATCCAGCGCCGATGTGGCTTCGTCCAAAATCAAGATGGGCGGATTTTTCAAAAACACCCGCGCAATGGCGATGCGCTGTTTTTGCCCGCCGGAAAGCTTGATGCCGCGTTCGCCAACATAGGTTTCAAATCCGTCGGGCCAGCTCATGATATCGTCGTATATCCCGGCTGCACGGGCCGCTTCTTCCACCCGCTGACGGGTAGCGCCCAAATCACCGTACAGAATATTCTCATACACGGTGCCGGTAAACAAAAATACGTCTTGCGAGACCATGCCCACCGCCTGCCGCAGGGAGCGCCGGGTAACCTGCGTAATATCCTGCCCGTCTATTAAAATGCGGCCTTCGTTCACCTCATAAAACCGGGGGATCAAATGGCAAAGGGTAGTTTTGCCGCCGCCCGACTCCCCTACCAGCGCCACGGTGCTGCCGGCCGGCACGTCCAGCGAAATATGCGAAAGAACGCTGCGGCTTTCGTTATAAGAAAAAGAAATGTCTTCCAGCTGAATATGGCCGGGGCCGGGCACAAGCGGCGTCGCGTCGGGCGCGTCGGGTTCTTCCGGCTCGTCCATCATTTCCACAAACCGCTTAAAGCCGCTCATGCCGTCCTGGTATTGCTCCACAAAGGCCACCAGGCGTTTCACCGGTGAAAGAAAAGTGTTAACAAACAGCAAAAAGGCGGCAAAGTCGCCCACGGAGATTTGACCGTAAAAAAAGAACAGACCGCCGGCCACCAGCACCACCACGTTCAAAAAATCCAGAATGAACCCGGTGCCGGCCGAAAACTCCGCCATAGCCTGATAGGCCGACGAACGAGCCGTAACGTAATTGGCGTTATCCCGGCCGAAGGCTTCGATTTCATAGGCCCGGTTGGTAAAAGCTTTGGAAACCCGAATGCCGGAAATACTGTTTTCCAGCCCGGCGTTGATCTCCGACACCCGTTTGCGGGTTTCGCCGAACACCCGCGCCATTTTAAGCCGCTTTTTGGCGGCAAACCACACCAGCACGGGCAAGCTGGCAAATACGATCAGCGCCAGCCACAGATGGATGCGCACCATCAGCACAAAAGCGCCGCACAACAGAATAAGCGACAAAAACAGATCTTCCGGCCCGTGGTGCGCCAGTTCGGTCACCTCTTGCAGGTCGTTCACCACGCGAGACATGATGGCGCCGGTTTTGTGATCGTCAAAAAATGAAAACGGCAGCCCCTGCAAATGGTCAAACAGATCCCGCCGCATATCCGATTGAATGCGTACGCCAACCACATGGCCCATATAGTTGATCAAATAGGTCATAACCGCTTTGGCTACGTAAATGGCCAACAAAACGGCGCACCAGATAATCACCAACCGCAACTGCCGGTTGGGAATATACACATTGATGATCTGCCGTGTGAGCATAGGAAAAACCAGATCGCACAGTGCCACCGCCAGCGCACACAACAGGTCTATCACAAACCAGGTCAAATGCGGTTTATAATACCGGCTGAATCGTTTGATCATACCGATACCTCCTTTTCTTTAGAGTAAAAAGGCAGCAACGAAAAGCTCGTTACTGCCTTTGAAATTTACCGAAACGGTTCAGCGTTGGTCAAAAATGCCCATGATGTCGGAATAATCGTCATCATTGCTGTTGCTGTTGAGCAGATCGTCAAGCGAAGCGGAAGAGCGGCCGGGACGGCGCGCGTCGTTTTCATTGGGAGCGCCGGTGGCGATCACGGTCACGCGGATCTCGTCTTCCATGGTATCGTCAAACTGCATGCCCCAAATGATGTTAGCGTCTTCCGAAGCGGCGTCGGTCACGATCTGGGAAGCAACAGTAGCTTCTTCCAGACCGATATCGGGCGAGCCGGTGATGCTGATGATAACGCCCTTGGCGCCCTTCATAGAGGTTTCGATCAGGCGGCTGGTGATAGCCTGGTTAGCGGCGACTTCGGCCTTGTCTTTACCTGTGGCCGAACCAACGCCCATGTGAGCGTAGCCGGAATCTTTCATAACCGCCGTAACGTCGGCAAAGTCCAGATTGATAAAGGCAGGAATGGAAATCAGTTCGGAAATGCTCTGCACGCCTTGACGCAACACGTCGTTAGCAATATCAAACGCATTTTTCAGCGTGATTTTTTCTTCCGAAACGAATTGCAGCCGCTCATTGGGAATAACAACGAGGCTGTCCACATGTTCGCGCAGCGCGGCAATGCCGATCTCAGCCTGTTCCATACGGCGTTTGCCTTCAAAAGCAAAAGGTTTGGTAACAACGCCAACCGTAAGAATACCCATTTCCTTAGCCATTTGCGCAATCAGCGGAGCCGCACCGGTGCCGGTGCCGCCGCCCATGCCGCTGGTAACAAACACCATGTCGGCCGTTTTCAGCGCTTCCAGGATCGCATCCTTGGATTCTTCCGCCGCTTTGGCGCCCACATCGGGATTGGCGCCGGCGCCTTTGCCGCCGGTGACCTTTTCGCCGATTTGGATCTTCATATCCGCCTTGGAATTATACAAAGCCATGCTGTCGGTGTTAATGGCGATGAATTCCACGCCTTTCACGCCGGCGTCTACCATGCGGTTAACGGCGTTACCGCCGCCGCCGCCCACGCCGATGACTTTGATTTGGTTTACGTTGGCATATTCTTGTGCAAGTTCCATTGATTGTAACCTCCTGCTCGATTAAACGATACTTTATGAAATAAATACATGGTTATTCTTGTAAAGTGTAACATGATTCATTTCAAATTTCAACAGTATTTTTCGGTTTTTTTCACTTTTTAACGGAAAAATTTGCCGATTTTGGCTGTCGCCGGATCATTTGCGACGTCAACGGCCGCCCCGCAGCGGTTGTCACGATGGGTCGGGTACGTCGGTAGGCGTGACCAGCGTTACAAATTCTCCCAGCACCTCGCTTTTGAAATAGCCGTTTTTGCCGGAAGATAAACCGGCAAGATTGACAATGCCCGTATCGCCTTCCCGGCTGCTGATCTCCATCCCGAACCGTAATTTATACTCAATGTTCTGCAATGAGCCCAACTGCCATTCGTGCCGGTCCTGGTAACGCATGCGCACGTGTTCCAGATCGGTCAGGTCCAGTTGGGTAATGCCGGTCACTTCGGCCGCCTGCATGGCCTGCCCTAACTGCTGCAGCGCCGCATACCGCTCCGCGTCGTTAAACGTAACGGGCTTGGCGACCGTTTTGGGTGTAACCTCCAAGCCGTAAACCGCAATGCCGTCGCCGGTATCGCGCGCGGTTTCTATCCATTCAAAATCGGCGTTGGTCAACACATATTCCCCTTGCTGATAAAAGGCGTAATAAGCGCCTGCTTCGGTTACGGTTATTACGGCTTTATCCGGCAGTTTGCGGCCCAGCTTAACATGGCTGATATAAGGGCAGGCGTCCCGCACCCGGCGTGAAACCTTGTCGGGGTCGATGCGCAGCAAATTTTCGCCCGGCGTAATGCCGGCAGCCGCCACGATCTCTTCTTCCGAATAGCGCATATTGCCTTCCACCGTAACGGTGCGAACCGGAAACAACACGGTATAGGCCAGCACGATCACCGCACCGACCAACAGCACCGCCAGCATAAACAGCGGCAGCACTTTGCGTTTGCGTCCGGCACGCCGTGTTTTTTTGCCGTTGCGGCGTTGACCGGCCCGGCGTTGTTCTTCTCGCCGGCGACGCATTTCCTGTTCCTGGTTTTGCAAATTCATGGTGTACTTCCTTTTTGTTTATTCGCACGTTACGTCTGCCTGCAACGTGCGCAAGCAGCCGGCTAAATCTTCATATCCGCGCTGTATGTAATGCCCGTTTGTCACCACGGTTTCGCCGCCGGCAGCCAAACCGGCCACCACCAGCGCCGCGCCGCCCCGCAGGTCCAGCGCCGGCACCCGGGCGCCCAGCAGATGATCCACACCCGTTGCCACCGCCCATTTCCCCCGTGTTTGAATAGCGGCGCCCATACGGTTCAGCGCCTGCGCATGCCGAAACCGGTCGGAAAACACCGTCTCTGCAAACAAAGTGGGGCCGGCGCAAACGCAAGCCATTGCCATAAGCGGCGGCTGGGCGTCTGTGGGAAAGGCAGGATACACTCCCGTTACCACCGTTTTAAGCGCGCCCAAGCGGCGAGGCGCCCGCATCCGGATTTGGTCCCGTTCTACCTGCAGTTTACAGCCGCATTGGCGAAACAGCGGTAAAACAGCATCCAAGTGGCGCGGTTCCACGCCGACCAGTGCGGCTTCGCCCCCTGTAACAGCCACTGCGGCCAAATAGGTTGCGGCAGCAATACGGTCAGGCATAACGGTGAAATGCGCGCCTTGCAGCGCCGGTACACCGTACACGGTGATGGCAGAAGTACCCGCCCCGGTAATGTTGGCGCCGCACGCATTCAAAAATGCCGCCAGATCTTCAATTTCCGGTTCGCGGGCAGCATTGATGATTTGGGTTACGCCCTTGGCGGTAGCGGCCGCCATTAAAACGTTTTCGGTAGCGCCCACGCTGGGAAAGCGCAAATGGATGGCGGCCCCATGTAAGCGACCGCCGGGCACACGGCACAACAGCCGGTGCCGGGTTTGTTCTACCTGCGCGCCCATTTGACATAAGGCGTCTAAATGCATATCGATCGGTCGCGGGCCCAAAGCACAGCCGCCCGGCTGCGACAGCGCCGCTTCCCCGGCGCGGGCCAACAGCGGTCCCAAAAACGTAATGGAAGAGCGCATTTGGCTCATCAATTCCGCCGGGATCTCATTGCCGCACAGCGCAGGCGGCGTCACGGCAACGGTGTGTTGCCGGTGCGTAACACGAAAGCCCAAATGCCGCAAAATTCGCACGCAGGCGTCCACGTCGGTTATACGGGGGCAACGGGCAAGCGTTACGCCGCTTTGGCAAAGCAGGCAGGCCGACAAAATCGGCAGCACGCTGTTTTTGGCTCCTTGAACAGTCAACCGCCCCGTAAGCGGGCGGCCGCCCCGTATAGTAAATTGTGGCATAATGCTGCACCCTTTCATATTTGGCAAACGGTCATATTGCCAGTGTATGAAGGGGTGCAAAAACGGGTTACAACAATTTCATCAAAGCGTTATAAATGCGTTCGTTCGCGTCGGTGTAGGCGCCGTCTCGCGCGGCTTTTCCCATAGCGGACAAACGATCGGGATCGGTCAGCAATTCTTTCACCGTATCCAGCAGTTGAGTGCCGGTCAGGTCTTTTTCTTCCCACACCACGGCGGCGCCCCGCTTTTGCAGGGTCATGGCGTTGTGATACTGGTGGTTTTCCGCCACGTAGGGAGAAGGAATCAATATAGAGGGTTTCCCCTGTACTTCTATTTCGCTTAACGTGATGGCGCCCGCGCGGCTGATGACCAGATCGGCCGCCGCCATGCACAGATCCATATCGTGTATGTATTCGGTCATGCGGATCATGGGAGCCCGCGCCAGATCAACGCCCTTTTGCCGCACATAGTCGGGCATCCAGGACCAGGCTTCGCGGCCGGTGGCGTGATAATGATAGTAAAGCCCTGTATTCCAGTGCCAGGCCATCACATCGGCCACGGAACGGTTCACAATCTCGGCCCCCAAACTGCCGCCGAATGACAGAATGAACGGGTGGTCGTTATCGATCCCCAAAGCCTTGCGCGCTTGTTCTTTTGTGACGTTGAGCATGGCGGGCCGCACCGGGTTGCCGGTGATAATGTAATGCCGTTCGGGCAAGTGTTCCATAGCGGCCGGCATTGCCAGCATCACCACGTCCACAAATTTTGCCAACATTTTGGTAGTAACACCGGGAAAGGCGTTTTGTTCATGGGTCGCGGTTTTAATGCCCATTTGGTGGGCTTTGCGCAGCACCGGGCCGCTCACATAGCCGCCCATGCCCACCACCAGGTCGGGCTGAAATGATTTTATTATTTTGGCGGCTTCAAAGCCGGACGTGACCGCCTTGCGGGCGGCCGCCACGTTGCGAGCCACGTTTTTCAGCGTAAGCCGGCGCTGAAAGCCCGCCACATGAATGGGATAAAACGCATATCCCGCCTGGGGCACCAGTTCGTGTTCCATGCCGGTGGCGTTTCCGATAAACGCAATTTCCGCTTCGGGATGATGGGCGCGAATGGTGCCGGCCGCCGCCAAAGCAGGATTGATATGGCCGCCGGTGCCGCCGCAAGCAAACAGTATTTTCATTGTGTTCACCTTTTTCTCACTGTACTACTGCGCGATACCGACAGGATCACGCCCATTTGACACAACAGCATAAGCAGCGACGTGCCGCCGTAGCTGAAAAACGGTAAGCTGATGCCGGTGTTGGGTATGGTGTTGGTAACCACCAGAATGTTCAGCGCCGCCTGCAAACCGATTTGGAAAATAATGCCCATCGTCAGCAAAGACCCGAACCGGTCGGGCGCCCGCATGGCGATAGAAACGCCTCGCCATACCAGCAAGGCAAAGCCGATCACGATGCACAGCGCGCCGATCAGGCCCAATTCTTCACAAACAATGGAAAAAATAAAATCATTGTGCGGCTCAGGCACCCATAAATACTTTTGGCGAGAATTGCCTAATCCCCTGCCCCACAAGCCGCCGGAACCGATAGCATACAGTGACTGAATGGTTTGATATCCATCGCCGGTAGCGTCGGCCCACGGGTCCAGCCAATACTTGATGCGATCGCCGGCATAATTGACAACGCCGGTGATCACCACGGTAGCCAACACGCCCACGCCAGCCAGGCTCACCAGCCCCAAGTGGCTTAGTTTGATACCGCCCACCACCATTAGAATCACGCCGATGGCAAACACCAGAATGGTGGCGGAAAGGTGGGGTTCCAACACCAGCAAGCCGCACACCACGGCCAGCAGGCCCATAAAGAAAATGATGCCGTACAAGAAGCTTTTCATTTTCTTATAGTTTTTAGAAATTAAATAGGCAAACAGCAAAATAACGGCAAATTTGGCAACTTCAGACGGCTGAAAAGAAAAACCGCCGAAGTATATCCACCGCTTATAATTGAATCCCTCTTGCATGGGCGGCATGGCGAGCACCAGCCCCAACATGCCCACCGAAGCAATGTAAAGCAGCCACGGAATATGGAATTTGGCCAGCCAGTGGTAGTCTACAAACGAAATGAGCACCATGGCCACAACGCCCACAACGGCAAATTCCGCCTGGCGCAGAATAAACTTATAACTGTCGCCGTAATTGTAATACGCAAAGGCGTAACTGGCGGAAAACAGCATAACCAGGCCCACGGTCAACAACAGCATGACCATGGCGAAAAACACCATGTCCATTTTGCCGCGACCCGGTTTTTCCGTCGCCTGGTTGGCGATCGATTCAATATTTTTCGTTTGTTCCGAAACCATCCCGGCGACCTCCTTTCCTTACAGCGGCCGCGGTCAACCCAGCCAAACCAAAACGCCCGCAATGCCGCATCCGATCACGGCCACGGCAGTAAATACGCATACGATCTTGTTTTCGCTCCAACCGCACATCTCAAAATGATGGTGGATCGGCGCCATTTTGAACACCCGCTTGTGGGTGCGTTTATAGTGAGCGATCTGGATCACGTCCGACATGGCTTCGCCCAAATAGACGATGCCGGCCGGCAACAGCAAAACCGGGCTGCCGCAGGCGAATGCCATACCGCACACCGCACCGCCCAAGAACAGCGAACCGGTATCGCCCATAAACACCTTGGCGGGGTGCGCGTTCCACACCAAAAAGCCGGCGCAGCCGCCCGTTAAGCAGGCAGCGAACAGGCTTAATCCACTTGCATACAGTGTGCCCGAAAGCAGCAGGAAAAATACGGCTACCACCATGGTAACGCTTGTGCAAAGCCCGTCAATTCCGTCTGTCAGATTCACGGCGTTCACAAAGCCGTAAATAAAGATAAGCGCAATGGGCCAATACACCAGCCCAATGCCTTGCGTAATGTCAACCGTGCCCACAAAGGGAATGCGGGTAACAGTGTCGCCGTTCAAAAGCAATGTCGCCAAAAAGGCGGCCGCTACAAGCAGTTGCAGCAGCGTTTTTTGGGAAACGGTGAGCCCCAGGTTCCGCTTTTTGACTACCTTGATATAATCGTCCGTAAAGCCGATAAGGCCGGACGCCAGCGCCAATCCTAAGCCGGCGATCCAGCGAACGGTGGCAATGCGATCTTGTGAAAAGGAGGAAGTAAGCTCGCTGAAAAACCGGTTATCCTTTTGCAGCCAGGCAAAGCACAAGCCGCAAACCAACGCCACGGCAATGCCGATGATAAACATAAGCCCGCCCATAACCGGCGTGCCCTGCTTGGATTTGTGCCAGGCCGGACCCTCTTCATAGATAGTTTGGCCGAACTTGAGCCGCCGCAAAAAAGGTATCATCCACACGCCCAGCAGTGCGGTAACGCCAAAGGCCACCAGGGCCGAAACGATCAAAATAACAGCATCCATACGCTTCTTCCTATTCCCCTTGTTTTGCCTGTTCCCTACGTTTTTGCAGGGCCGCCGCCACCACTTCCCGTTCGTCCAAATGCACGGTTTGGTGGCCCAGGATCTGATAGGTTTCATGTCCTTTGCCCGCCAGCAGGATCACATCGTTTTCCCGGGCGTTGAGTACCGCGTGTTCAATGGCTTTGCTGCGGTTTTCCACCACGGTATATGGCGTTTTGGTGTTTTGCATGCCGGCCAGAATATCTTTTATGATCTCACCCGGTTCTTCGGTACGGGGGTTATCAGACGTAACGATGACCGCGTCGGAATAGTCCACGGCGATCTGGCCCATTTGGGGCCGCTTGGTTTTATCCCGGTCGCCGCCGCAGCCAAACAAGGTAACCAGCCGGCCCCGGGTGGTGGCTCGCAACGTTTTCAAGATGCTCTGCAAGCCGTCGGGCGTATGAGCATAATCGATGATCACCGTAAAGTTTTCGTCGGTGGGAACCACTTCCGCCCGCCCCTTGGGGCTTACCAGGCAACTCATAGCCGCCACCACCGAAGCAAAGGGGAAACCCAGCGCCAGCACGCACGTGCCGGCGGCCATGGCGTTATAAACCGAAAATACGCCCGGCACCTTCAACCGCACGCGGCCGATCACGCTGTCCCCAACCATTTCAAAATCTACGCCGTCCGCCCGCTGACGCAGGTTTTTGGCGGTATAATCGGTGTCGTTGCGGCCCACCGCATACGTAATCACGGGGCATTCACATCCGTCCACGATCTCGTCGCAGTAGGCGTCGTCCCGGTTTACGATCGCCCGGTCACAGCGGCCGAATATTTTCTTTTTGGCCGCCAGATAGTTTTCCATGGTTTTGTGATAATCCAAATGGTCCTGCGTGAGGTTGGTAAAAACGCAAGCGGCAAAGTGCAGGCCGAACACCCGGTCTTGATCAATGGCGTGAGAAGACACTTCCATTACCGCGTATTCACAGCCGCTTTTTTCCATCAACGCAAACAGTGAATGCAGTTCGTACGCATCCGGCGTAGTGTTCTTGGCGGGCAGGATCTCCTCCCCCACCATGTTATGGATGGTGCCGATCAGCCCGGTTTTGCAGCCGTGGGCTTCCAGCAGCGATTTGATCATAACGCAAGTAGACGTTTTGCCGTTTGTGCCGGTAACGCCGATAATTTTGAGCCGATCGGCCGGATGACCGAAATAGGCCGCGCACATCAGCGCATAAGCCCGGCGTGTATCATCCACCACCAATTGGTTGGGCAAACCCAGGTCGTGATCACACACGATCACAGCCGCACCGGCGTCCCGGGCAGCCTGGGCATAGGTATGGCCGTCTACCGTGCCGCCCCGTATACACACGAACACGTCGCCGGCGTCTACCTTTTGTGAATTGTTGGTCACTTTGCCGATCACCACGTCGGCCAGCGGCGACTTAGCCGCCGGTGCATACAATTCCTGTAACGTCATAAACTCGCTCAACCTTTCAAAAACCGATCATTCAACCGAATCGGAATAACGGAAACTGACTTTTACCACCGTGCCCCGGTCCACCTGTGTTTCGGCAGGCACGTCTTGCGTGTAAGAAACGGCGCCGCTGCTGCCGCTTACCACGCCGCTGATATCAACGTTGATGCCGGCGGCCGCCGCGGTGGAAACAACGCCCGAAACGCCCAAATTGGTCAAATCAGGCACCGTAACTTTTTCCGGTTCATAATCTTCGGTTGTATACAACACAATGGTGCCGTTTGTGGGGCTGGTGGAACCGCCCATGGGATTTTGCGCCACTACGTTTTCCCCATCGCCGATCACGCGGCAGGAAAGCCCGGCTTCGGTAACGGCGGCTTCCGCCTCGCTGACCGATTTGCCCTCGACTGCCGGCACGGTGGTGTTGATGTTGGCAAACTCTTCGTCGGTATACACCGCTTCCACACCCAAATAGGGCAAAACGTCCTTCATAATCGCCGAAGCCACCGGCGCCGCCACCGCACTGCCGTAAATGTTGGCGCCGTGCGGTTCATCGATCATCACAATCACGGCATATTCCGGACTATCGGCCGGCGCAAAGCCGCAGAAAGAAGCAATGTATTTCATGCGCTCCCCTTCGCTAACACTGCTGATTTTTTGGGAAGTACCGGTTTTGCCGGCCATGCGATAGCCCGCCACATAGGCGTTTTTACCCGAACCGTTTTCTACGACCGAGCGCAGATAAGTGCACATTTGTTTAGACGTTTCTTGCGAAATGACCTGCCGCACAATCGACGTTTCTTCGGTTTGGGTGATATTGCCGGCCGCGTCGGTAACTTGTTTGAGCAAATGGGGCCGTACCAGATATCCGCCGTTGCACACGGCACACACGGCTGTGATCATCTGCATGGGCGTGATCTGGAACGTCTGGCCGAAGGATTCAGAAGCCAGTTCCACCGGTCCCATGCGGTCGGCGGTGTAATAAATGCTGGCGGCCTCGCCCGGCAGATCCACGCCGGTTTTTTCGGTAAGGCCGTAGGCTTTGAAGTACTGATAGAATTTTTGCACGCCCAGCCGCTGACCGATTTCGATAAACGCCGGGTTGCAGGAATTTTCAAAAATGTTCACCAGGTTTTGCTGGCCGTGGCCCCCCGCCTTGTGGCACTTATACCGGGTGCCGGCGATCACAATGTAGCCCGGGCAGTAAAAGCTGGACTGTTCTGTCACAACGCCTTCCTCTATGGCAGACGAACCGGTAACGGTTTTAAAAACCGAGCCGGGGTCGTACACGTCCGAAATGGCCTTGTTGCGCCACTGTTCGTTCATGGCCTGCTGATAAGCCTTTTCATAGGGCGTTTGGGCGTCGTCCGCATCATCCGATTCGGATGAATCGCCGGTAGATTCGTTTTGTTGATCCTTAAATTGCTCTAACAATGAAAGCGTATACGGATCGGTTACGGTAAAAGGCTCGTTGGGATCGAAATCCGGCTTGGTGGCCATGGCCAAAATGGCGCCGGTGTTCACATTCATCACAATAGCGCAGCCCCGGTTGGTAGCTGCGTTGAGTTCGATCGCGTCTTCTAAGTGTTTTTCGGTACAATACTGCACGTATGAATTGAGCGTTAGCGTAAGGGCGCTGCCCTGCATGGCTTCCACCATGGTTTCGTAATTAAACGGCATATCGCTGCCCCGGGCGTTTTTGGAAGACACCACCTTGCCCGGCACGCCGTTGAGCAGGGTGTCATACTGATATTCAATCCCGCCAAGGCCCTGGTTATCGTCGCCCACAAAGCCCAAAACGGTCGAAGCCAGACTGCCGTTGGGATAATAGCGCTTGTTGGCTTCATCCAGGCCCACAATGGAGCCCAGCTTGTTTTCGCTGATGAAAGCGCGCACCTTGGCGGCGGTTTCTTCTTCAACCCGCTTTTTTACTTTTTCATAGGAAGTGTTCTTTTGCGTCTTTTCAAAAACAGCCTGAGCATCTAAGTCTAAAATCTCGGCAAGCCCGTCGGCGATCAGACGGGCTTCTTCTTCGTTTTCTATGTCTTGCGGCGCAATGTAAACCGTCCAAACGGTGGCGCTGGTGGCCAGCACATTGCCGTCGCAATCGTATATGGTGCCGCGTTTGGCTTCTAACGTGGTGGTGGAAAGCTGTTGGTTGGCGGCCAATTTTGCATATTTACTGCCGTGTATGAGCATCAGGTTGACCAGGCTTACGCCCGAAGCGCCAAATCCCAAAATAACCAGGCCAAGCAAAATGCATATCATACGCTTCCACATTTGCTGTGTGGGCGTTTGGTTTTTCAACGGTTACCACCCCTTGTTTCATTCCTTAATGCCTATGTGGCGGCAAAGCGCAATATGCTCAGAACAAATCCCAAATCTGTGCCGTTAAGCCGCCTTGGCCAGACAGCACTTCGCTTTCGTCCTGCCGGTGCAAATTCACGTATTGGGTTTGCGCGGCTGACATTTTTTGCATACCTAACTGTTTGGCGGTGGTTTCCATATTGGTAAAAGATATCTTCTCTTCCAGTTCTACCTGCAGGCGGGTTTGTTCGCTTTCCAGCGTTTCAATTTTCTTTTGGGCGCGGCCGATCTGATCTACCGTTTCGGAATTGACCAGTTGGCAATGCAGCTGCGCCACCACCAGCAGCAACACAGCCGCCACGGCGCACACCGCCACGGCGCGCTGCTTAAACGTGCGGGCAGCCGGTTGGGTGCGGGCGGCCTTTTTGGGTGCCGGCTTCGCAACGGGAATTTCCACAACCTCGCGCTTTTTATTGTCGGTAAACAAATCAAAATCATAAGCCGTGCTATCGCGATAGATCATAGTCCTTCTCCTTTACAGCTGTTCATACACACGCAATTTAGCGCTGCGTGCCCGCGGATTGTTCGTTAATTCTGATTCGGTTGGCACAACCGGGTTTTTGCAAGGCAGTTTGCCCTGCGGCTTGCGCCCGCACACGCACACCGGAAAGTCCGGCGGGCACACGCATCCTTTGCACCAGGCGGCAAAGCGTTGCTTCACCATGCGGTCTTCCAACGAATGGAAGGTGATAACACACAAGCGGCCGCCTTGCGCCAAGCTGGACTGCGCGCTGTCCAGCCCGGCTGACAAGGCTTCCAATTCGCCGTTAACGGCGATACGCAGCGCCTGAAAACATTGACGGGCAGGATGACCCTGCCGTTTGGCTTTGGCCGGCACACTGCCGGCGATCAGGTCGGCCAGTTGCCCCGTGGAGGACACCGGTGCGGCCGATCGCGCCTTCACAATAGCGGTCGCGATGCTGCGTGCATATTTTTCTTCCCCGTATTCGTAAAAAATGCGGGTCAGTTCTTCAACGGATAAAGTGTTTACCAAATCGGCGGCGCTGGCGCCCTTTTGGCTCATGCGCATGTCCAGCGGCGCGTCGTTATGATAAGAAAAGCCCCGGCTCGTGGTATCGATCTGATGAGAAGAAACGCCGATATCCAACAAGATACCGTTTACTTTGTCGATCCCCTGCCCTTTCAACAATTCACGCAAGTGAGAAAAATTGCCTTCCACAACAGTGGCGCACGCATAGGGACGCAGCCGTTCGCTTGCAGCCTGCAGGGCGTCCGGATCTTGATCGATAGCGATCAGGCGGCCGGTGGAAAGTTGCTGTGCAATGACACTGCTGTGGCCCGCGCCCCCCACCGTGCCGTCCACATAAATGCCGGTTGGATCGATACGCAGGGCTTCAATACACTCGTGCAACAGCACCGGAATATGTTGAAAAGTCATATGCCGCTCCGATCAGAAGTTGATCTTGTCTAACAGATCAATAATGTCGTCTTCTTCAATGGCGGAAGAAACATTCTGCCAGTTCTTCAAATTCCAAATCTCCACCCGGTTAGAAGCGCCAATTACCACGCAGGCGCCTTTTAAGTTGGCGGCGTCCCGCAGAATGGGCGGAATGCAAATGCGGCCTTGGGCGTCAATTTCCACCTCGGTAGCGTTGGCGTAAAAATACCGGGTCAGCTGGCGGGATTCTTTAAACGATAAAGAGCGAATGGATTGGTCCAGCCGATCCCACTCTTCTTTCGGGAACAGAAAAATGCAGCCGTCCAGCCCGTTGGATACTACAAAGCGTTCGCCCAGATCCAAACGAAATTTTGCCGGCACCGAAATGCGGCCTTTATCGTCAATGCTGTGTTTATAGGTGCCCAGCAGCATGCGTCTGTTCCCTCCTTTGCAGATCATGCGGCAAAAAGTGTAAAAATAGTTTTGATACCATTTCTTCCCACTTCTTACCACTTTGTTCCATTATAGGGCATGTCCCTGGGAATTGCAAGAGGTTTTTTCATATTTTTAGAAGTTTTTTTCATTTTTTGGCGGTTTTTTATGCAAAACGAACAACAGTTCTGCTAAAAGGGCGGCGCGCGCACACTCACCAAGCACAAACAAAGAAAACCTGCCGGAACTGGCAGGTTTTTCAGCATTTAGAAAACATATTGAAAAATAAAAAAAGACCGGGAAGATCAACTCGATCTTCCCGGTCGCTAATGCGGGATAATGAAACTGTTAACGTGTGCCGTTCACTGTGCGGCGGCGCCACACAAACCCGGCGGCGATCAAGGCTGCAACAGCGGCAAAAGCCGGCGCCTCAACGCCTGCATCCCCTGTTTTGGGGTTGTTGTTATCGCCCGGTTCGGTAGGCGTAGGCGCCTGCAGGCCGGTGAGCTTGGGTGCTTCGCCCCGGCGGGTCCCGTCACCGAACGTATCCAGATACGACTGTTCCGCCAGCAAGAATTCACCCAGCCGGTTAGTCAAAAACGTGAACGCGCCGTTTTCATAGGTCGGATCCATATCATACCAGCGCCGGTCATACCAGTTAATCTCGCCGTCATCCTGCTCATCGGTCAACGCGTCGATTTCTTCGTCGGTCATGCTCATGCGCACAGTGGCGTCAGCATCTGTGTGCGGAATGGTAACAAGCAAATCGCTTTTCGGCTCTACTTCGTGGAAGCCGCAATAGGCCTTTAATTCATAACGGGCGGCTTGATAGGGCCACGCTTCGGGTTCGGTCGTATCGGTAGAGGTCACGTAGGGTACATATTCACCGTTTTCCCAAGCCGTTTTGTTTGAATCCTTCAGCGGTACCGCCAGCAGGCGCGTACCAATGGGATAAACCCCCGTTACCGTAATGCCGGTGGCCTTGTCTTCCAAAACCTGATATTCATATTCCGCCGGTACTTCGCCGATGGGGTCGGTGAGTTTTGTCAGCCAAAACTCGGTGTTATCACCATCGCGCGCAGCAAACGTGTAAGCGCCGTTTTTGTAGGTTGCGGGCACTTCGGAAGGCTCGCCGGTAGAAAGATCAAAAGCGATCACCCGGCAATTGCTTTCTTCGCACGGTACGGTAGCGGTCATAGCGCCGTAATAGGTATCATAGTCGGCTTCTTCATAGTCGCCGGTCGAATCCCAGACAGAAAGCATAATGCGCATAACGCACAAGGGATTATCTTGAATGGTATCCACAAAAGCGGTAAACACGGCCTTTTCGGAAAAGTCGCCGGTCACCGAAATACCGGTAGCTTCGTCCACCACGGTGCGTGTCGTTTGCGCTTGCGCGCTGCCAAACAGGGAAAAAACGACCAATACCATTAAAACAATTGCCAGCGCACTTTTCTTTTTCACGTTCATTGTTATAGCACTCCTTTTCAATATGAAACAGAGTAACAAGGGTAGCGCTCGTTGAAGAACATCGCCAATGCAGCTCCGTTAAAAACTACATTATTCCTTAGGAACCTTTTCCCAATCCTTCAGGAATCCGTCAACCGCACGGGCGGTGTTGGGGTTAGTCGCCATTTGCATGATCACTTTGAACGGCATGGTAGCAACGTCAACGCCCATTTTTGCCAGTTCTGTCACATGCACGGGATGGCGCACGGAGGCGGCCACAATTTTGGTTTCAATGCCTTGCGCGTCAAAAATCTCGCGGATCTCGGCGGCCAGGTCCAAACCGTTTTCACCAATATCGTCTAACCGGCCCACAAACGGCGCCACATAGGAAGCGCCGGCGTTGGCGGCCAGCAAAGCCTGCGCGGCCGAGAAAATAACCGTTACGCACACGGTAACGCCTTCGGCAGCCAGGGTTTTAACAGCTTTCAAGCCTTCGGGAATGCTGGGGATCTTAACCACAATGTTGGGGCTCTTGGCGGCCAGGGCGCGGCCTTCGCGGATCATGCCTTCGGCGTCCAGGGCCAGCACTTCGGCAAACACGGGACCATCGGTGATGATGGAGGTGATCTCCGCCAGCAGTTCGTCAAACTTGCGGTTTTCGCGGGAAATGATGGAGGGGTTAGTGGTAACGCCCGAAATAGCACCCATATCATAGGCTTTTTTTACGTCTTCAATATGTGCGCTGTCCAAAAAGATTTTCATAATTCAGGTTCCTTCCTTTTTATACTACCTCGCAGGAGGTGGATTACAGGGGTTTGGCGTTGGCCAGCAAATAGGCTTCCGCTTCGGCGCACCACAAACCGTTGTTGCGCGCCACAATGTCGGCCAGGGTCTTCATAACCGGATCGGTCTTACCCAATTCGGCAAAGTCGGCAATGGCGGTGAGGGGCATGGAAATGTGGGTGTAAATCAATTTTTTACCGCCGGGGATCTTGGGCAGATTCAAGGTGGTTTCCACCACGGCGTCCAAACCGCCCACGTGGGTGATCATGGAAGACGGATTGATCTTGCCGCTGGTCATCATGGAGATAGCCTCATATAAATCGTCCAGGTTGCTGCCGGAACCGCCGGCCACATGGGTGGTATCATAATGCACGTTGTAGAAATTAAATTCCGCCGAAAATGCCGTGTTGGTGGGGCCGGCAAAGAAGTTGAGGCAGCCGTCGTGCGCCAAAATGGCACTGCCCTGCTCCACCACCGGTTTAACAGGCGCAAACACAAACACATCGTTAAAGCCTTTGCCGCCGGTCAACGCACGCAGCGCCGCCACCGGATCTTCTTCTTTACCGGTGTTCATGTAGTGCAGTTCCACACCGTACTTAGCCGCCTCTTCAGGCGTATAAATGGAAGCGGCACGGGCCAGCCGGGCGTCGTCCACGTCGGTAATAACCAACAACGAAGGATGCACGTCGCGATGAATGGCATAATCGATAGCGCCCAGACCCATGGGGCCGGCGCCCGCCAAAATCGCCATGGTGCCGCCGGGCACAATATCCATAACGTGCGCATAACGGCCGGGCACGTTGTGCCAACTGGTGTGGAAGCCGCTCACAATGCAGGCCATGGGTTCAGACAAGGAACCATAGAAGAAAGCGTCGCCCGTGTAGTTGAGCAAGCAACCGAAATCGATCACCTTGCGGGGCACGATAACATAAGTAGCGTCGCCGCCGATGGTTTGGAACGAATAGCCGGGCGCGGCGTAAATGTCGGCCGGGTCGTTCAGAGCCGGCTGAATGGTAACCCGCTGGCCGGGATGATACCGGTCTTTCCAATAGGAGCCGACTTCCACGATCTCGCCGCAGAATTCATGGCCCACAATGGTGGGATGTTCCGCCACGTCGTTGGGCACACGTTTATGTTTGGCACCCTGCATGGCCGCTTTATAGGTGGACATGCAAATACTGTCGGAAACGACCTTGAGCAGAATCTCGTCCTCTTTCATCTGCGGAAGTTCGAACTCTTCCAACCGCAAGTCATTTTCGCCGTAAATACGAACTGCTTTTGTTTTCATAACTGAACCCTTCTTTAAAAGATTATTTGCACATTGCGCCATAAAATGGCAAACGAAACACGCGGTTTACAGCGTGTTATTTCACAGTTAAGCTGCCGCCCTTCACCGTGGGAACAATGTCTACCAAATCATAATTGCAGCAGGTTTGCACCGTAAGCCCCAGGGCGTAGGTGTTGGCGACGGTCGCGCCTTCGCTCACTCTGAATCGCAGGGCAAACAGCACCGTTTCACCCTTGGGTGGGTCTACTGTAGCCATAGACAATTTGATTATGCCGTTGCCGATATCGTTCGCGCTGGAAGCGCCGGCGGCAAAAGATTTTTCACTGTCTTTTTCCACAAAAGCAAGCGCGTTGGTATCAAAACTCAGCTGAGCGTCCAACGCGCAAATAGTGGAATCGGCCGAAACGGAAACTTCCACCGTGATGATGTCACCGGCGGAAGCCGTAATGTCATTCACGGAAATGGTGGGCTTAACATCAGCAACAGGCGATTTGGACACATCAGGCTGGGCGGGAGTGGGCGTGACCACCGGCGCTTTGCCGCAGGCCGCCAACGCCAGTAGGCTAATGGTTAACAAACAGGCAACAAGAACAGACTTTTTCATACACGATTCTCCTCATTATTGATATCCGGCAATGTCGATTCGACCTTGCCGGGTAAAGACGATAAAGGAAGCTGCGCGAATACGATCGCAGCCAACATAACGGCACAACCGATCCATTCCCGCGCCGACAACCGCTCGTGCAGCAACAGCCAGCCCGAAAGCACGGCAAACACCGCTTCAAAACTCATCAGCAATGAAGCCACCGTGGGATCGGTGTGCTTTTGCCCCACGATTTGCAGGGTATACGCCACGCCGCAGCTGAAAACGCCCGCATAAAGCAGTTGACCGGCAGAAGCCATGATCACGTCCCATTGGGGTTGCTCAAGCAACGCCATGCAAACCAGCGAAAGCAAACCGGCAGTCAAAAACTGCATAAAGGAAAGCCACACGCCGCTTATGAAGGCCGAAGCCTTATCCACCGTTAAAATCTGAAAGGCAAACACCAGCGCACAGCCAAAAGTGAGCGCGTCGCCCAATTGCACCGAAAAACCGTTTTGCACACACAGCAAATACAGTCCGCCGGCCGCCAGCACAACCGCAGCCCAAACGTTCCACCCGGTGCGCTTTCCAAAAAGCAATGCGCCGAACACCGGCACCAGCACCACATACAGCGCCGTTACAAAACCGGACTTGCCGGCCGAAGTTTGGGCCAGGCCGAACTGCTGCAGGTTGGTAGCCACAAATACCAACGCCCCGCAAACGGCGCCGTAACGCCATTGGGTGGCGGCAGGCACGCTTGGCTTTTCGGCCGGCTTGCGCCGAGCCTGCCACAGTACCAGCGGCAGCAGCACAACACACCCCAGCATAAACCGAATGCCGTTGAATGTAAACGGCCCAAGCAGTGCGTCAGCCGCGCTTTTTTGCGAAACAAACGTGGTGCCCCAAATCAATGCGGCCAACAATAAAACGGCGGAGCCGAAAGCCTGTTTGTACCGCAAATGACGTCACCTATCTTTCCATTTTTGTATTATACATCAAGCCGTCGGATTTTTCAACCATCAAATTTAAAACATATTTGCCCGCTCGCAAAGAAACACCTTGCAATAAACCCGTTTCAATGATACAATGAACAAAATAGCGAAAGGCGGCGAAAGTGTGCGTTATACCGACGTGGTGCCCGGCATATTCATAGCGCGGCCCAATCGGTTTATTGCTTTGTGCAGCGTGGACGGACAAGAACAGGTATGTCATGTGAAAAACACCGGCCGCTGCAAAGAATTGCTGGTGCCGGGCTGTCGGGTGTATTTGCAGCGTTCCCATGATCCTGCGCGCAAAACGGGTTTTGATCTGATCGCAGTGAAAAAAAGCGACCGACTGATCAACATGGACAGCCAGGCGCCCAATCGGGCGGCGGCCGAATGGCTGCCGTGCCAACTACCGACCGGTTCGGAATTGCAGGCGGAGTACCCTTTTGGCCACGCCCGCATTGATTTTTATGCCCAGGCGGGCGAACGTCGATATTTAATCGAGGTAAAGGGCGTTACTTTGGAGCAGGACGGACTGGCTCTTTTCCCCGACGCACCCACCGAACGCGGTGTGAAACATTTGCTCACCTTAACGCAAGCGGCGGCGGCCGGCTGGCAAGCGATCATACTGTTTGTTATTCAAATGCAAAGCGTGCGAGCCTTTGCCCCCAATCGCTCCACCCATCCCGCGTTTGCCGACGCATTGGTGCGGGCGGCGGCCGGCGGCGTTGCACTGTGGGCGTATGATTGTATCGTAACGCCTGACAGCATGTGTCTGCGCGCGCCGGTGCCCATCCTTTTGTAATACAATGCGAGGAGCATGAATATGAGAATCAAAGCAGCTTTTTTTAACAACAACCCGAGCACGGTTGATTTTGTTTACGGCATGGGCCGCAAGCAAATGCTGGCCGAGGCCTTTGATCTTTACCCCGAAGTGGTCACTCCCAAAAATCTGCAGGAGCATCTGCCCCACTTGGCCGACGTGGAAGTGATTTTTTCCACCTGGGGCATGTTCACCCTCACGCCCGAACAGTTTGCTCAGCTGCCGGCCCTGCGTTATGTGTTTTATGCCGCCGGTTCGGTGGCCGGGTTTGCCAAGTGTTATTTAGACCGCGGCATCGGCGTTATGTCGGCCTGGGGCGCCAATGCGATCCCCGTGGCTGAATTTACGGTGGCGCAGATCGTGCTGGCCATGAAAGGCTATTTTACCAACCTGCAGCACAACAAATCGCTGGCAGGTTATGTTAGCTGGAACCGGGGCTACCACTTCGGCAATTTTGCCCAAACCGTTTCCATTTTGGGTTGTGGTATGATCGGCCGCGAGGTCATCCGCCGACTGAAAGATTACGAACTGAACATTTTGATTTATGATCCCTATGTTTCGGCAGAAGAAGCGCAGGCCATGGGCTGCCGCAAAGTGTCGCTGTTGGAAGCCTTTGCCCAGGGCGACGTGGTGAGTAATCACATGCCCAATCTGGACGCCACCGCCGGCAACATCACCGGCGAATGCCTGCGCGCCATGCGGGACGGCGGGGTGTTTATCAACACCGGCCGGGGCCGCACGGTGAAAGAAGACGAAATGGTGGAGGTGCTGCGCCAGCGGCCGGGACTGACCGCCCTGCTGGACGTGACCTGGCCCGAACCCCCGGCGGAAGACAGCCCGCTTTTCACCCTGCCCAACGTATTTTTGAGCAGCCACATTGCCGGGTCTATCGGCAATGAAGTGATCCGCATGGCCGATTATGCCATACGGGCCGCCAAACAATATGCCGACGGTGAAACGGTAGACTATTCCGTAACAGCCGAAATGCTCAAAACCATGGCGTAACTTTTCCTGACACACAAAAAACGGCTTTCTGCGCAAGTAGAAAGCCGTTTTTTTATGCGGGCCACACACCCAAATAGCCTAAGCCGACGCCCAGCGCCGCCGAGCAAGCGATTATGAGGATGGGGTGCACTTTGCACAAGCCGGCCGCAAGCGCGCCGGCAAACAAGGCGACCGAACACCAGAAAGCCGCCGTATTGAAAACGGCCCAGCCAAAACCGGCCGGAAACAGCACCGCCTGGCCGATGGAAAGGACCGCAGCGGCAATAAGACCCACCACTGCCGGTTTAAGCCCGCTCATTACACCCTTTACCACCCGACTGTTCTTAAAGGCCAAATAGCACCGGGCCACGATCAGGATCACCACAAAGGATGGCAGCACCACCCCGGCGGTGGCGCACAGCGCCCCCAACACACCGGCGGTTTGGGATCCAACATAGGTAGCAATGTTGATTGCAAACGGCCCGGGGGTAGATTCGCTCACCGCCACAAAATCCACCAATTGAGGCAGATCCAGCCAGCCATGGGCCAATACCTCCTGCTCTATCAACGGCAGCATGGCATAGCCGCCGCCAAAGGTGAACGCCCCGATTTTTAAAAAAGAAAGAAACAGCGAAAGATAGATCATGGCGTTTCCTCCTGCCGGGGCAACAGCAAATAAGTTGCCAATCCGATCACAGCGGCAGCCGCAATGATCAGCAGCACACTGCAGCCGGTAAGAGCCGAAACCAAAAAGGCCCCAACGGCCAACAGCGCCGGCACGACCCCTTTCGGGCATTGGCGCGCCATTTTAAGCAAAGCAAGCGCCACCAGCGAAAGCACGCCCGACCGAATGCCGGCAAAAGCATACCGCACCACGGCATAGTCCATCACCTGCCGCAAAAACGCCGAAACGATCAAAATGATACAAAAGGAAGGCAGTACCACGCCCAGCGTGGCCGCCAATGACCCCCACACGCCCGCCGCCTGGTAGCCGATAAAGGTGGCGGAATTCACCGCAATGGGACCGGGCGTAGATTCGGCGATTGCCACAATGTCCAGAATGTCCGATTGGTCGATCAGCCGGTGCCGTTCTACCGTTTCTCTTTGAATCAACGGGATCATAGCGTAGCCGCCGCCGAAGGTAAAGGCGCCGATTTGAAAAAAGATGCCAAACAGTTGTAAAGCGATTTTCAACCGATTTTGCTTCATAGGTCTCTCTCCGTACAATATGCGGCAGGCGGCGTTTGATCCAACGCCGTAACCGGCACCGCACACAGCGGAGCCAGGCGCTGCACCAGCACGTCCACCACCGGCGCTTCGGTTTCAAAATGGCCGGCTTCCACCAGGCAAACGCCCAATTCGGCTGCCCGCAAAAACTGATGGTGCTTCACTTCCCCCGTCACCACAGCCCGGGCGCCGCAGGCCGCGGCAGGTTCCAACGAATCGGCTCCCGCCCCGCCGCACACCGCCACGGTGGTTATGGGCGCTGCGCAGGCGGTGAACTTACACCGCGTGTGAAGCTGCCGCGCCACAAAGCGGGCAAAACCTTCACCGGTCATGGCTTGGGACAAACGGCCCACACGCCCCATAGGAGGCAAACCGTCGCTTTCCGGCAAGGCCAGCCCGGCCACGTTTTCCAAACCCAGGCGCTGTGCCAGCGCGTCGCTCACACCGCCCACGGCGGCGTCCAGATTGGTGTGGGCGCTGATGACGGTAATGCCGCTTTGTATCAGTTGATACACCACCGAATCGACAGGCACACAACGCAGCGGGTCAAAAATGACCGGGTGGTGGGTCACAAGCAGATCGATCCCCTGCTCTGCCGCCCGGGCCACAGTTTCCCGGGTAGCGTCCAGCGCCACGCCGATGGCATGCACCGGCCGGTCAGCCGAGCCCACCAACAACCCCGCGTTATCAAAAGCGAGTTGGGTACGAAACGGCGCCATTTGTTCCAAAATATTCCACACGTCGGCAACGATCATGTTGCTTCCTCCTGTTCCCATTGTTGAATGAACGCGATCACGTCAGCCAGCATTTGCGCGGTTTTGGGGTCTTTGCCCGTGTGCAGCAAACCGCGATATTGCTGTTGCAGGCGCTGTCGCTGGCGCTGCAAATACAACGCTTCTGCCGCCCGCCGGCGCCGGGGCAACAGCCCTGTATACCGAAACACCGGCGTTATTGCTTGGGGCCGGCCGCTATAGCGAAACGCCATTACGGTGTAAACGTGTGTGCGGTCCATCGCGGCCTGTTCATCTACAAGCTCAAACCCCCGGCTATATAACTGTTCCCGCACCAGCGGCGCATCGGTCATGGGTTGCAGCACCAGCGTTTTGGCCGCATCTTGCAGCCATGGCGCCCGCCCGGCCAGTTGCAAAATCAAACGGCCGCCCATACCAGCCATCACAACGCAGTCCACTTCCTCCGGAGACACCGCATCCAGCCCATCCGAAAGACGGGTTTCTATCTGTTCGGTCAGCCCGGCTCGCAACACGCCGGCGCGGGCGGCGCTTAGGGGGCCTTCCACCACGTCAGACGCGATCGCATGCGGCACAACACCCGCCTGCACAAGGGCAATAGGCAGCAGCCCGTGGTCTGTGCCCACGTCGGCCAGACGACTGCCGGGCGGCACCATGGCGGCGACGGCTTGCAGCCGGTCATCTAACTGTTTCATGGTAACCTCCCGAAATACTTGCATTTTGTATTATCATATATTATAATAAACGCAAAGCTGCCAAAAAGCAAGCATTCAATTTATTCTTGAGGTGACACGCATGAAATATGATAAGTACGGCGACCCTATTGTTGAAACCGCAAAAGAATTCACTTCCAAACAAAAAGTTTTATTTGGTATCGTGATTGCTTTGCAAATACTGATGGTCCTGGCCAACGTTTTGATCCTGGTCGTTCCCTTTTTGAATTTGTATTTGTGTTTTATTACGGCACCCGCCTTTTTGCTGGTATACATTTCATACATGAAAGCCTGCGCGGCTCAACGGGAGGGCGGACACAAAATGGCGTTTCACAAAGTGTTTGGTATTGTAAGCCCCGTTTTGTACGTTATTTCGGCCGTGCTGGCCATACTGGGCGGCATGCAATAACCCCTTTATAAAAGAAGCCCTGCGTGGGTCACACCGTAACGTGTGCGCCACGCAGGGCTTTTTGGTGCTTATGTTTCGGCCAGCGCCTCGTCTAAAAATGCAAACAGCCGCTTGCCGTATTCTTCCGGCGCCATAAACAGCGAATTGGCATGGCCGGCGCCTTCCACCACAAACAATTCCTTTTTCGTCGGGCAGGCGTCATACAGCCGGTAAACCATAGCAGTGGGCACAAAATTATCTTGTGAGCCGTGGGCAAAAAACACCGGCACGGTACACCGACGGATCTGATCGATCGCAGAGGCTTCACGGAACGAATAGCCGGCCACCAGGCGATTGAGCCAACTGGTAACGTACAGCAGCGGAAAAGCAGGCAAATGGAACAGTTGTTTCAGTTCATGGCCCATTTCATCCCACACGCTGGTGTAACCGCAATCGGCCACCACCGCTTTCACGTTCGCAGGCAGTTTTTCGCCGGCCGTCATCATCACCGTGGCCGAACCCATGGAAACGCCGCTTAATATGATTTGGGCCGCCGGGTCCCGCTGCACGATCCAGTCGATCCACCCCAGCATATCCTTGCGGTCGGGCCACCCCATGCCGATATATTTGCCCTCGCTTTCGCCGTGGGCACGCAAGTCCGGCATCAGCACGTGGTAACCTTTTTCGGCATAAAACACCGCGCCGGTCACCATATCCATGTGCGTGCAGGTGTAGCCGTGCACTTCGATCACGTACACGTGGCAATCAGCCGCCCCTTCAAACAATTCGCCCCGCAGGGTCAGCCCGTCGAACGAACGGATCTGCACCGGCTGACGGCGACAAGCAGACGCCCATTGCTGTGCCCGCGCGGCAATACGTTTTTCATTCTGCGCCATAACGGAATCCGCCTCTTCCGCCGTTTCCGGTTTGGGGGTGGCTTTTTGCGCGGACGCGCCTTTGCGTTTAAGCGAAAACGAAATAAAAAAGAATCCGGCGGCTGCCAGCAGCACAAGAAGCATTGCCAACACAGCCAAAATGATCCAGCATACGGGGGGCATCGCCATTCATTCCTTTCGTTACTTACTAAACCATATTATATCACATACGGCGATAAAACGCAACACATCCCCCTACAACGCAAAAACGCCCCCGAAGGAGCGTTTTTAACGATCATGCAACAGGTTTATTCGGCTTGCTTCTTACCGGCGATCAGTTTATAGATCAGCGCGGCAAGGATACCACCCACCAGCGGCGCGGCAATGAACACCCACACGTTGGAAAGGGCTTCGCCGCCAACAAACAGAGCGGGGCCGAAGCTGCGGGCGGGATTGACCGAAGTACCGGTGAAATAGATGCCGAAAATGTGCACCAGCGTGAGCGTGAAGCCGATGACCAGGCCGGCAACGGAAGAATAGCTTTCTTTTGACGTTACGCCCAGAATTGCCAGCACAAACACGCAGGTAAGGATCACTTCCACCAAAGCGGAAAGCCAAACGTTGCCTTGGTACAGCCCGTTTTGGCCCAACGCTTCATGTTGGCCGGTGATCGCCATCAACACGGCGGCGCCGCCGATGGCGCCCACGAATTGGGCAATGATATAGCCGATAAAATCTTTTACCGACATTTTGCCGCTAACCAGCATGGCGATGGAAACAGCCGGATTGATATGACAGCCGGATACGTTGCCGATGGAATAAGCCATCGCCACGATCACCAGGCCAAAAGCCAGCGCCGTCAAAAAATAGGCAGCATTCGGTTCCGCGGAGCAGCCAAGCACGACCGCCGTGCCGCAGCCAAACAAAACCAAAACAAAGGTTCCGATGCATTCTGCCAGATACTTGCGTACAGATTCCATAATGTAACCCCCTTACAATATACGAGTTTCCTCGTTAAACAGAGTATACCATATTATACCAAAAAATGCAACAATCGATTCATTGGCATGAACAAGAATCTTCTAAAAACACAACCCCTTTGCCGGTGCGCCGGGCATATTCGATCTCGGAACGGGTGCTTTCGCCGATATAGCCACCCACGTTGATCACAAAAATTTCGTCCGCCATATCGATCTTACGCTTGTGCATATCGTCCAGCATGGCTTTGGTGCGCGTCAGCGTGCCTTCGTCGGCGTTTTCCCACACTGCGCCGTCGCCCGCGTGGCCGAACAGGCCCACACTGATCACGATATTGCCTGCCAACGTCAACCGTTTTTGTGCTTCCAAAAACGCGTCCTTAAATCGCGTGCTGCCGCACAAGGTGATCACTTTATACGGGCCTACCATCAAATTGCACCTCCAAAAAGTTAAAATGAAAAACGGGTATCCGGAGAAAAAAATATATGCCAGACTATAAAATGAAACGCCAAAGCAAACGGCATCCCGTTGGGATGCGACTTTTCCTTGCCTGCCGCGGCGCTATCGAAGCGCCCGCGTCAGGAGGGACTCTCTTCTCGCGAACGCCACATGCCCCCGGCATGTGGCTCCCGTGCCGCGCAGGGCGCGCCTTGGCTCTTACGGTGCCCGAAAAACACGGCGGGCGCTTCGCGCTGATCCTTGTGTTTTTCGACCGTGGCGCCAACCCTTGCTCGCTGCATCCGCCACCGGCGGCGCTCGCAAGCGTTGCATTTC
>CADBNN010000084.1 GCA_902796075.1 Oscillospiraceae bacterium | reverse complement strand
GGGAGGGCGCAGTTGGTGCCGCGGTCGAAAAACGCAAGGAACAGCGCGAATGCGCCCGCCGCGTTTTTCGGGCACCGCAAACGGGCAGGTGGCACGGCTTTATCCCCCAAACCGGAGGAGTTGTGGAAACAGAGATTCCTCCACTTCCCATCAAAAAAGCACTTCCGATCCAGTCGGAAGTGCTTCTTTTTTATATTCTTTCAACCCCTAAAAGCACGCCGGTTTGCCCACGGCTTTTTTGAGGATCTCCAGCGCGTCTTTGGCGTCTACCCGCCCGTCCGCGTTCACGTCGGCGGCCTTTTGCTGGTCGGCGGTAAAGGCCTGCTTGCCCACCGCGTTTTTCAGCACGGCCAGCGCGTCTTTGGCGTTAATGGCGCCGTTGCCGTCCACGTCGCCGGGGCTCACCGTTTCGGGCACGGGCTCCACCACGGGGGGCAGGTCTTCGTCCACCACCCGCACCGCAAGAGTAGCCGACTTGCCGCCCAGGGTAACGGTCACCACCGCGTTGCCGGGGGCGCGGGCTATCACGGTGCCGCCGGGAGTTACTTCGGCCACCTTTTCGTTATCTACCGAATAGGCGGGTATGCCGGTGGTGTTCACCGGCTCTATGGTTTTTAAGGGCCGGTAGCAATAGCCCACGCCCAGGGTGAGTTGGGGCGTTTCCCATTGCACTTTGGCCACCGATTTGGCGGCGGTAAAGTTGGCGCCTTCTTTCACCAGCCCCGGGCCTTTGGCATAGCCGATGGGGGTACTGCTTTGGGACACAAAATTGTCGGCGATCATGCCCACGGTGGTATCGGCCATGGCATGGATGCCGTAGGTGCCGGTGCCCACCACCACATTGCGCTTGACTTCGCTTATGTTGGAAGCGTTGAGCAGGGCCATGCCTTCGTTGCCGGCGGTGATAATGCGGTTATATTCGATTTTGCCCACGCGGCTGGCGTAGGTGCCCATGCCGTATTTGCCCGAGCGGTACAGTTCGTTATAGGCAAGGCCGGTCACATCGCTTTGCTCGTCTAACTGCAAGCCGTTCACGGCGGCGCCGGTCACATAGTTGTTCACCAGCCGGTTTACCGAAACCCCGCCCCGGAACACCATGCCGTAATAATTCTTTTTGTCCAGCGTGTTGGGGTGGCAGGTGATATCGTTGCCTTCCACTATAACGCCGGTGGCGTTTTCAATGCGCACGCCGCTGCCGTTCACGTCAATCACGTTGTGGCGCACGGTCACGCCGTTCACATAATACCGTCCCGCGGGCAGACCACCGCTGCCGTCCGGGTCGGCGGGGGTGGCGGCGGCAAAGGTGTAGCCCAACGCCGAAATGGCCGAAACTTCATAAGAAGAATAAATATCCTTCACCGTGCCGCAGCCGGTAATGGTGTTGTAGGCGATCAGAATATTGGCGGGGGCGGGCGCCCGGTAGGCGTCGGTCGCGTGGGCCTTGGTGCCCCCTTCCGAAGCGAAGACCGAAGGCAAAAAGGTGCCGGCGCCGTTGTCCATGGCGGCGTAAACCGCAATGCCCCGGGGGGTGTTTTGTATCACGTTGCCCGTAATGGTGCAGTTGATCCAGCCGAGCCCCTGAATGGCCACGCTTTTCATATTCAAAAAGGTGTTGTTGCGAATCACAATGCCGTCGTGCGGCCGGTTGTGAACGGCGGTGTGGCTGCCCACGCCCCGGGGGCAGTTGTCAAAAAAGCAGTCCTCCACCAGCACGTTTTTCATGGGCAGATCTTCCGCCCGGCAGTTGACGATGTGCCCTTCTTTCAGCACGTCCAGCTGCACGGCTTCATAGCCGTTATAGCCCTTGGGCAGCACCTGATTCAAAAACCGGCAGCGGCGCAGGGTAAAACCGTCTACCCCCGCCACTTCCATCATGTGGCCTTTTTGCAGGTTTTGCAGGGTCACGTCTTCCATCACAAAGTTTTTGGCGTGGGCGGCTTTGATCATGGTGTTGGTGGTGTTGTCGGCGTCCCACACGCCGCCGCGAATGGTCATGTTTTCATAATAATACCCGGTGGGGCCACTGGCGGACGTGTCTTCGTCCCCCACCCGCAGCATATTGGATTCGCAATTCCGGTCCCGCATAAAGGTCACGTCGGTCAGTTCCAGCACCGTGTTGGAGTATAGATGCAGCGCCCGGTCCAGCACATAGGTGCCGGCCGGCACCACCACGGTGCAGGGCGCTTGGGCCGTGCCACGGCGGGTGGCTTCGTTCAGCGCCGCCTGAATGGGGTAATAGGGGATCTGGGCCGTCAGCGCTTCGCGGGAAACGGTAATGGTCAGCTCGTCCACCGGCGGTTCGTCGGGGGTCACGGTGGGCTCGCCCGGTTCGGCGGGCGTTACAGCGGGGGTATTGTCCGGGTCGGCCAAGGCGGCCATCACGCCCACGCACAGGGCCAGCAGTACCGCCAGAGCAAAGGCGCCCAGGCGCCGGGAAAAACTCATGGGGAATCTCTCCTTGCGATCAAAGTTACTGTATATTATAAAACACTCCGGGGCAAAAGTCAACGCTCGCTTGCCAACAGAGGGCTTGCGCGGCGGCGAAAAATATTGTATAATATGCCCATTCAATACCAAAAGGGAGTGTTGCGGTATGTTCGTGTTCGGCACCCAATATTTGCGAGGAGCCACCCCGGCGGAAGACCAATGGGAACGGGATATGGCTCACATGGAGCAAATGGGTTTTAACACCATTCGCATGTGGCTGGTGTGGAACGCGCTGGAACGGCAGGAGGGCGTGATAGACACCGCCTTTGTGGGCCGGTTTTTGGCTTGCGCCAAGCGCCACCATTTGCAGGTGGGGCTGTTGTTCCACTTGCACGCCGCCCCCGCCTGGGCCACCGCAAAATACCGGGATTATTATTACGTTGACGAAAACGGCAACGCTTTTGAGCCCGCCATCCGGCCCAACACCCCCAGCGGCGGCTGGCCGGGGCTGTGCTTTGACCACGCCGAAGTGCGGCAACTGGAAAAACGCTTTATCACCGCCATTCTGGCCGAAACCGTTAAGCACGACAACGTGGCTTTTTACGAGCCCATGAACGAGCCCCATTCCTGGATGAACGGCGCCGCGTTTTATTGCTATTGCCCCGCCAGCGTGCAAAAATTTCAAGCCTGGCTGCGGCAAAAATACGCCTGCATTGACGATCTCAACCGCTCCTGGGGCCATTTTTTCCACGATTTTGATGAAGTGCGGCCGCCCCGGTGGACGGCGGCGTATTCCTGCTATGCCGACTTTCGCCAGTTCACCATCGACAACATCGCCGACGAGATCGCCTGGCGGCGGGACGTGATCAAAAGCATGACCGACGTGCCGGTGATCGCTCATTCCTGGGGCGGCGGGGCCGTGACCTGCGCCAATTTGGGCGGCATGGCCTTTGACGACTGGAAAAACGCCGCTTTGTTTGACAAATGGGGTTACAGCGCCTTTCCCGGCCATGCCGACGATTGCGACGCCCTGGGTTTGGGGTGCGCCGCCACCCGCTGTGCCGCCAACGGCAAGGAATACTGGCAATCGGAACTGAACGCCGGCATGGTGGGCACGGGGCTGTTCCCCGGCGGGCGGATAGACGACGCCACCTTTGATAAATTTAGTTTGGAATCGCTGCGGCAGGGGGCCAAAGGGTTGCTGTACTGGCAGTTCCGGCGGGAGCGGCACGGCGCCGAGCTGGGGGGCTACGCCCTCACGGATTTTGACGGCGGGCCCACCAATCTGTCCCGGCGGGCGGCGGCGTTGTGTCGGGCCGTTACGGACAATGAAGATATTTTTGCCCACGCCCTGCCCGCGCGGCCGGCGCAGGTGGCGCTGGTGTTCAGCATGCGGTCCTATCTGGCCAACTGGGGCAACAACCGGCGGGATAACAAATTCGCCGTAGACAGCATGTCCGGCTACCACCGGATGCTGTGGGAAGAAAACATGCCCGTCGACGTGATCCACGAAGCCTTTCCCGGCGATCTGTCCCGGTATAAGGCGGTGATCCTGCCTTCGCCCTACGCCATCGATCCCGCCCTGGCCGAAAGCTTAAAAACCTATGTGCAAAACGGCGGCACCCTGATTTCCGACCCGGCCTTCGGCCTGTTTGACGGGGAAATGGTGCTGTCCTACGCCGTGCCCGGCTTCGGGTTCGACGCGGTGTTCGGCGCCAGGCAGGAAGATCTGCGCCAGGCCAAAACCGTGCCCCTGGCCGACGGCCGCGTGCTGGTGGGCAATATGCAAAAGGAATTGTATCGCAACGTGACCGCCAACGTGCTGTGGCGGTATGAAGACGGCTCGCCCGCCGTGCTGTGCAACGCCTACGGCAAGGGCCGGGCGATCTTGTGCGGGGTCAACGTGGGGCTGTGCTATTCCCGCCGCACCCTCATCGCCGACGATCTCCATTCAACCGACGCCGCCAATTCCTGCGCCCTGGCGAAAGAACTGGTGCTGTCTTTGCTGGCCGAAGCGGGCGTCACCCCCAATCCCTGCACCGCGCCGGGGGTCAAATGCAGCCTGCTGGCCGCCCCTGCCGGAACGGCGGTCATTCTCATCAATTCCACCTGCAAGCCGGTAAACGGCAGCGTGCCGGTGGGCGCCTTTGCCGCCGCCCGGTGCGTTTATAACCAGGCCCCCGTTTCGCTGGCAGGGGAGCAGCTGCATTTTTCACTGTTGCCCGACCAAAGCGTGGTGGTGCGGTTAGACGCGCAATGAAGGCAGATGTGCTATAGTATGAGCAAGACAGAGAATGTGGAACTGACAGTATTATGCCTGATCGAAGACGGCGACAAGATACTGCTTCAAAACAGAGTCAAGAAAGACTGGCAAGGCTACGCACTGCCGGGCGGTCATGTGGAACCCGGAGAATCTTTTGTTGACGCGGTGATCCGCGAGATGAAGGAAGAAACCGGCCTGACGATCCTTGACCCGAGGCTGGTTGGAGTCAAACAATTTCCCTTAGCGAACGGAAGGTACGTTGTCCTCTTGTTCAAGGCCACGCGGTGGTCAGGGAATCTTATCTCATCCGAGGAAGGCCAAATGGAATGGATCAAGTACAGCGACCTTTCCAGAGTAAAAACCGTGGATGATTTTGACGATCTCCTGAACGTGATGAACACGCCGGAACTGACAGAATTTCAGTATTTGGTTTCGGGAGATGAATGGACGGTATCAATTAGATAAACGGCAGTTTGAAGGAAAGGTTAAAAATGATAATTAAGAACAAATATCCTGTTTGTGAGTTCGATACAAGCAGAAACCCAATAATTAAACCTACAGATTTTTTGGAAAAGACGCTTCCATCTAAATGTGTCATTACATTTTTTAGGAAAGAACTTGAGCAGTT
>CADBNN010000083.1 GCA_902796075.1 Oscillospiraceae bacterium | reverse complement strand
GCCGTGATTTGAAATACGAGGCTCCAATTGAGTAATACCACCGACTGGCGACGCATGATAGTACATATGATCCTCCTGAAAAATCGGGACGCTGCGCCCCAAAGCCCGATTTTTATTTTAGTCATTATACTATTGCTGACCGGCGCAGTCAATCATCTTTCTTTTGAAGCAAAAGGAGACGCTTCCTTACGAAGCGCCTCCTTCGCAAGAAAGGCTCTTTTTGATTGTGATGAAATTACATCATGCTGGCAACTTCTTCGGCAAAGTTGTCGCTGCGTTTTTCCAGGCCTTCGCCCTTCATCATGCGAATGAAGCGAGTGGCTTTCACTTCAGTGCCCAGCTCTTTGGCTACGCTGGCAATGTATTCGCCCACCGAACCCTGGAACAGGTCGGAACGCACAAATTCTTGTTCCAGCAGGCAGACCTCTTTGATCTGCTTGGCCAAACGGCCCTGTACCAAACCGGCAAAGATCTTGTTGGCGCCGATCTCATCTTTATGGGAAACGGCGATGCCGGCCAAAATCTCATACGCTTCTTTGGAAATGAAGTTGGTGAAGTTCTTTCTTTGCTTGTTGTCCAGCCCTTGATAAATGGCGATGTCTTCATCGGTCCACTTTTTGCCGTCGATCGCTTCGTTGATCAGACCGGTGAGGATGGGCATGGGCAGCGAATCGGGCTTGTTCAGGGCGCTGTCCACAGTGATGGATTCCATCTTATCCAGTTCAGCCTGCTGGATCTCGCTCTTGCACAGATATTCGGGGCTCATGGCCGCGATCTGCATGGCCACGTTTTTGCCCATGGCAACAAAGGCGGGGTCGGCCGCTTTGGCTTCGTCAGCCACGTCAAAGCCCACCATAACGCCCACGGCGCCGCCGGCGTGGATGTAGGTAGCCACAATGCCTTCCATGCGGGCAAAGCGGCGCACCTTCATGTTTTCACCAATGGAAAGCACCAGGTCGTTCAGGGTTTCGGTCACGGTGCGGTCGGTACCGTCAAACTTTGCTTCTTTCAGCGCTTCCACGTCGGCCGGATCGGTCGCCAGCACGGTTTTGGCAACGCCTTCCACAAAGTGCATGAATTTTTCGTTCTTGGCCACAAAGTCGGTTTCGGAGTTCACTTCCACCACAACGCCTTTTTTGGTTTGGGCGTCGTAATAAGGCAGCACAACGCCTTCGGCGGCAATGCGGGACGCTTTCTTTTGCGCGGCGGCCAGGCCTCTTTCGCGCAGATAGTCCATGGCCTTGTCCATATCGCCGTCGGTTTCCACCAGCGCTTTTTTGCATTCCATCATGCCGCAGCCGGTTTTTTCACGCAACGCTTTCACGTCAGCAGCAGTAAAAGCCATAATACAATTCCTCCTGTTTATTCACAAGGCCGAAACTTATTCGGCGTCTTCTTCGGTTTCTTCGGCGGCTTCTTCCTGCGCGGCGGCGCCCACGGAGCCCTGACGGCCTTCGATGACCGCGTCGGCCATGGCGCCCACCAGCAGTTTAACGGCGCGAATGGCGTCGTCGTTGCCGGGGATCACGTAATCTACTTCGTCGGGATCGCAGTTGGTGTCAACGATCGCCACCACGGGGATGTTGAGCTTGTGGGCTTCGGCCACGGCGATCTTTTCCTTGCGGGGATCTACCACGAACATGGCCACGGGGGGCTTTTTCATGTTTTGGATACCGCCCAGGAATTTTTCCAGTTTTTCAATTTCCAGGTTGAGCTTGATCACTTCTTTTTTGGGCAGCAGATCAAAGGTACCGTCTTCCCGCATTTTGCGCAGTTGGTTCAACCGGTCGATACGCCGGCGAATGGTGCGGAAGTTGGTGAGCATACCGCCCAGCCAGCGGGCGTCAACATACGGCATTTCGCACCGTTCGGCTTCTTCTTTCACCGAAAGCTGCGCTTGCTTTTTGGTGCCCACAAACAGGATCTCGCCGCCGTCGGCGGTGGCTTCCCGCACAAACATGTAGGCTTCTTCTAATTTCTTCACGGTTTTTTGCAGGTCGATGATATAGATCCCGTTGCGTTCCGTAAAGATGTACTCCGCCATTTTGGGGTTCCAGCGGCGGGTTTGGTGACCGAAATGGACACCGGCTTCCAGCAGTTGTTTCATGGATACGACACTCATGATTTTTTTCCTCCTTAGTTTGCACCTCCATCCCGATCGTCTCCCCCGCCAAGCACCCTGCTGAAGATGCCAACCGGCGACGGATCCCGGGACGTGTGTTGTTTGCGTAACGGCACACTTTCACCGTTACCGGGGTATTATAGCACACCCGGGGGCCCTATGCAAGATATTTTTTCACAAAAACGGCAATTTTTTTCGGGCGGGCTCACCATTCGGTCAGCAAAGCGGCCAGTCCCTTGCGCCGGGGGCGTTTGGGCCGGGGCGGATCGCAGGCCACCAGCACCGTTTCCTCCCCCACCACCCGCACGTCCTGCCAGGGTATGGTCAGGTCGGGCGTGCGGCCCAACAGCCCCAGCAGCCGGGGCCGGCCCAAAATGATGAGCGCCACCACCTGGCCGCACCGGGCGTCGATCTCCACGTCCCCCACGCAGCCGAGCCGGGCGCCGTTTTGTATGCTGATCACGTCTTTGCTGTGCAGTTCTACCAAGCGGCAATGCATAAAAACGCCACCTCCCATACCAGTGTATGCAAAGGCGGCGCAAAAAAGGACGAAAGTTCCGCTTGTTTACGGCAAAAACAAAAACGGAAGCGCGCACGCTTCCGTTGCAATCGTTATTTCTTTTTGGAATAGCCCCGGCGGGAAGGCTGGCCCCGCTTAAAGCCGGACAGTTTATCTTCGCTGGTCTGCTTGTATTTTTGCAGCATATCTTCAAAAGCGGCGTTGTCGCTTTTGGTGGGCGTCCAATCCAAATTGGGATCGCCGGTAAACACGGGGGGCTTGGGCTGAGGCTTGGGTTTGGGCGCCGGCCGGCTTTGGGGCCGGGGCGCGGCTTCCCCATCCCGCGGGCGCGGTGCGCGGCGGGCGGGCGCGGCCGGACGGGGCACGGCTTTTTTGATGCTTAAGCTGATCTTGCCGTCTTCCCCGCTTTGAATGACCTTCACCTTGACCTCTTGCCCTTGCTGCAAAAAGTCGGCAATATCGTTCACAAACACATCCGCCACTTCGGAGATGTGCACCATACCGGACTTACCGTCCGGCAATTCTACAAAAGCGCCGAATTTGGTTATGCCGGTCACTTTTCCTTCCACAATGGAACCAACCTCTACCTGCATATGACCTCCACTATCAGTTGCCGGTTACGTCCACATACACCCGTTCGTCTGAGCGCACATAGCCGTTTTCCCGCAGCGCCCGCTCGATCAGATCGTCATACGATCCTTCTTCCAGCAGGGCTTTCAGCTCGGCATTGGTAAGCTCTAACGCTTCCTGCCGGGCCTGCAATTCCGCCAGCTGCTGCCGGTTTTTGGCCAGCCGTACCTGCGCCGCGGTTAAATTGATAACGCTGTAAACAATAAAGAGAAGCAAAACCAGTTTGAGCAACAGCGACCCGCCGACCCGTTTGGTTTTAGACGCCACAGCCATCCGCCTCCCTTTACAATTTATATGAGGTCATTATACATCAGGCGATCGGCGTTTTGCAAGCCTTTTTTGCGAATTTTTATGCGTTTTTCGATATATTTCAGCCATTTTGCGGCCCAGCCGGGCCAAAGCGGCCCGCAAACGACTGCCGATTTGCCGGCAAGCCGCCCGCACATGCTTAAGCAAGCGAACAACAGGCGGCATAACACGGCGGCTGATGAGCCAACGCCAGGCGACAAAACCGATCCCCTCCCCCAGCAGCGCAAATAGACGCGCCTGACCGCTGCACCGCACCATAAAAAACAGCGCCGTTGCCACCGCCGCCAGGCTGAAGCCCAGCACGTCGCTTACCGCCGCCCGCGCCCGGCCCGGCGGCCACAGCACGTGAAAACAGCGCACGCCGTCGTGCAGCAGGCACAAGGACGCGCCCAGCGCCAGCGCCAGCAAAAAGGTGACCACCTGGCGCAGCGATTCCACCTGGGAAAATTCGGTGAGCATCAGCGAAACAGCCGACCCAGCAAGCCGGTTTTTTCCCGGTCGTCGGTGTACATCAGGCCGTTCACCGTGCCGGTCAGGGTCAGGTCCCCCGTTTCGGTATTGAGTTTTTCAATGTGCAGGTCGCTGCCCCGCACGGTCAGTTCTCCCATATCCGTATAGGCCACCACCGTTTGCTCGTCAAAGCTGTCCACGTCGGTCACCCCGCTCACGGTAACGTGGCGGCGGTTTTCCATGATCACGTGATGAGACGCCCCCGCCGGGCGAGTATCCTCCGGCATATCGTCCCCTCCTTTCTTCCGGTATCAAATATATAACCCGTCGACGGCGAATATGCCCCGCCCGCCTGCCGAACAGCCGCAAAAAACCGAAAAAAACGGTTGACAAACCATTTGCCGTTTGATATAATCACTTTTGCAATTGCGAGAGTGCTGGAACAGGCAGACAGGCACGTTTGAGGGGCGTGTGTCGTATGGCGTACGGGTTCAAGTCCCGTCTCTCGCACCAAAACAGACAAGGCACCCACCGGGTGCCTTGTCTGTTTTTTATATGACGGGACTTGAAACGAGTTCCGAAGGCCGCGCAGCGGGCTTTGGGAGCAACGGTCCGGGGGACTGTTGCGTTAACGAGAAGAAAGTCCCGGCGCACCGCCAGGTGCGCGTATGGTTTGGTAACTGCTGCGTTAAGGCACCCATGGGTGCCGTGGCTGTTTTATATTATGACGGGACTTGACGCGACGTTTCATAAAAAACAAATGACATTGTTTTGAATATGTGATATAATAACAGCGAATCCATTTGGGAGTATCATTATGAAAAAACTGATTTCAATTCTATTAACCTGCGTTTTGCTTGTTACCGTATTCAGCGGATGCGGCAAAACCGAAGGCGGTAAAAAGACAATATTGATCTATATGTGCGGCTCAAATTTGGAAACGAAGCAGGGGCTTGCGGGAAAGAATATAGATGAGATTTTGACGGCGAATATCGGAAGCGATATGAACGTTGTGATTGAAACGGGCGGTGCCAAGACCTGGCGTTCTCATGATATAGACAGCGACGCAATCCAACGCTACGAGGTGAAGGGCGGCAGGTTGATACTGCTTGATACCCTGCCGCAAGCAAATATGGGAGACGCTCAGACGCTAACGGACTTTCTTACCTGGGGACAGAAGGAATATAAGGCTGAGAATCATATGTTAGTCCTTTGGGACCACGGCGGCGGCTCGGCAAAAGGCGTTTGCTTTGATGAAAACTATTCCTTTGATTCCTTATCGCTTACCGAATTGAAAAGCGCACTTGATACTGCCGAGCTGAACAAAAAGTTTGATTTCATCACCTTTGACGCTTGCCTGATGGCAACAATTGAAGTCGTTTCGGTAATGAAAGATTACGCCGACTATATGATTGCTTCCGAAGAAATTATTCCCGGCGGCGGCATGGACTACAAAGCGGTTTGCGAAGCCTTTGCTTCTGACAGCACGGGTGAAGATATCGGCAAAAAAATCTGCGACGCCTTTATGGAGAAATGCAAAAGAACAGGCAAGGATATTTACTCCACGCTGTCGCTCATCAATTTAGCCAATGCAGACAGCCTGGCGGAGCACTTCAACAATTGCGCCGCCTATATGAACAGAATGTCCGAAACAAAGAATTATTTTTCCCGTATTATAGCCGCCGCAAAAAGATGTGAAAAATTCGGCATTGAAAACACCTTTGACGGCAGCTCCAATATGGTCGATTTAGGCGATTTCTTCGGTGAAGCCTGGGATAACCATATCATTGAGGGAGAAGATGATATTTATTTATCGCTATTGGATGCGATGGACAAAGCAGTACCTTATACGGTAAACAACGGCGAGCGCAGTAACAGAGGCGTTTCCTTCTACTACCCTATCACCTACGACAAGGCAGAGGTGGAGGATTATGTAGCGCTCAGCGTCAGTAAGGAATACAGTGCGTTTTTAAAAAATCACTATTGCGATGTTCCTGAAGTTCCGATTGCATTTACCGATAAAGGCAGCATAAGCGAAAGCGGCGCCTTTTCCATCTCGCTTACCAAGGAAAGCTATGCCTACCTTGCCGCCATTGATTTTATGCTGATGACAACCGACAGCGACGGCACGCATCATATTCTTTGCACCAACAACGACATTGACAAGGATTATGACAATATGAATTTCAAGAGCAATTTCAGAGGCGTTACGCTTGCGCTGAACGGTCACAGGATGTACTGCTCTCCGCTCAGTAACACAGCGGACTTTCTCACCTTTGAAACGCCCGTAATTGTCAATTCCGATGCGGAACAGTTTAAGAACACGGATAAAGCCATACTGCAATATAATTTCTTCTGGGACGAAAACGAATTCAACAACGGTCACTATACGATGGCGGGAATTCATAAATATCCGGACGAAAACGGTATTCCTGATAATTTTATTTATCAGCTTGACTCGAATGTGAAGATAAAAGTGCTTACCGAAAAACTTCTTAAGGACGGTAAAACAGAAGATGTTTACAGCGAGGAATTTGAGGTCGGCGAGCTGTATGACTTGGAAAACCCGTCGGTAACCGAAATGCCGCTTGACGGAAAAGAATATCAGTATGTATTCTTTGCAACGGATATCTTCGGCAATGTTTACTATTCGGATATGGCG
>CADBNN010000082.1 GCA_902796075.1 Oscillospiraceae bacterium | reverse complement strand
TGGCCACACTGCTGCCGATGAGCACAAGGCTGATCAGACAAATGATGATAACGACCACATTATTGATCCGTTTGTTCGCTTGCTTTGCCATATACGGGTGATTCCTTTCCGGGTAAAATAAAAACAAAACACAGGCATGCCGTGGGGCGGCAGTCGGTTACAACGCGCGCCCCAGCGGTTTGCCTGCGCGAAACAACTATTTCAAGTCGTCTAACAGCCGCATCATATCATGCATGCGGTTACGTTCCTGTTCGATTTGTTCGGTGAACTGGTTGAAATATTCCACGTCGGTGTCGTCCGGATCGATCTGGCGCAAAATCGCTTCTACCAGCGCGGCTTGCGACCGGGCGCGTTTTTGTTCCAGCAGCGCAATACGCTTTTGGCAGTTTTTAATAGCCTTTTTTAATTTGCTTTTTTGAAACATACTGGATTACTCCCTTCGGCAAAGCCTTATTCGGCAGTTTTTTCATCGGCAGCGGCTGTTTGCGGTACCACGGCGCCTTCGGCACGCAGACGTTCCACCTCTTGGCGAACGCGCTCTTCAATTTGTTGTTGCTTTTTTGCTTCCAACTTTTTGGTGCGTTCACGGGTGGCGGATATCATATCGGGCAAATAAGCGATAGCCACAAACGCCAGGATAAGGGTAATGGTAACAATGATACCCATGCTGGTGGAGAAAAACCGGCCGAAGAAAGTGAGAATTTGCAGATTTTTGCGATAGATGCCTACGACGTTGCCGGCCTTGGCGGTATATTTATCCTCTACCACATTGTGGTCGCCCTTGGTGACGAATTCCTCGTGGTCGCCCACGATCGCGGTGACACGGTGGGTATTATAGGCGCCGCGCAGTGCCGGATCGTCTGACCGGAACACGATCACGTCGCCCACCTGCACATCGGCCGCGGTGGCTTTTTCTACCAAAATATAGCTGCGGGCTTCGATTGCCGGCTCCATACTGTCGGTTCTTACCCACATGGCGGTTTTGCCGGCAACAAAGGTGACCTGGCCGCTCATATTAAAATACAGCACGGCGGCCAGCGCGGCTACCAGCGCAATAACGCACACATACGAAAGAACGGTTAAACACCGGCGCAATATCTTTTTCACGGTCATGGCGCTTAACCTCTCCGTTCAAGCCGCATAGGACGGCCGATACGGCTGCTGACGTAGGATGCATGGCGGCTTTGGCGGTGGCTTTGCCGGCGCCAGGTGCGGGGCAAACCGGGGCCGCCGCTGTGGCGCATGGTGTGAAAGTGCGGCGCAGTCTGTTTTGCCGCTTCGGCCGGTTGTTCCGCGGCAGCCGGCTCCGCTTGAGCTGTTTCGAGAGTTTGCGCCGTTTCCTCTTCCGGTTGCTCTTCGGGTGGCTGAGGCACCACGGGCACCGGGTCGGGTTCGGGCACAAAAGCGTGTTCTAACGGCCGGTCGTCTTCCCGGGCGGCCAAAATATCGGCAGCGTCCAGCGCCACGTCCAGCGAACGCAGAATAAGCCGGTCGTCCGGCGTGAGGGTGCGATAACGGGTAACGGCGGGGGGCGGCGCGATCTTTTCGCCGCTCACGTCAAATTCTTGAGCCGTAACGGCGTCCAATCGGTCCACAATGCGGGGGTTGAGCACGTTTTCTGTCATATTGCTGGCCAGGGTGTTGTCCGCTTCGAACTCATTGTGGATGTTGTAACGGAAAATAAGGTATTGCAAAGCAAGGGTGGAATACAGTTCCTTGATGTACCCTTCGTCCACGTCTTCCAGGTTTTCCTGCACGATCATGCCGTAACCGGCGCCTTCATAGGTTTCAATAAACTGCCACAATGTGAGACACTGGCGCAGGTTCTTGTTTTTGAGGATGGCGTTGGTGCGCATGACCGGCGGACGGATATAACTCTGCCCCATGCTTTTAACAAAATCCGACTGGGCATAGGTGGTAACGATGCTGTTGAGCCGCTGCACGCGGTGCCACAGGTCGGTTGTGGTGGTATAGTTGCGCTCCACCCGGTCAGATTCGTCGTCGGCCGATTCGGAGATTTCCACGCTGAAATGCATGTTGACCTTGACTTTTTCGTGGTTAAAGTCTTCTTTGAATTCAAGACGGGTGGTTTTTTCATCCTGCCCGGCGCTGCGGGCGATCTCATACCGGCGGTTGACAAAGGCGTAAAGCCGGTTGATGAGGGTGTTGATGAACTTGTTTTCGTAGGTTTGGATGGTTTCTTCCCGGAATTCGTTAAGGATCTTGGAAGGGGTGATCTGGTCTCCTTCTATTTTAGAGATCAGGTTGGTATGCTGGCAAAGATGCTGCAGCGAACGCACCGAAATGTTGCGTGACAGTTCGATGGGCAGCACTTCTTCCCTGGTTTCGATATACCGGGAGGGGGTGCGAATGATGGTATCCAGCGCGGGCAGCGTATCTTCGATGATATTTACCCAGGTTTCGTCGATAGCCCGCAGTAAATACCGTTTTTTCAGTTCAATGGAAGCATTGCCGTCCCGCATCATTTCAAGGATAGCGGGAAAAACGCCGTATTCCTGCACAATGCCGTCAATAAAATAGGTGGTATCCTCATACACACGGCGGAAGGTACTGCCGTTTTGGGATGGGATGCCGCCGGTGGCTTCTGCCATGCTGTTCACCTCTTTGTGGCGGTTTTAAGAAAAAAGGATCAATACATCATCTTCTGCAGGCGCTGCAGATATTCAATGCATTCTTTCATTTCGCCCTTGCCGAACAGGTTATCCATAAACAGGATCAGGCCGCGGATCTCATCCCGGATGAGGGACAGGTTGAGGCCTTCGAACTTACGGAACACCTTGGTGGCCAGAATGTAGTCGATACCTTCCAGTTCGGTGCCGCCGCAGGCGACGTAAACGGGTACGAACACCTTGAGCTGCTTCATGATACGGTTACCGAACGCGATGCGGAATTTTTCGATCACATACAAATCAAGACGGCTGATGTTTTGCAGCATTTCGTCACTTACGGGGTGTTCTTCTACCGCCTTGTTATACAACTCTTCAACATACGAATAGCTGATAAACTTGGGTTTGGTATCGGGGGCCTCAAAGGGAATGCCCTTGCTGTCCAGATTGATGACCAGCGCGCGGTCGTAAACCTTATCGGACACGGCGAAGGTGGAGTCGTCGTTATTGGCGGTGCCGATGTACCACACGTTTTGGGGGATCTGCAATTTGCCGTCCGGCAGATGGGCGGGGTCGTTGGGCCAGGAAGAGGGCACCAGTTCGATCTTCCATTCTTCCGGGTTGGGCATTTCCAAAATGGAAAGCATTTCGGCAAAGTAATATTCCACACGGGCGATGTTCATTTCGTCCAGAATGATCACGTTGATATCGTCGTTATAAGACGCTTCATAAATGCGCTTGAGCACTTCGGTTTCGTTGAATTTTTTGGTAAACTCATTGAAATAGCCGAACAGTTCGGTACGGTCACGCCAGGACGGCTGGACCGATGCGATGGTAGCGTCGTTTTGGAAATATTTGCCCATCATATAGGGCAGCGAAGTTTTACCGGTACCGGAAATACCTTGCAGCAGAATGAGTTTGGTGGAAGCAAGGCCGGCGATCATAAGGCGGATGATCTTGATTTCATAATACAGTTTGGAGCGGGAGCAGGCAAAATTGCGAATATCGTCGCACAATTCTTGCAGCGACATGGTGCGGTCGTATTGCGGCGGCACATAGTAGGCATACTTGTCGTCCACCGCCGACAAACGGAAAAACCGCTTGTCTTCGGCCGGCACCATGGCTTGCTTGCCATCCCCTTCCCCTTCTTCGGTTTGTTCGCCGCCTTCGGCATTGGCGGGTAAGCCTTCCATAGCGGGATTTTCCGCTTCAAACATGGCGCGCAGTTGATCGTAGGTAACGCCGGAAGGATCCAGTTTCATAGCAATAATACGCTCTTTTTCGGCCGTGAGGCGCACCACGTCGCGGTGCAGGTCGGCAATTTCTTCCAACAGGTCTTCGTTGCCCACCAGCGTGCGGCGGAAGCGGATGTATTTGCGGATGACCAGAGTGATCAAAAACACAAGCGCAACAAAGGCGCCGTAAACCAACAGCACCGTAAGGCCGCACAAGATCCAGCCCAGCACGTTAAAATCGTTTTTATACCGGGAAAGCTGGTCGAACAGCACCGGAAAATTAAAAATAAAAGCGATCGCGCTGAACATGCTGGAAATACCGTTCCAGATCGCCTCCAGCCAACTGGTCATAAAGGCGAAAAACCAATTCATAAAAGCGTCCATAGACAAAATCCTTTATAGAGAAATAAATAAAAAAACCGTAATAAAACACAAGCCTGCCGCAACGGGACCGGAATGCCCCGCTGCGGCGCAAACGTATCGATTTGAGGGTTATTCCGCCGGTTCTTCAGCGGATTCTTCAGCCGCCTCTTCCGCAGGTTCTTCCACGGGTGCTTCGGCCGCTTCTTCAGCCGCCTCTTCCGCAGGTTCTTCCGCGGGTGCTTCGGCCGCTTGTTCGGCGGGGGCTTCTGCAACGGGCGCTTCTTCCACAGGTGCCGGGGCTTCGGGTTTGGGGGCTTCGCCCTGCTGGGAACGAATGTATTCTTCGATCGCCTTTTGCCGGATCAGTTCTTCATCTTCCGCGGTGATCTGCCGCTTGTCGGCATTTTTAAGCTGCACGAACTTGCGGATGAACATGATCAGCTCAAACAGGAAGAACAGCACCAGCGGCAGCACGATGGCCACCAAAAAGCCGGTGGGCTGCTGCAAGAAATTGAGAACCTTGCCAAGGCCTTTGATGCGGGGGCTTTTTCCCTCATCCCAGCGGCAGATGATATTATCGGCTTCCACCGGGGTTGCGTCTGCAAATTGGTTGCCGTCGCCCTTGGTCAGGTATTTGGTCACGCCGTCTTCCTGCACGATCTCGATAATACGGTGGGAGTTGAGGTCGCGCCGGTTATCGCCGTCCAGATCGCCGGCGTCATATGTAATAATGTCGCCGACCTTCAGTTCGCTGATCTCTTCCGGCGTAAGCTTATGCCCGATAATGATGTCCCCCACGCTGAACGTCTTCCCCATGGAGGGCGTTTGCACGGTGAGGATCGCGTTGCCGCCGATAGACGGAATCCCATCTGCGCTGGATTGGGCGGCAATGACCAAAATGGTAATGACCGCCGCAAAAATGACAAACAGCCAGATGATGACGTTACCGATGGTGACAAACACCTTTTTAGCGGTAGAAGTGCCTTCTTTCATATTTGTTACCCCTTTATCAGATTTCCTTGTAACTTGTGTTTTTGCAATGAAACAAACCTGGATTTAAAGCACAAATATACACAATAAATATAATAGGAAAACGACTTTATGTCAAGCAAAAATTACAAAAAACGGCAAAATAGGCGGTGAAAAACCGTGAAATGAGCCGGTCAGGGCGTAAGCACAATGGCGTCGCCCATATTATTGACCTGCTTAATGGCCGTCATATGCTCGGCGTCGTCGCCGCCGTAGGTCACGTTCATAGTGGCGGCGGTATCGTTCACCGACGCAATGGTACGGGTCACGTTCAGGGTAAACCGGTCAATGTCCACCGTGTTGTTTTCGTCGGTGTTTTTGCTGAACAGCACGCTCATAGAGGGCACGTAGTAGTTCATCGACGTATCGGTTTCGTTCACGTCCGGCACCACCACGATCTTATCGGCCAGGTTATCATACACAAAGTCGATGGTGCCCAGCACCGAGCTGTGGTCCGCCGCGCTGGTGCCGATGTCGAGGTAGAACAGGTAGGCGCCATAACTTCCATCTACCGAACCCAAGGCATATTCGCCCGCGTTGACCGGCACTTCGTAATAGTAAACGGCATTGTCCACCATGGTGGGATGTTCGATCCAATTCGTATCAAACATTTCCACATAGCCAGCAGGCAGCGTGGGCGTCGCCTCATTTTCAAACTTGTAAATATAGGGTTTCTTTTCTGCTGTAGGATCGCCGTAGATTTTTTCTATTCGTTTGATCGACGTGATTTTATTGTTATCGTCACGATGAATCTGATACAGCGAGAAGAAACTTGCGTTATTGGTATAATACGTACCGGCAAAGAAGTTGATATAACCCTTTGTGCGAAGACGGAAGTCGATACTGTCTTCGGGCAGTTCGTAATTATAGTAGGTCTGCTCGTTGATGGTGACTTGCGGCGCGGTGATCAAGTGGTCCATGCTGATAACAGAGTCCATGAAGTGCATGCCATAGATATAACTCGGGTCACTTAAAAATGTTTCATGCAGCTGTTCGCGGGCAGCGTCATATTTTTTCAAGCCCAAAGATGACGGGGTTGTTTTGGTAGAAGCATAACCACTTAAGCCATTGCTAAAACCGGTAGTATGGTTAGCGTTATACGTATCTTGTACCAGCTTTAAGCCGTTAGACAAATAGGTGCGGGTCAAAATTTCCATATAACGCGCGTTGGCAGCAGTATAACTTGTTATAGCACCACGGTTGTAATACGAAGCGCTCAAACTATCCATAGGATACCTACTAACACGCACGTCACCAGACGCCTGCTGATAGGAAGCATAAGAGCCGCTGACCACATAACCAGTGTTTTTGGGGTTCACGGTAAAGGGCGAAGTGTTTTCCGAAACCAGGGGGAAATAACTGTCCCAACCGCCAGGTTCT
>CADBNN010000081.1 GCA_902796075.1 Oscillospiraceae bacterium | reverse complement strand
CATGTCTTATAACGCCAGGTGGGGCGGCACGATCCCATTTCCCGAGGATGCGTGGGAATCCTGGTATGAATCCTGGGTGAGGAATCCTAGAGATGATCGGTATTATCGTTATCTGATGAATCCGGAGAATGAATATGTCGGAGAAATCGCATATCACTATGATAAATTCCGAGATATTTATATCTGTGATGTTGTTGTTCTCGCTCAATATCGTAAACGCGGATACGGAACGGATGCACTGCAGCAATTATGTATAGCTGCAAAAAACAATGGCATTTCTGTGCTTCATGATGATATCGCTGCCGATAATCCATCTTATAAATTATTTCTGAAGAATGGGTTTGAGATTGAGTATCAGAACGAAGAAGTTGTGATGGTGATAAGAAATCTATAACTTCCGGCTTGCAGAGGCAACCGGCAGGGCGGCGCGTGCCTTTTCGCTTTTCTTTCTATCGTTTCGTACCTTATTGCACGTCTTACACAAAACAAAAGCACCCGCAAGGGTGCTTTTTGTTTTGGCCAAAGGGGATTCGAAACGAGATTCGGTTTTGCAAAGAATAAACGATCCCGCCGTTTCGGCAGGATCGTTCCGTTTGTTTTGCTTACAGCACGAGCGTTAAGTTGTTCAGTCCCAACGAGTTTACGTAATTGGCTTCGGTCACCATTTTCATGACCATGCGGATGCCTATGTGGGAAGTAGGATCATCGGCTTCGTGCAATTTCATGTATTCTACCGGGTCAAAGTTCACGCAGTTGTCACGGATGCGAATCACACGGCGCTGCGGTTTTATTACCAGGCGCACGTCAACATTGTGCGATTTGTTGTCTTTTTCAAAGCCGTGTTCCACAATGTTATTGACCATTTCTTCGATACACAGGGCGATCATCATACTGTTTTTGGCGTTTTCTCCGTGTTGCTTGCAGAAGTCGTCTGCTTGCTGAGAAGCGATCACCACGTCGTTTTGATCTTTGATCGTCATTTCAAAGCAATCTTTTTCGCTGGCGCCGAAATCTGCTGGCAAAAACGCAAACGCATTGGAAGATAAAGTGATCTGTTTGTTTTTGGACCATATCAAAACGGCGATCACCAACAGGGTGCTGACTTCCGCGCACAAAAACGCCAGCCAAACGCCGGTCGCGGCCAAAAAACGGCTGAGAATAAAGGCGAAAGCAACGGAGAAAACAAGGCTTTGTAAAATCGAGATCATATGGGTATAACCCGTGCGATTGATCCCCTGGTAATAGTTCTTAAACGAAGTGTTGAGAGCGCTGGGGATCAAACTGAGAGAGAACAACCGCAAACCCAAAACTGCCATTTCTTTGGCGGAGGGATCGTCGGTCAAGAAAAGCCCGACCAGCGGCGAGGCCAGCAAAACGGCGGCGATGGTAACAATGCCGCACAACAATACGGAAAAGTAGGACATCGTCTTTACCAGCACCCGCAGGGAAGAGCGGTCTTCGTCGGTATAGAAAATGCTGGACAGCATAAGCGCGACCGAGCCGATGCCGAAACAGAAGGAATAACAGATATTGCCCACGGTGGAAATAACGGAATAAGCCGCCACTGCCGTGTTGCCGGAAACGCTCAGCAAGATCTGGTTGAACAAAAAGACCATGAGCACCAGACTGACCTGGTTGATAATGGTGGGCATGCCGTAGGTAACGATTTTGCCGGTGGTCTTGCGCTGCACACCCCGCCAATGAAAATGGAACATGCATTTCTTCTTGAAGAAATAAACCACGCCGATGAAGAAGGCGATATAGTAGCTTAAGCTGGAAGCAAGCCCCATACCGAACATGCCGGCTTTTACAACAAACACGTTCAGCAGGTCAAACACCACGTCGCCGATTGTCATAACGCCTACCGCAACCACCAGGCGGGTGCGGTTGCCGGACATTTGCATATAAGGCACCATGATCTGCGCAAAAATAAAGGCGGGCGCGCCGATGATAAAGCCGCGCAGGTAGTTTACCGTGAGTTGATGCACTTCATTGTCCGCCGTGGCGGGGCCGGCGCCAAGCAGCGTGGCAATAGGGCTGGTGAAGAGCAAAACCAAGGCGAGGCCGATCACGGAAATGCAGGCTGCCGCAAATACCGAAACCGAAAAGCAGGAATCGGTGGCTTCCCGGTCGCCAACGCCCATGGTTTTGCCGCACTGTACCTGAATGCCGGCGGAAAGCATACTGCCCAAAGCGGCAAACACCATTAAAACCGGGCTTGCAAGGCCGTAAGCCGTCATAGAATTAACACCTAAAAAACGGCCGATCATAATGCTGTCGATCAGCATACAGATCATAACCGTCATGGCTGACATGACTTGCGTCAGCAGCATTTGCCGAAACAATTTTTTGATCATTTTGAAACATTCCCCTTGTATTTGCCAATGATTTTTATCATAATACCACGAAACAGGGTGAAATAGCAAGAAAAAATAGGCAAAAAACACATACTCTTGCATGAAATGTATGGAAAACCAAATGCTGCTATGGTATAATAAGATAAATATTATAATGGGAGTGGTCTCTGTGTGTGAGATCATGGCGCCGGCCGGCAGCCGGGAACAACTGCAAGCTTCTGTGCGCAGCGGCGCAGACCGGGTGTATTTCGGCTGCGGCCCATTTAACGCCCGCCGCAATGCCGGTGAACTGCCGCCGCCCGCAGAGGTGATCGACTATTGCCACCAACGGGGCGTTAAGGCAACGGCGGCTTTGAACATATTGCTGCGTGACGCGGAATTGCCCGCGGTTGCCGCGCTGATACAAGAAGTGGCTGCCGCCGGCGGAGACGGGTTGATCGTGCAGGATTTGGCGGCGGCGCGGCTGGCAAAGGATATTTGCCCGGAACTGCCGCTGCACGCTTCTACCCAAATGACCGTGCATAACGCGGCGGGCGTGAAAGCCCTGGAGAGTTTGGGCTTTCAACGCGTGGTGCTGGCTCGGGAATTGAGCCTGCGTGAAATTGAAACGATACGGGCCGCTACCGAAATAGAACTGGAAGTGTTTGTGCACGGCGCGCTGTGCATGTGCGTTTCCGGCTGCTGCGGGCTGTCTTCGGCTCTGGGCGATCGCAGCGGCAACCGGGGTTTGTGCGCTCAGCCCTGCCGGCTGGATTTTCGACGCGGCGAACAGCATTACGCCCTTTCGCTGAAAGATATGAGCTATATACCGCATTTGGCGCAATTACAAGCCGCCGGGGTGAACGCCTTCAAAATCGAAGGGCGCATGAAACGGCCCGAATATGCGGCTGCGGCCGTTACGGCTGTGCGGGCCGCCTTGCAGGGGCAAAAGCCCGACTTGGAAACCTTGCAGGCAGTTTTTTCCCGCGATGGGTTCACCGACGGCTATTTGACCGGCAAACGGGACGATTCCATGTTTGGCCATCGCACCAAAAAGGATACCGAAAACACAGCCGCGGCATTGCCGGCGTTGGCGGCGCTATATCGGGCGGAACGCCAGCGGGTACCGGTGCATATGCATTTGTGTGTGCAAGGCCAACAGCCGGCAAGCTTAACTTTGACCGCCGAAGGCGTTAGTGTTACCGTGCGGGGTGAAACGCCCGCGAAGGCTTTGAACCGGCCGCTTACGCAGGCTTTTGCCGAAGATTGTTTGTTCCGCTGCGGCGGCACGCCTTATGCGCCGCAGGAGCTCACGTGCGAACTGGACGAGGGCTTGATCCTTCCGATCCCGGCGTTGAAAGATTTGCGGCGGCGGGGACTGGAAGCGTTGACAGAACGCCGGCTTGCCATGCGTCGCCGTCCGGTGCGCGAATGGCCGCCGCTGTCGTTTGCCCCGCACGCGACCGGCCCGCGCCAAACTTATGCGACCGTGCGCACTTGGGAGCAGGCCCGGGCTTTGCCGGGCGTCGACCGGCTGTATATGCCGGCCCGCGCGATTTTGAAAGAGCCGGCTCACGCCGCCGCATACGGCGCGCGCTTGTTTGCCGCGTTACCGGCGTTATCGTTTCATGACGCCGCGCTTGCCGACTTGTTGAAGGATCTGCATAACGCCGGCGTAACCGGCGTGCAGGTGCAAAATATCGGCGCGATCGCGCCGGCAAAAGCCCTTGGCTTTCAAATCAGCGGCGGGGCGGGCCTCAACGTTTTTAATACTGTGGCTTTGGCGGAATATGCCGAAATGGGCCTTGCCGATTGCGTTGTTTCCACAGAACTGTCCGCCGCCGGTTGCAACAAGTTGGGTGGCGTGCTGCCGCGCGGCGCCGTGGTGTATGGTCATCTGCCGGTCATGCGCATGCGGGCTTGTCCGCTTAAAAGCCCGGGCGGTTGCGGCATGTGCCCCGGTGCCGGCACTTTGACGGACCGAAAGGGCGTGACCTGGGCCGTAATGTGCGACGAGCGGCAGTACACGTCGCTATATAATCCCGTGCCGTTGTATATCGCCGATTTTGCGCCGCTTGCAGTGGATTTTGAAATGCTGCAGTTTACCAATGAAACACCTGCTCAATGCGGACACGTTGCGGCGCTTCACGCCGCCCGGCAAGCGCCGGATTTTGCCCGCACCGCCGGGCATTATGATAAGCCTTTGCTGTAAAGAAAGAGGTCGGTTATGACCAAAAAACCTGAATTGTTAGCCCCGGCAGGGGACATGGAATGCCTGCAAACCGCTTTGCGTTTTGGCGCCGACGCGGTGTATGTGGGCGGGCCGTTGCTGCAGCTGCGGGCCGCATCTGCCGGTTTTGACCGGCAACAGTTGACCGAGGCGGTGAACGTTTGCCGGCAGGCAGGCAAAAAACTGTATGTTACGGTGAACAGCGTTGTGAAAGACGACGAACTGGCTCCGCTGGCGGAATACGCCCGGTTTTTGGCGGACATCGGCGTGCATGGCGTGATCGTTTCCGACTTGGGTGCGCTATCGCTGATTAGACGCACGGCGCCCGATCTGCCCATTCACGTAAGCACACAGGCCAACTGCCAAAACGCGCAGGCCGCTTTGACTTATGCCGATTTGGGTGCCAGTCGCATTGTGCTGGCGAGGGAAATGACGCTTGAGGATATTAAAACAATGCGGCGGCATTTGCCGGACGAATTGGAACTGGAAGCGTTTGTGCACGGCGCCATGTGTATGGCCTATTCCGGCCGGTGCTTCATTAGCAGTATGCTCACCGGGCGCAGCGGCAACCGGGGCGAATGCACCCAACCCTGCCGCTGGGGCTATCATTTGATGGAACAAAAGCGGCCAGGCGAGTTTTTTGCGGTGGAAGAAACGGAACGCGGCACCAATATTTTGAGTTCGCGGGATTTGAACTGTTTGGATTTTTTAGACCAACTGACCGACGCAGGCATCGCTTCATTCAAAATTGAAGGGCGCATGAAAACGCCGTATTATGTGGCGACGGTCGTAAATGCGTATCGCCGGCGGATAGACGGGACCGCCCCGCTGGACGTTTTGCGGCGGGAACTGAACGCGGTGAGCCACCGGCCCTATTGTGATGGTTTTTACTTTGGCGGACTGGAACGGTATAAACCGGATCCGGAATTGCCCTATATCCGGGAATGCGTGTTTGTGGGCACGGTGGTGGAAACACGTCCCGGCCGGATATTGGTGGAACAGCGCGGCAAGTTTTCGGTCGGCGACCGGCTGGAAGTGGTTTCGCCCCATGCTGTTGGTTTGGCTTTTTGCGCCGAACACATTACCGATTGTGACGGCCAGCCGATGGAATCCGCGCCCCACGCCATGCAGCGGGTTTGGGTAGACTGTCCTCACGCCCTGCAGGTGGGGGACCTGATCAGGAGTCGTGTGTATGAAGAAGAATGATACGGTTGAACTGTATATAGAGGACGTAACAGCCGAGGGCAGCGGTGTGGGCCGCATAGATGGGCTGGCGGTGTTTGTACCGCACACCGCGCCGGGCGACCGGGTAAGAGCGAAAATCATCAAACTCACCCGTTCTTACGGGGTGGCAAAGCCGGAAAAGATCCTGTCGCCGGCACGCTGTCGGATCGAACCGGACTGCCCCTGCTACGGCCGCTGCGGCGGGTGTGCGTTTCGCCATATGACCTATGAGGCCGAATGTGACTTTAAGCGCAAGCGGGTGGACGATTGCCTGCGGCGCATTGGCGGGCTGACGCTGACGGTGGAAGAAATGATCCCGTCGCCTGTAACGCAGGGGTATCGCAATAAAGCGCAATATCCCGTGGGACGCAATGCCGACGGCCAACCGGTGCTGGGCTTTTATGCGCCCCGCAGTCACCGGGTGGTGGACGCGCGGCATTGCCCGCTGCAGCCGCCGGTGTTTGGCGCGCTGTGTGACGCGTTTTTAGACTATTTGCTTGAAACAGACGTTTCGATTTATGACGAAACAACCGGTAAAGGCCTGGTGCGGCATTTGTATTTGCGCACCGGCTTTGCTACGGGTCAAACGCAGGCTGTGGTGGTAATAAACGGCCAAACCGTGCCTCGGCAGGACTTGATGATCCAACATTTTACCCGTGCTTGCCCTGATATAACGGGCATTTTGCTCAATCGCAACCTTGCTGCCACCAATGTGATTTTGGGGGAGGACACGCAGTGTTTGTACGGTGCGCCCACCATTCGGGATACGCTTATGGGCGTTGATTTTGACTTGTCGCCCCATACGTTTTATCAAGTCAATCCAGCCGCGGCACAGCGCTTGTTTGAACGGGCGGCCGCGTATGCCAATGTGGGTCCGCAGGATACGGTACTGGATCTGTATTGCGGCATGGGGGCTGTGGGCTTGTGCGCCGCCAAGGGCGCCGGCCGGCTTGTTGGGGTGGAAATCGTACCGCAGGCGGTTGAAAACGCAACGCTCAATGCTCGCCGCGCCGGTGTGAAACACGCCGCCTTTTATTGCGCAGACGCGGCACAGGCGGCGCGGGAATTGGCCGGGCAGGGCGTTCACCCCAACGTGGTGTTTTTAGACCCGCCCCGCAAAGGGTGCGAACCGGCGCTGCTGCAAACGGTTGCCAAGGATTTTTGCCCCGAACGGCTTGTCTATATTTCTTGCGATCCCGCTACGTTGGCGCGCGATCTGGCTGTTTTAGCCACATTCGGCTATGCGACCCAACGCGCCACCGCCGTTGATTTGTTTCCGCGAACGGGACATGTCGAGACAGTATGTTTACTGTCTCGACAATGAATTGCGCCTGACGGCGCGTGAATTGCCTGACGGCATGAATTG
>CADBNN010000080.1 GCA_902796075.1 Oscillospiraceae bacterium | reverse complement strand
GAAGGTCAATTCACGCGCCGACAGGCGCAATTCATTTCGGCGCGGCATAGGCATATCAAAAAACATCCTTATCACGCCGCGCCGAATATCCGGTCCCCTTTCTTTTTTTGTTTATTTACCGCTTGCGGGCTTTGGAATTCCACAGCCGGCGGCGTTTGGTGTTTACTTGAATGTTCCAAATCACAAACCCGGCAATGGCCAGCAGGAGAATTACAAACACCGCAATAAAAGTGGGGGAGGTAATCACCCGCAGCACCCGGTCTTTGATCCACAAAAAGGTGCTGCGTTCCAGGGTTTGCTGGGCCACCAGTTCAATGGTGCCTATCTCTTCACCCGCGCAGGTCACGGTGGCGGTGCCCAGCACGTCCCCTTTATGCACGGGCGCTTCCAGTTCGGTCACGGTCAGGTGGGGTTCAATCAGCACGCTGTCGGCGGCGTCAATGGGTACAATGGCGTAAAAATCTTCCGACGGCACGGCGATCACATGGTCGCTTGTGGCGCTCAGCGTCACCTTCACCTCGTCCACCGGGGTGTCGGCGCTCACGGCCGAAAGGTAATCCAACTTGGTAAACGCCCACCGCAGCAGCATGTCGGTATCGTCAAATTCATGGTGCACCTGGTAGCCGTGCAGGGTTTCAGCCGGGCAGCCCAGCACTACCGTGATATACCGCTGGCCGTCCTTTTCGGCTAACGAAAGCAGGTTGCGGCCCGCCGCGTCGGTATAGCCGGTTTTTAACCCCTGCACCCGTTTGTAATACCAGCTGGAAGTGGGGTTGATCATGTAATTGGTGGTGGCAAAGCTGCGCTCGTCGCTAACGTTGGTGGCGGGCATGGTGTATTCATATTGCCGGCACAGTTCGGTCAGCACCGGGTGTTTCAGCACTTCCATAGCCAAAGCGTAAAGATCAATCGCCGTGGTGTATTGGCCCGGGTCGTGCAGCCCGTGGGCGTTTACATACACCGTGTCGGTCATGCCCAGTTCCTGCGCTTTTTGGTTCATATAAGCCACACAGCGGGGAATGGACCCGCAGGCCGCCACGGCCAGGGCGTTGGCCGCGTCGCAGGCGGAGGGGATCAGCAAACAGGCCAGCAGCTGTTCATAGGTTACCTGCTCGCCGGCCTTCAGCCCCGCCACCGCCGCGCCGGTGCCCAGCAGATCGTCCACCACACCGTCGTATACCGTCACGCTCTGTTTCAGGTCGGGCACACGGTCCAGCACCACCAGGGCGGTCATCAGTTTTGTAATAGAAGCGGGATAGGTGCGCAGGGTGGGGTTGTGTTCAAACACCACCGTGCCGGTTTCAATATTGACCATATACACCGATTGCGCGTGCAGTTCGGTGCCCACAGGCAAGGTGTAAGCCACCGCTTCCAGCCCCGCCAGAGGGGTGCAAGCCAGCAGCAATACTAAAAATATGGAAATAATACATTTTTTCATAGCCAAAACCCTTAAAGTGTGATAAAATAACCCTATACGGGTCGAATCGTGACCGGTCTTGTCGAATCGGTCTGCTTTCAGTATACCACCAAACCGGCCCGAAGAAAAGAGAAATTTATAAAAGGCGGGAAAAATATGGTCTATATCACCGGCGATATGCATGGAGAAGAACAGCGCCTGAACGAAAAAGCCCTGCGCAAGCTGAAAGAAGGGGATACCCTGATCGTGTGCGGCGATTTCGGCTTTGTGTGGAACGACAGCCCCAAAGAGAAAAAGCTGCTGGCCTATCTGGGCAGCCGCAAATACACCGTGGCCTTTTTAGACGGCACCCACGAAAACTACGACCTGCTCAACGCCTGCCGCATGACCGTGTGGAACGGCGGCCGGGTACACCGGGTATCGGGCAATCTGTTCCATCTGATGCGGGGACAGATATTCACCATTGAAGGGCAAACCTATTTTACCTTCGGCGGCGGCGAAAGCCCCGACCGGGATATGCGCACCGAACATGTTTCCTGGTGGCGGGAAGAAATGCCCGCGCCGGAAGAAATGTCCGAAGGGGCTGAAAATATCGACGAAGCCCAGTGCAAAGTGGACTACATCCTCACCCACGAACCCCCTTCGCTGGTCAAATCTTCTATGTTGCTGCGCCACGGCGAAGCCGACCGCACCAATAAGCTCAACGGCTATCTGGAACAGCTCAACCGGTCCTGTGCCTTCAAACATTGGTTTTTCGGCAGCATGCACGAAGACCGGCGGGTCACCCCGGTGCACACCGCCGTGTTTCGGGATGTGATCGCCGTTGCCGACGTGAACGCGTAAAAAGTGCTTGCAACTCGCTTTGCGGTGCGGTATAATAAATAAGTTATTATTCTATTTGTGTAAGAAGGAACCCATGTGACCAAACGAAACGATATTCGCAACATTGCTATTATTGCCCACGTAGACCACGGCAAAACCACCCTGGTGGACCAAATGCTCAAACAAAGCGGTATTTTTCGCGATAACGAGCAGGTGGCCGAACGGGTGATGGACTCCGGCGACCTGGAACGGGAGCGGGGTATCACCATTTTATCCAAAAACACCGGCGTGTATTACAACGGCGTTAAAATCAACATTGTGGACACCCCCGGCCATGCCGATTTCGGCGGCGAGGTGGAACGCATTTTAATGATGGTAGACGGCGTGGTGCTGCTGGTGGACGCCTTTGAAGGCTGCATGCCCCAAACCCGGTTTGTGCTTAAAAAAGCCTTGGGCCTGGGCAAAAAAGCCATTGTGGTGGTCAATAAGGTCGACCGCCCCACCGCCCGTCCGGCTGAAGTGCTGGACGAAACGCTGGACCTGTTTATTGAACTGGGTGCCGACGACGACCAGTTGGAATTTCCGGTGGTATACGCCTCCGGCCGGGACGGCACCAGCGGCTATACGCCCGACGAGATGACCGACGACCTGCGACCCCTGTTTGAAACCATTTTGCAGCATGTGCCCGCCCCCGACTGCGATGAAGACGGCCCGCTGCAGCTGCTGGTTTCCAATATCGACGCGGACGATTACGTGGGTCGCATCGGCGTGGGCCGTGTGGAACGGGGCGTAATACGCACCGGCGAGCCCATTGTGATATGCCATACCGACGGCACCGAAACCCGCGCCAAAGTGGTAAAACTGTATACCTTTGAAGGCCTGGGCCGGGTAGAGACCGAATCGGCCCGCCCCGGCGACCTGATCGCCATTGCAGGCATTAAAGAACTGGGCATTGGCGATACGGTGTGCGACGCGGAACATCCCGACCCGCTGCCCTTTGTGAAAATAGACGAGCCCACCGTTACCGTGAACTTTATGGTGAACGATTCGCCCTTTGCCGGGCAAGACGGCAAATACGTCACCTCCCGCAACCTGCGGGACCGGCTGTTTAAAGAAGTGCAAACCAATGTGAGCCTGCGGGTGGAAGAAACCGATTCGGCCGATACTTTCCGGGTGTCCGGCCGGGGGGAACTGCATCTTTCCATTTTAATGGAAACCATGCGCCGCCAGGGGTATGAATTTGCCGTTTCCCGGCCCAAGGTGATCTATAAGCGGGACGAAGCCGGCCATTTGCTGGAACCCATAGAACTGCTTATGGTGGAAGTGCCGGAAGAATACGTGGGCGCCGTTATGGAAAAACTGGGCACCCGCAAAGCGGAACTCATTGATATGACCACCCGGGAGGGGGGCAGCACCCACATCGAATTCCACATCCCTGCCCGCTGTTTAATGGGCTATCGCTCCCAATTCCTCACCGCCACCAACGGCAACGGCATCATGAGCCATGTGTTTTATGACTATGAACCTTATAAGGGCGACGTGGAAGACCGGCAAACCGGTTCCATTATTGTGTTTGAAGATGGGGAGACCTGCGCTTACGGCCTGTTCAACACCCAGGACCGGGGCCGTCTGTTCGTGGGGCCCGGCGTGCCGGTGTATGAAGGCATGATCGTGGGCGAAAGTCCCAAGGCGGAAGACATTGTGTGCAACGTGTGCAAAAAAAAGCACCTCACCAACACCCGCGCTTCCGGGTCAGACGACGCTTTGCGCCTTACCCCGCCGGTGGTGTTCAGTTTGGAACAATGCCTGGAATTTTTGAAAGACGACGAGTATTTAGAGGTCACGCCCGGCTCTTTGCGGCTGCGCAAGGCCATTTTAAACAAAGAACAGCGCCTGAAAGCGGCGGCGAGAAAGTAGGCCTATGAAGATTGTAATTTTAGACCTGGAATGGAACACCGCCTATTACCGCAAGGAACAGCGCTTTTTGAACGAGATCATTGAATTCGGCGCCGTTAAGTTGGATGAACGCCTGCGGGTGACAGACGAATTTCAAATGTTCGTGCGGGCGCAGGTATCCCAAAAACTGCGGGGCTCGGTTAAGCAGCTTACCCACATCAGCAATGAACAGCTCCGGCAAAATGGGCACAGCTTTGCCGAAGTGGTCAAATCCTTTACCCGCTGGGCGGGGCACAACGCCCTTATTTTGACCTGGAGCACAACCGACCTGTATACCCTTATGGATAATTGCCGGTGCTTTTTGGGCGATTCCGCCATTCCTTTTTTGCAGCGTTATGCCGACCTGCAAAAATATGTGCAAACCCAACTGCAATGGCAGGGGGGCAACCAGCTGGGGCTTTCGGCGGCAGCCGAACTGCTGCAGGTGCCGTCGCAGGATATCGACCTGCACCGTGCCAAAGGCGACAGTTTGTTAAGCGCCCGGGTGCTGGCCAAGTGCTATAACAAAGAAAAACTGCTGGCCATGAGTTCCGACGCCCGCCACCCGAGTTTTTACGAGCGGCTGTGCTTTAAGCCCTTTTTCGTCACCGATCCCCAAAGCCCGCATATCCAGCCGGAGGATCTGACTTTCGATTGCCTGCAATGTGGCACGCCGCTGCAGCGCAAGCGATCCTTCCAAAAAAAGAGCAAAGGGTTGGAAAGCACGTTTGTGTGTCCCCACTGTCAGCGGTGTTATGTGGGCCATGTGCAGGTGTATAAACTGTTTGACAGTGTGTCGGTCAAACGCAGTCTCACTCAAATCGAAGCGCCCGCTCCCGGCCACCGTCGCCGGCGGCGCCGCCGTTCCGCCAAACCAAAACAAGCCACCCTATAAGGCGCTGTTAAGCAACCGGCCGTTCGCCTGCACGGCCGGTTTTTTTGTTTAATAATCATTGACAAGCCCCTTTTTATTGTTTATAATAAAACCAGCCGTTGGTGTTAAACGGCAATTTGACTTTGTTTTATGAAAGAGGTGCTTTTATTATGAAACGGATCATCAGTTTGCTGCTGGTTTGCGCATTGCTGGCTATGGGCGGCTGTGTGGCACTGGCGGAAGACGCCGTAACGCCGCAAGACGTGATTGACGCGATCAATGCACAAATTTGCACGGAAGAAATGTTCAACAACTGCGATGTCCACATTGTAGACGCCGGCGGCAATCCGTTAGAGATTGTAGCCAACCCCAACAGCGGCGCGTTGAACATGACGATCACCGACGCAGAGGGCGAATTTACGGAAGGTGAAGGCGCTGTTAAATTCACCAAAAAACGGGACGCCAGATGCGACGTGCCTATTTTCCTGCGTACCACCGACACTTATTATATTGAAGCTTATAAATCCTTTGAATTCGATCTGTATTTGTCTGAAGGTATTACGATAAAACCGGGCGAAAACCCCTTTGCCAACGTAAAATTCCAAAGCGCCCGTTCCAACAGCCTCGACGAAAATACCGTTTACACCCTGAGATGGGCAGACCAATTCGAAGCCTGCAAGGTGGGGGAATGGAACCGCATTTCACTGCCCATCGGCGATCCGGGCGAACTGGACCCCGTTTGCCAGATCACCATTCGTTTTTTTGATTTATTTGACGGCAACGCCGGCGAATACATTATTTACGATAACGCCTACTTTGTGTTTGAAGACGAAGAATACGTGCCCACGCTTGCCGATCGCGACGCCATTATGGCCATCCAGGCTAAGTATGATTCGCTTTCTGACGAAGACAAAGCCCAAGTGACCAACGCCGACCAACTGGCTGACTGGGTGGAAAAACTCAATCAACTGGCCGAAGCCCCCGAACAGGTGAACGCAATGATCGCCGCTCTGCCGGCTGCCGAAGAGGTAACGCTGGAAGACGAACAAGCCATTCAGGCCGCCCGCGCCGCTTATAACGCTTTGAGCCTTTCTCAGCGTTCGCTGGTGACCGATCTTGCCAAACTGATGGCTTGCGAAGAAGCGCTGGAAGCCTTGAAAGGCTCCGACCCCGGCCCCGGTCCGCAACCCGGCAACGTGCGTTACGGCGACGTGAACAACGACCAGGCGATCGACGCCAAGGACGCCCTGCTGGTGCTCAAAGCCGCCGTGGGGAAGGAAACCATCACCGATGCACAAAAGAAGGCTGCCGACGTGAACGCGGACCAGGCCATCGACGCGAAAGACGCGCTGGATATTCTGAAATTCGCCGTGAAGAAGCTCGACCAATTCAAGGCGGAAACCATGAAATGATCCCGGCATAATATTCGATCCGTTCGCTTCGGCGAACGGATCTTTTTTTGCCCTATGTGGAAAAGGGGATTGACGAACAGGGCAAAACCGTGTAAAATAGTTCCGTTACAAAACAGACAATGGCAGCGGGTTTGCTGCCGCGTTCACAAGAAATGAGGTAATCACTATGAAAAAAATCATCAGCGTGCTTCTTTTGCTGGCTATGCTTACGCTCACCGCGGGCGTTGTGCCGGCAGTGGCCGAAACCGACTGGCAGGCCGAACTGGCCGCGCTTCCCGCCACCGAAACCTTGACTGACCCGGACGCCGAAGAATTTGGCGTTGCCGCGGAACAGTATTACGATATGATCTATCGCCTGGCCCAACTGGACGAAGAAGAAATGCTGGCCATTGAAGGCGTAACCAAAGTGTTCGACGGCTTTTGGGACCTGACGGCCTGCGCACTGAAAGCGGCATATCCCGATTACACCAGCGGCACGGTGGAAGAACAGGCCGAACGGATCGTCGCTTCCATGTATGACATCGGCGCCAATGCTGAACTGCAGGCATTCATGCCTGTGGCGGAAGCCATTGTCGATTATACTTCTCCCGTACCCGATCCCAATGATCCGGACAGCATGATCACCTACGGTGCGCTCACCTATCAAAAACTGCAGGAAGAAGCTCCCACTCCCTCCCAGGAACTGATCGATTATATGAACAATATGTCGGAGGAAGATTCTCTGGCTATCGCGGTCGACGTGCTGCGCAAATCCATGGGCGCGCTGATCGATTCTCTGCCCGAAACGGCTACGGAAGAAAACTTTTATCAATTCGGCGGCGTGTATTCGGTGCTGTTCATGGTGCAAGACCCCGAACCTATGCCCGATGATGAAACAGGCGAACCGGCTGAAGATCCGGAGAAAGAGCCGGAAGTGGATGCGCCCAACCCCTTCCGCGAAGCGCTTACCGAAGAACAAATCGAAAAACTGCGGGGCACCGTGGATATGTATCGCACCTTTGTGCACGATAACAAAGCCGAACTGAGCAAAAATATGGACGAATACCTGGCGTCCGTTATTGATTGGGAACGGTTAGAAACCGCCTCGCCCCTGGCGCTCGCCCTCATTCTGCAGCCGGCAGCCGAAGAAGCCTTCGGTCGCCTCAACACCCTGCTGTGGTATGACGACGAGGACAGCGCCGTATCCGAAGCCATTTCGCATCTGGAAGAATTCAATGACTATTACAGCGCCCTGCAAGGCGAAGCGGACTATATCGTGTATGGCGATCTGGACGGCGACGAAGAAATCAACGCCAAGGACGCCCTGCTGGTGCTTAAAGCCGCCGTGGGCAAAATCGAATTGACCGAAGACCAGTCTACGGCAGCCGACGTGACCGCCGACGGCGAAGTGGACGCTCGCGACGCGCTGGATATCCTCAAATACGCTGTTGGCAAGCTGGATTCTTTTAAAGTGTTCGATTTGGATTTTGATTTTGAATAATGCCATAACGGTACCCGCCGCCCGAAGAAAGCGTTCTTCGGGCGGTTTTTGCTTGCGTTTGGCCGGCGGGTGTGGTATCATACCATCGTAATGTAAGGGGGGCTTTTGCTATGATAGCAGATGTAACACGTTTTGGCGCCGTGGCAGACGGCGTTACCGATAACACGGCGGCCTTTGCCCGGGCGGTGGAAGCCTGCGCGGCGGCCGGCGGCGGTGTGGTGCAGGTGCCGGCGGGGCAATACGTCAGCGGCACCATTCGCCTGCAAAGCCATGTGTATCTGGAACTGCTGCCCGGCAGCGAGATTTTGGGCAGCCGCCGTTGGGCCGACTATTCCGGCACCGTTCGGGGCTGCGCCTGGAAAAAGGACGCCGCCTGGCGCATCAACCCCAAAATCGCCCCCGACAGTTCTCTTGTGAATCCCTGCCGTTCCCTGGTGGTGGCCGAAGACTGCCACCACGTGGGGGTATACGGCACCGGCACTCTTAACGGCCGCCGGGGCGCCGCTTATCCCGACGATCCCGAAGCGGGCAACCCCTTTTTGGTGGTATTTTCCCATTGCCAACACGTGTTGCTGGCCGACGTGACCATGACCGCCCCCGGCTCCTTCACCAACTATCTGCTGGCCTGCCGCTATGTGGTCATTCGGGGCCTGCACATCGATTCTACCGGCACCCGATGTGGCGACGGCATTGATTTCGACGGCGGGCAGGATGTGACCATCAGCAACTGCGTGATCGACGCGGGCGACGACGGCATCGGCCTTAAAACGCTCACGCCCGAAGAACCCTGCGAGCGCTTTACCATAACGGGCTGCACCATTCGTTCCCACTTTTGGGGCTGTGTGCGCATTGGCCCCGAAACGGCGGGGGACTACCGCCATATCACCGTGTCAGACTGCGTGTTTTATGACAGTAACGACGGGCTGAAACTGCAGCTGTGCGAAGAACGGGTGTTTGAAGATTTTACTTTTTCCAACATCACCATGCAGCAGGTCACGCGCCCCTTCTTTATTACCCTTACCCATTATCCGTTTAGTATCCATTCCACCAGCGTGCGGCCGCCCTTGGGCGTTATGCGGCGCCTGCATTTTGCTCACATTTCCGCCCACATGACCGACCGGCGGCACCTGCCCGGCGTGGGGCCCTATTTGCCCTATTGCGGCTGTGTGCTGTATAGCCTGCCGGGCGGCCGGCTGGAAGATGTGACCTTTACCGACGTGCATTTGCACGCCGCCGGCGGGGGAGAGCCCGCCTGGGCCGACCGGGCGGACCACGCCGAAATGCTGGACTTTGTGCAGCAATATCCCGAATCCTGTCTGGTCATCGGCCCGCCGCCTGCCGCCGCCTTTTATATGCGGCACGCCGCCCGGGTCACCCTGCGGGACGTGACCGTGACCTGCCAGGCTCCCGATCCCCGGCCCGCTCTGGCGGCCGAAGACGTGGCGGATCTGTATTTAGACCATGTAACGGCGGTGGATACCGCCGGTCTGCTGCGGCAATATGAATGCCCCGGTTTGCAAACCGTCGGGTGCCGCGGCGCTGTTACAACCCTTTCGCCCGCGGGGGAAGCGGCCTATGCCGCCGCCCGCCAAACCGCCCGCCAAACCGAAGCGCAAATGGCGGCCATGGCCCGGCTGATCGACGGCTGCGCCGGCCAAACGCCTTTGGCGACGTTTGAAGGGGAGCAGGGCTATGCCGGCGACCTGCAAGCGGGGGACGTGCTGGTGCTGCCGCTCACCGCCGCGCCCGTTACCGTGTGGGTGAACGACCAACCGGCGGCGGTGCTGGACCTGCCCGCCGCATACCGCACCCTCACCCACATGGCCTACGCATTCACCCAAAACCACCCCGGCGCGGTGCTGCGGGTCACGGCGGCCGAAGCCAAAGCCCCCGCGCGGCTGTATCGCAAGGGCTGATGCCCCCGGCTTTATTAACATCCGGCCCCACCTTCGTGTGTTTGTCACACGGGGGTGGGCTTTTTGTTTCGCCAGACGATTTTTTGGGGCTTGACAGCGGGGCAAAATGGTGGTAAAGTATTAAAAGAACAAATGTTCTTTTAAGGAGAAATACGCCACCATGTTACAAGAACGGGTTATTTTGCATTGCGATTTGAATAATTATTTTGCTTCGGTAGAATGTCTTTCCCATCCCGAATGGCGGGCGGTGCCCATGGCTGTGTGCGGCAGTGTGGAAGAGCGCCACGGCATTGTGCTGGCCAAAAACGAACTGGCCAAAAAAGCGGGCGTTAAAACCGCCATGACCGTGCCGGAAGCCTTGCGCCTGTGCCCCCGGCTGGTGCTGGCGCCGCCCCATTACGACCAATATGTGGCCTATTCCCACCGGGTGCGGCAGGTGTATGCAAAGTATACCGACCAAATAGAACCCTTTGGCATAGATGAATGCTGGCTGGACGTGACCGGCAGCCAACGGCTGTTCGGCAGCGGGGAACAAATAGCGCATCGCCTGCGGCAAGAGGTCAAGCAAGCCTTCGGTCTCACCATTTCGGTGGGGGTGAGTTTTTGCAAGGTGCTGGCCAAACTGGGGTCGGATATGAAAAAACCGGATGCCGTCACGCTGCTGGCCCGGAAAGACCTGCCCACCCGGGTGTGGCCTTTGCCGGCGGCCGATCTGATGGGGGTGGGGCGGCACACCGCACCCAAACTGGCCCAGTTGGGCATTTACACAGTGGGCCAGTTGGCGGCCGCTTCCTCCGCCATGCTGCAGCGGCGGCTGGGCAAGCAGGGGCTGCTGCTGTGGCGCAATGCCAACGGGTTTGATACCGATCCCGTGCGCTATGTGGGCGATTTTGACCCGGCCAAAAGCGTGAGCCGCACCACCACTTGCCGGGCAGATCTGGAAACCCCCGCCCAGGTGCGGCAGGTGCTGGTGGGCCTGGCGGAAAGCGTTTGCACCGCCCTGCGGCGGGAGCAAGCCTACGCGGAGGTGGTCAAACTCTATCTGCGCGACCGGGAGTTGACCTGGTGCCAGCGGCAGGCCGTTTTGCCGGTGCCCACCCGGCTGGTGGGCGGGCTGGTAAATCCCGCCATGGACCTGCTGGCCCAAAGCTGGCAGGGGGTACCGCTGCGGTCGGTGGGCATCGGGGCGGGCCGGTTGGTGTCTGATCGGGTGGGCCTGCAGGCCGGGCTGTTTTACGATCTGGCCCGGCTGGAACGCACTGAGCGGCTGGAAAGCCGGGTGGACGAAGTGCGGCGCAAAATGGGCAAAAACGCCTTGGTGCGGGCCTCCCAAATGCTAACGCCCTTGCAGGTCACGCTGGGTTCCGGCTTCGGCCGGCAATATGACTGACGCTTGCCGCAAAAAAAGCCGACTGTGTGGTCACAGTCGGCTTTTGGTTTAAAGGGAACCGGTCCACACCGGCGGGTCGGTGGGCGTCACCGGTAGGTCTTGCACGGGAAAGCTTTGGATCTTCCCCACGGCAAATCGTAACATCAGCAGCGCGTCCCGGGCGTTTATCGTCCCGTCGCCGTTCACGTCAGCGATCGCGCACAACTGGTCAGAAAGCGGCTCTTTGCCCACCGCGTGGCGCAAAACGGCCAGCGCGTCCCGGGCGTTAATATAACCGTCCAAACAGGCGTCGCCCCACAGCAGGTGGCTTGTATCCTGCACCAGCAAAAAGGTGCCGTTCACCGGCGGCGCGATCTCCAGCATAACGGGCATGTCGCGGCGCACCGCTGTGGTATGGATCGGCAAAATCACCGGGTCGCCGTCTTCCACCGGCTGCTGCAGGGTGCAATAAGGCAGCAGAAAACCATCCGGAATGCGCAGGCGCAAAAGGGCGGTATCGGTGGGCTCCAGGGGAACGCCGTTGCGGGTGAACGAAACGGTAAATTGCACCGTTTGTTCTCCAATGCGTTCCATTTCCACCTTTAATTGGCCGTCGGCCGCCGGGTCGTCTTTATCCAGCACCAGCACCGCACCGGTGGTTTCGTCCACCACCAGCGTCCGGTTCAAGGCCACAAAGGTATAGGCGGTTTCCCCTTGCAAGGGAGCGGTCGCTTCGTTTTCATATCCGTAAACCACCAATGCCGGGTGGCAGGCATAAAACGAATTGGGGTATACCTCGGTCAGCGAGGCCGGTAAAACGATCTTTTTCAGGTTGGTGCATTGATAAAACGCGTTGCTTTCAATGGTTTGCAGTCCTTCCGGCAGGGTGATTTCTTCCAGCGCTTCACAGATGCAGAAGGCGCTTTCACCTATAGACGTAACGGTTGCGGGCAATTGAACGTTTTTTAACTGTCGGCAATTCCAAAACGCTCCCTTGGGTATGGTCTCAACACCGTTTGGCACCACGATCTCTTCAAAGGCGCACGAAGTAAAACAGTGCTTGCCAATGGCGGTCAGAGTGTCCGGCAGGGTGAGCGAGGTCAGTTTAATGCAAGCGTCAAACGCTTGTTCCCCCAAAACCTTCAGTTGTGGCGGCAGTTGCACGTCGGTCAGTTTGCCGCATTCGCCAAAGGCGTAATCCCCAATGGTGGTTACGGTTACGGGTACGGTAAAAGTTTTGGTAGTGGTGGGCACCCGCAGCAGGGTGGTTTTGTTTTTGTTATACAGCGCGCCGTTGTAGGACGAAAAAACCGGATTGTCCGCCGCCACCGAAATACTGCCGGGGAAATAACAGGTGAAGGCTCTTAAATCACATTCCGTCACGTTTTTGGGCAGGGTGATTTTCATCAAATGGGTGCAAAAGGAAAAAACAAACTCCCCAATGTGTTTCAGCGAATCGGGCAGCGAAACCGACGTTAACATGGTGTCGTTCAAAAACACGTTGCTTTTCAAGGATTCCACGCCTTCTTGCAGCACCACGGTCGTCAGTTGGTCGCACCAGCCAAAGGCGGCGTCGCCCACCGTGCGCACAGTGCCGGGCACGGTTACTTTTTGCAGCGTTTCGCAAGACATAAAAGCTTTTTCGCCAATAGCCGTGAGCTTGTGGCCGTTTAAGGCCGTGGGAATGGTCACGTTTGCGGCCGTGCCGTTGTATTTGACTAACGTGGCTTCACCGGCGGCGTTAACGGTATAGGTGTAATCGCCGGTGGTTTTGGTGGCGCTGTCGGCCGCCGCCCACCAGCCGAAGGGCAGCGTCAGCAACGCACACAGCAGCAAACAAATCACACGTTTTTTCATAAAAAGAAGCCTCCTTTTTCAGGCTGACCCGGGGTAAGGTCAATGCCGTTCACCTATTAAACGAATAAAACGCGAAAATTACTCACCAAAAATGAAAAAAAGTTTGGTTGACAGCGAAAAAAATGCCGTTTATACTAAAAACGGGACCCCGTTCAGTGCTAGCGGCCAGCCTAAATCCTTCACCATGCAATAAAAGCGGTGTACCGGAAAGCCCATCACATTAAAATAATCGCCTTCAATGCGGTCTATCCACAACGCGGCCCGGCCCTGTATGCCGTAGGCGCCGGCCTTGTCCATGGCTTCGCCCGTGGCCACATAGGCTTCAATTTCCCGGTCGCTCACGGGGGCAAAATGCACCATGGTCTCTTCACACGCCTGCAAAGTGCGCGCGCCCCACAGCAGAGCAACGCCCGTAAACACCCGGTGGGTATCGTTTTGCAGCCCCCGCAGCATGGCCACGGCCTGCTCGGGATCTTTCGGTTTGCCCAGCACGGCGCCGCCGTGCACCACCACGGTGTCGGCGCCTATGATCAGCGTATCTTCCGGGTCAAAAGTCGGGTCTCCGGCCAGCTGCTGCGCTACCGCCCGGGCTTTTTGCAGCGCCAGGTCCTGCACCATCTGTTGCGGGGCGGTGGCGTCGGTGTGTTCCCGGGTTTGGGAATCCATCACCGTGCAGGCCACACCCAGGTTTGCCAATATTTCCCGCCGGCGGGGCGAGCGGGAAGCCAAAATGATGCGCGGCATCATGAGTCACTCCTTTTGCGGTGGTTCGTTGCCGTTATTATATCAAATGCCAATGCAAAATACAAGGGGGGAGGGCGCATGCCCAGCCAAAACCGCACCATCGGGCCGGCCGAAGACGGCGCCCAACTGCTCACCGTACTGCGCCGGGCCGGGTTTTCCACCGGTATGATCCGCCGGCTGAAACAACCGGGGGGCTTGCTGTTGAACGGCGCGCCCTGCACCGTGCGCACCCGGGTATGTGCCGGTCAGACCTTGACGCTTACCTGGCAGGAAGCTCCTTCCGCCGCTGTGGCCCCGGCGCCGCTGCCGCTTAACGTGGTGTATGAAGACGATCATCTGCTGGCGGTCAACAAACCCGCCGGCATGCCGGTGCATCCGTCGGCAGGCCACCGGGGCGATACCCTGGCCAACGCCTTTGCCGCCGCCTACCTCCGGCTGACCTTTCGCCCGGTGAACCGGCTGGACCGGTATACCACCGGCCTGGTGCTGATCGCCAAAACCCCCATGGCGGCCGCCGCTTTGGGCGCCCAACTGCGGCAGGGGCGAGTGCAAAAGGTGTATTGGGCCGTCACCGACGGTCTGCCCGACCCGCCGGCCGGGCGTGTTGACGCGCCGATTGCCCGGGTGCCGGGCAGCGTACTCAAGCGGCAAATAGACCCTGCGGGCAAGCCGGCCGTGACCGATTACGCCGTGCTGGAGACCCGCGGCGACCGGGCGCTGGTGGAGGCCCGTCCCCACACCGGCCGCACCCATCAGATCCGGGTGCACATGGCCCATTTGGGTTGCCCGCTGGCCTGCGACTGGCTGTATGGCAAAGAAGAGCCGGGCAAAACCTTTTTGCTCCATTGCCGGGCCCTCGCTTTCGCCCATCCCGCCACCGGCGCGCCCCTTACCCTGCAGGCGGAAGCGCCGCCGGATTTTTGGCCGCCGGCCGACTGATCCCGCCGGATTTTTTCTTGCACAAAAACGCCCTTTTCCATTGACAAAACAGGGAAGATATGGTACATTTTCTATAAAGCTCTACTATATATAGGAGTGTGGTATTATGTCAACCAAACCCAAGACCGACACCCCCCGTACCGACGTGAACGACGCTTACGCCATTCACGACGACCGGGGCCTGATCTACAATCCGCTGTCCCGCTATGCGGCGCATAAGTCTTATGCCGACGTTCCCTGGTTTGAAGGCACGCTGGAAACCGACAACGGCAACGCCGTTTCTTTCCGCCTGCCCACTCAAATGACGGCCTACGACATGATCCCGGTGGAATACGCCTTCACCAAGGCCAACTGTTTTGAAACGGTGCATTTTCTGGCCACCGGACTGGAAGACGCCGACCGCAAGCAGGGCAAAGAGTTTTACAGCAACATCCTGCCCGGCAAGATCCGGGTGGATTTTTCCTATTTGGGTTATATCACCGCCGAAAACCACACCGAAAACCGTGCGGTGCACCACGGCAATTTTGAAAACGACCGTCAGGCCAAAAAGTATCCCCATCTGGAAACCGCGCCCCTGCGCCGCAGCGGTGTGCTGCCCGATTCCGATTATTTCTGGCTCAAGTTTGCTTATAAAAACACGGGCGACACCATTTTGAGCGTGAACGGCAGCGGTACGTTTTGCTTTGAACCCATTCTGGAAAAGCTGGACGAGCAGGGCAACTGGCAGCATCACCGCACCCAAAACAACCTGTTTGTGCGGCTTACGGACGATTGCTATCCCGGCGAGGGCGGCGAATTTTATGTGAGTTTTGACCATGCCGAAAACATCGGCCCCGGCCATTACCGGGTCATTATCAACTGCCTGGTGCGCAACGAAACCGCCAATCCCGAAAACTTCACCGTTAACATTTGGGCCGGCCGCACCTACCAAACCATCGCCCAGGAATTTGACGTGGAAGAAGCCTTCCGCCAAACCGAGCCCGCACCCATTGAGACCCTGTGCCAAAAGGCCGAAACTCAGCGCAATACCTGGCTGCACACCTATGAAGAGTTTTTAACTTCTTACGACAGCTGGCACGATCCCTTTGCCATCCATCCCGAACGGGACGGCAAGCACCTGCTGTTTGTGCAGGTGGCGCCCTGGACCAACTGCATCACCTTAAAACTGCTCACCGGCAACAGTATGAACCAGGTGGCCGTTACCGTGCCCGTGCAGGTGGAAAGTGATTCCATCAAGGTCAAACTGGATACCGAACACCTCAATTATATTATCAACAACGAAGGCAAGCGGGTGCCGGCCGTTATCGCCCAGTCTATGTGCGATATGCGGGTGCACCTGGCCCTGGGGCCGGAAGCCGACCAGACCCTGCTCAACGAACTGATGGATATGCGGGATTGCGGCGTGAACCTGATCTCTACCACCGCCGCCTTTGAAACCTTTATGAATCCCGATCCCAAGGCCTTTAACCATAACACCGACGCCCACTGGTTTATGTGCGACGCCATTAAACAGCTGGGCATGAAGCTGGAAGGCTGGATCACCTATCCCTACGATTCCACCAACAACGTAAACAAAGCCCGCTGGATCACCGGCGACGACCGGTTCGACCCCAAAAAGGTCACCTGCGTAGACGATCCGCTGTTGGCGGAGGCTTGCGGCATTAAAACCGCCTACCAATTCAAACGCTGGGGCGACAATTACTTTGTCATGGGCGATGGTCGGGTGCCCGTTGTGGCGGAAGACACCCGCGGCTGGCACCGGGTCGATATTCAAAACCGCCACCATCTGGACGAAGCCACCAAGCAAAAATTCCGGGATTTTGTGCAGGCCAAATACCACACCATTGAAGATTTGAACGCCGTTTGGGGCACCGAATACGCCGACTTTGCCGCGATCGACCCCGAAGAAGGCACTTTCCGCGACCATGGCGAGCCCTCTTACACCACCGCAGACTGCGCCTTCCCCGAATGGTGCCGCGCGCTGGAGGATCTGGACGTGTTCCGCACCGCCTCCCGCATGGGCAACTATCGCCGCATTCTGCAAGAGACCGACCCCTTGTTCAACGGCACCGTGGGCATTCGCACCGAAGGCGGCAACTGGACCGCGCAGGTGCCCTACGATACCGGCAACCAGCGTTATCGCCACGTATATTACTCCCAGCGTCGCGTGGCTTGCATGCCCAAGGAAATGGCCGAAGCGGGCATCATCTCCCTGCATTCCGACTATTGCACTTTGCCTTATTCCCCCGAAGAAGTGGCGGAACTCACCCGCGGTTCGGTGGCTATGGGCATCACCCCCATGCACATGATCCAGGCCGACCGCATGCGGGATATCGCCATCAATCCCCACTACGGGCAAGACTACTCCATCCGTTACAACCTTGGCGAAAAAGCCACCCGGGGCGCCTATATCAGCACGGTCATTTCGCTGTTCGGCTGGTATAAAGCCACCTATGAAAACGGCGGCATCCCCGGCGTGCTGTGGGAAGATTATCTCTGCGACGGGTATGTGACTTCCATGCAGATCAAGGAAATGAAGTTCTTCCGCCAAAAACTGCAGGAAGCGCTGGATACCCCCGAAGGCCGCGCCTGGCAAAACGGCTGCACGGTAGACGCCAAAGCCGCGGTGGCCAAATCCAACGCCGCCAACAGCTTTGACCCGGCTTACATTGCCGCCTGCATTGCCAAGTGCGAACAAAACCGCAAATAAACGGCGTTTACAAAGCACCGCCGGCAAAGGGTTTTTCGGCCCTTTGCCGGCGCAAAAAACAAAGCTGCGAAACCTCGCCGGGTCTCGCAGCTTTTTTATGCGCTTTTTATTCTTTGCCGCCTTTGGTATAACTGTAAATGTTGCGGGTGTATTCGGTGCCGCAGGGGCCAATGGGATCGCGCCCCATTTCATACAAATCGGCGGCGGCGCTTTCCAGCCGGAACTGGCGCTTGCCGGCAGGGGAAAGATCTTGCAGGTCGCTTGCCCGGGAGATCACCGGCAGGCGGGCGGTGGTGCGCAGGCGGCGCAGTACGTCCGCGCCCGTATCGCGCATGCCCAGCACCCGAATATAGGCGGGCTCGGCGGCGGTATCGGCCCCGGTTATGCCAATGGCGGCGCACAGCAAAATGCGCCGTATGCGGGAAAGGGGATAGCGCTTGCTTTTCACGGCGGCGGCGATCTGCTCCAGCGTTTGGCCGGTGCGTATCGCTTCCACCATGCGGTTTTCCAGCCCTTCGCTCACGCCGGCCACCCGGGCAAAATAAGACGCGTCGCCCATGCGCAGGCGGGAAATGATCGCGGTTTCCAACGCTTCCGTCCACAGGGGGAACCGCCCTTCTCGTGCGGCCTGCGCCAACAGCTCCGCCGTGGTGCGGGGCATAAACCGTTCCGCTTCCGCCGGCGCCTGTCGCAGCAGCCGCCGCAGCTGTGAGGCCGAACAAACGGTGCCGTCGGTTTCCGCTTGGTCGTGCCCGACGCCCGTGCGGGCCACCGTTTGGGGCGCAATGTGGGCATATAGCCGGTGCAGGGCCAGCAAATATTCCACCCCCAGCAAATTGTTAGGCTGTTCCAGCAGCCGGGCCTGGGCTTCATATCCGTTGGCGGCCAGCGCCTCGCCCCGGGCCAGCCCCGCCATGCCGGAACCGGCGTTCACCGCGCCGGTGGCTTCTAATTTGCGAATAATTTGGGCGGTTTCCAGCAGGGCGTTCACGTTGCCACATTCACTGCCGAAGTGCAGGGTATCCACACAGCCCATGGCATTCAAAATGCCCACGCCGCCCCGGGCAAAGTGGGCCGCCGAAGAAAGGGCGTATACCACCGGCAGCTCCACCACCACGTCGGCGCCGGCCGCCAACGCGCACCGGGCCCGGGTGAGTTTGTCGGCCACGGCGGCTTCGCCCCGCTGGGTAAAGTGGCCGGACATAACGCACACCACGTGGGTGGCGCCGGCCTGCCGGGCCTGGGCCAGGTGGTACGCGTGGCCGTTGTGAAAGGGATTGTATTCGGCAATGATCCCGCAAACGTTCATTTTTTTCGTTGCCCCCTTGCAATTACGCGGCGGTTGGTTTATACTTATTATACCGAGCTGCAAACCAAATTGCAAGCCGAAAGGAAGGTTCCTGTTATGAACGCAATCATTTCATTGCTGCACCTGTTGTCGGTCAACCCCAACACGGGGGACAATTCCGGCACGTTGGTCACGATCCTTTGCGTGGTGGGCGGTTTGTGCGTGGTGGCGCTGGCGGCGCTGCTGCTCACGTCCAAGTCTTCTAAAAACAAGCAAAACAACGCTCCCGCGGCCGACGAAACCGAAGAAATCGAAGAAGTGCGCGACGATCAGTGATCGCTCAGTGAAGCAGCCCACCCCCCGGGTGGGCTGTTTCGGTATCCATAGAAAGGAAATGTGCCCATGAAAGCATCCACCGCTCCCACGCAGGTCACGGTTTCGCTGCTGGCCGAACCCTACGGGGTAGACCGCAACACCCTGACCTTTGCTTTTGCCATGCAGGCCGGCGGCCGCGGCCGTACCATGACCGGCTACCGCCTGGCCTTTGCCGCCACGCCCGCCCAACTGGCGGCGGAAGATTTTGTGCTGGATACCGGCATGGTATCCGGATCCTGCTCTTGCGGCATCACGGTGCCGGGCCTTGGGGAACGTCTGCAGCCGGACACGTTATACTACCTGCAGGTGCAAACCCGCGACGACCGGGATCGGGTCAGCGAATGGTCGGCTCCCACGGCCTTTTTTACTGCGCCGGAGGATTGGCGCCCCGCCACCTGCTGGGCGGCCGGCCAGCCCGACTTATGCCTGCTGCGGCACGTGTTCACGCTGAACGAAACGCCGGTGAAAGCCTTTGTGCAGGTCACCGCCGCTTCGCCCGAACCCATGCGGCAGTATGTGTATCAGTTGGCTTGCAACGGCGCTTCCGTGTGCGCCGGCCCCACCCGGTTAGACCGGCGGCAGGGCCAAACCGTGCAATATTTTGAAACCGTAGACGTGACCGGGTTTCTGCGCCCGGGCAAAAATTGCTTAAGCGCCGTGTGCTGTGCGGGGGCGGAGCATCGCTTTGCCTGCCGTCTGCTCACGGTAAACGCCGCCGGGCAAACCACCTGCCACGCCGCCACGCCCGCCGGCTGGCAAGCCATGGACGCCACGCCCCTTTTCCGCCCGTCGGCCTCCATCGGCACTCAATACTACGCCGCCCCGGCCGAGAATATCGACGGCACTTTGTGGCCCACCGGCTTTGAACTGGCCGATTTTGCCGGCGCCGGATTTACGGCGGCCGCCGATACCGGTGCGTTTGCCAGCGACCGGCTGCTGCCTTATCCCGCGCCCGCCATGCGGGCCCGGCCGGTAAGCGCCACGGCGGAAGAGGTAGAAGAAGGCGTGTATGTGGCTGACCTGGGCCGCGAGATCGTTGGGGCCGCCGAACTGGCCGTTACCCTGGCGCAGCCCACAGACGTGACCGTGCGCTACGGGGAAGAACTCACCGAAGAAGGCCGGGTGCGCTACCGCATGCGCACCGGCAACGTGTATGAAGAGCATTGGCGCCTGCCCGCCGGCGCAAGCCGCCTGCGGGGCTACGGCATGAAAACCTTCCGCTACGTGGAGGTGGAGGGCCTGCCCTGCGAAATGCCGGACGATATGGTGAAAGGGCTTGCCCTGCGCACGCCCTTCCGGGAAGAGGATTCCTATTTCACCGGCGCCAGCGAATTGCTGGGGGCGATTTACGATATGTGCAAATATACCGTGAAAGCCACCAATCAAAATTTGTATGTGGATTCCCAGTCCCGCGAGCGTTGCGCCTATGAAGGCGACGTGCTCATCAACATGCTCACCGCCGCCGCGGTGACCGACGCCAACGCCCTTACCCGCTTCAGCCTGGCCTACCTGCTCAACCACCGCACCTGGCCGGCGGAATACGTGCTGTTTTGCCCGGTCATGGCCCGGCTGGATTACGACTACACCGGTGATAAGACCCTGCTTGCGCAGGCTTACGACGCGCTGTGCGGCATGCACTATTGGCGGTGTTACGATCCCGCTGTGGGCCTGCTGAAAAACCCCACCATGGCCGGCAACGTTACCGACGCGGTGCTGGTAGACTGGCCCGGTTCCGAACGGGACGGCTACGCCTATAACCAGGCGGTGTATAACACGGTGTTCAACGCCGTGCAGGTGCGCTCGCTGCAAGACCTTGCCTATCTGGCCGCCGCGCTGCACAAAACCGAAGACGCCGCCCGCTTTGCCGCCATGGCCAACGATTTGAAAAATGCCATGATCGACCGGTTGTATAACGAAGAAACCGGCGCCTTCCGGGACGGCTTGACCGAAACGGGCGAGCCGGTGGACCATTATGCCCAGCACGCCACCGCGTTTGCGCTGTATGCCGGCGTGCACAACAGCCCGGCCATGGCCGGGCGCATGGCGGCGTTTTTGGCCGATCAGGGCGCCATTCGCACCAGTGTTTACGGCGCTTTCTTTTTGCTGGAAGGGCTGTATGCCGCCGACCGGGACGACGCGGCCAACGCCCTGCTGTTAAGCGACGATATAAGCGAAGGGGCCCGCACCTGGGCCTATATGGTAGACCGCCTGCAGGCCACCATTACCACCGAAGCCTGGAACCCCGCCAACAAAGGCAACATGACCTTTTCCCATCCCTGGGGCTCGGCGGCCGGCAACCAGATCGTGCGGGGGCTGTTCGGCATTCAGCCGCTCACGCCCGGCTTTGCCGACTTTTCGGTGCGCCTGCACCCGGCGGGCCTGCGCTATGCCGCTTTGCAAACCCCTACGGTTAAAGGCCCCATTCTGGCCGCCTATGATACCACCCGCCCCAACTGCCCCCTGGCGCTCACCCTGCGGGTGCCGGCCAATGCCACCGCTCACGTCAGCGTGGCGGCGCCGGTCGGGCTCACGGTGCAGGAAGCCGCCGACCCGGTCAACGCCCGCTATTGCGAACAAACCGGCCGGTATGAATGGCAGGCGGGCTCGGGCGAATGGATGTTTGAACTGCGCTGAAACGGCTTTGCCAATCAAAAAACGCTCTGTTTCGTTTGAAACAGAGCGTTATGTTTTTTGCGTTTATTCCTGCTGTGCGGTAGGCTCTTCCGGCGGGGAAGCGGGCGCTTCGTCTTTTTGCACTACTTGTTTGGAAGGGCTTTTTTGAATGCGCACCGCAAACACGGCGCCCACGATCAGCGTTAAGTAGAAGGTAATGGTGCGCCACAAGATCATGGCCAGCCCCACGCCGTCGCCGAAGAATTTATCAAAGAAGAAATAAAAGAAACTTTCGGCTCCCACGCTGGCGCCCGGAATGGGAATGAAGGACGAAACCATCATCACAAAGGACTGGGCGGCCAAAATGGTGATCAAATCGATGCCCTGCAGGCTGAAGGCTTTGTAAATGGCAAAGGGAATAGCCATAAACACCAGCAGCTGCAGCACCGAAAAACAAAAAGCAACGGCCATGGTGGGCAGGTCTTTTATCATGACCTTAAAGCATTCCTGAAATTTTTCCAGTTCATCGTCAATATAGGCGGTGCGGCCGTCCGGGTCTTTCACAAAATGCATTTTGTACAGCACCCGAATGATCCAATGGCTCACTTTTTTCACGGCGTTGTGAAAAACGGCGATGGACAGCACGCCCAGCATAACGCCCACTTCGATCGCATACCCGATGATGACGTAAGCCGTAAAACCGGGCACGTTTTCCTGAAAATACCCCAGGCGGAAAATGAGCAGCAGGGTGGAAACCAGCACCAGCGCCAGCTGATACACAATAAATTTGGAAAGCAGGCTGTTGATGGCTACGCCCAGCGGCATGCCCTGCTTTGCCATGGCATAGGCTTGAAATGGTTGGCCGCCGGTGGCAAAGGGGGTGATGTTGTTAAAATACTGCCCGCCCATTGAAACACGCACGGTGTCGGCAAAGCGCTGTTTGCCATACATGGGCTTGATCATAACGTGCAGGGCGGCGGATTCCAGCAGCCAATATACCACCATGCATCCCACCGCCGCGGCGATCCAGCGGTATTTCAGTGTATTGATATGGTGGATCAACGTGTCAAATTCCGACGAAAAGAACACGTAGCCGATCACCAGAATGGCGCTGGAAAGGCACACGAATATGTTCAGTTTGTTAGACTTCACGTTACAACACGGTCCTTGTGCCAACGGGCCGCGACCCGTTGGGAGTTGCTGTGGGCGGCGGCGCTGTGCCGACCGGCCCCCGGTTTCACGAAAAAACCTCGTGAACAGTTACGGCTATTATATCATATTTGCAACAAAAAGGCAACTGTTTTTTGCACAAGTGGCCGCGGCCAACAAAAAAACGATCCGCCGGCGCAAAAAGCGCCAACGGATCGGGAACGCTCCCGCGGGTTACGCGTCGGTAGAAGTAACGGTCTGGGCGGGGAAAGAATCAATTTTGCCCACGGCGTATTGCAGAATCAGCAACGCGTCTTTCGCGTCGCAGTGGCCGTCGTGGTTCACGTCCTCCGTTTCGGTATGGCAGCACAGTTTGCCAGACCGCCAGGATTCGATTTCCCACCAG
>CADBNN010000079.1 GCA_902796075.1 Oscillospiraceae bacterium | reverse complement strand
TTCAAGCAAAGTGGTTATGGAATTGTTTTGTGAATGCAATAGCGGATGGAAAAAAGGATAAATAAGTTCGTGTTTGGCATTTATTTATACGAAACAACCAGAAAACTTGAATGAACAATTAGCATTAAAGAAAGTAATGCTAAGTTGTATTAAACGCGCCGAAACCACTGCGCCCTGAAAAAGCATCATGATCATAAAAGACCTCGGGAAATCACGTGTTTCCCGAGGTCTTTTTTGTTATATGGTGAAGCTTTTGCACACCCGTTTTAGACCTGAAAACAAAAACGCTTTTTGTTATGTACCATTTTTGGAACGTTATCAATCGTATAATAAAACCATCAAAAACAGAGGCGCTTACCATGAATGAGATACTTTCAGAAAAAATCAACAGCGCCGCATACATTCGTGTACCGTATTGTTTTAAAAGGAGCTTTGCGTAATGGATCTTTGCAAATATATTAACTCGAAAGATGTTGCTGCCCACTTAAGGATAATCCATTATCCGTTCAATACACTTGAGGCGGCATATCTTGTGTTCTTCTGCCGCTCGCTGACGTTGAAAGAAAAGCACAAGGCTTGGCAGGAAATCATTGACGCTATGCCCGATATGGCGCCAAAAGACCATTTGGACCATTTCTGCTGGGCGTATTTTGGGGATAGTATTCACGCCTGTCTTAAGCAGCATATAAAAAATGAGCAGTTCATTCTTGATGCGTTTACACAAATAAAAAAGGGCGCTTTCTATGTCAGAACGTTTGATGCAAACGATAAAGAATGCAGCACAAGCACTTGCTCTAACGCCTTAATGACAGATATTGATGATGTTTACGATTATATACACAACTATATCACGGATGACGAAGGAGAACTGTGCAAATATAAAGTTTACTGCGCGCCCGATCGTTCGCAAAAGCGATTCTGTATCACGCTTAACCGAAATGACGAAATCTTAGATGTTGAAATCGATAGCGAGCATTATCCGCAGCCACAACTTGATTGGCAGTTAGAAACCATGTGGTTTGCCTTCCCTACGCCATTTAAGAGAGGCGATATAGTGATTGACGCGCAAAGACCGGAGCCAAGTGACCTTCGGGACGGTCCTTTTGTGTTTGACAAAACGGCGGCAGAGTGGCTGACGAGCAGAGGCAAAACGGGATACGATTATACGGATATGACGGCGGACGGCTGGTTTCTGGATGAAGACGGTATCGTTTATGGTGCGTGCACACACGACTACATGTCGCTTGAATACTATCCGCCTGAGAAACTGAAAGGCGCACAAAGAATACTCCTCCCGCTGCGTGATCATATAAAAGGCGAAATAGATGACGTGCTCTTTGTCAATGCATATCATTCATTGCTTATGGAAGAATATGCAAAGAAGATTCGCCTTCGTTACGATACGGACGAAGGCTGCGGCTCGCAGGATTGAGGGAGCGGGTTCATGAACAGTAAAGACAGAATGATAGACACTTGCATGGCGTCAGAGGCTATGAAAGAATACCTGAAAAGGCAGAACGTAAGTAATGACACTCTCATACAAATGATAGCGGGTTCTCCGCTTGCCTTGGAAGAGAAGCTTGACCTGTACGCTCTTATTGACGATGAATACGCAGTCGCGTTTTATGAAGAAACCAAAAAGGCGTTAGAAGCTCTCCGACCGGAACGCGGCGCAATATTCTGTTTAACAGAATGCTGGTATGATGATGACGTACTTGACGAAAAGCGTGCGTTTGCAGAACCGTTCACGACCTTTGAAGCAGCGCTTCAATATGTGCGGGCATGTATGAAGGAAGAAAACTGGAACGATGAAACCAAAGCGTGGTCTTACATAGAAAAATTTGTGCCTGACAAAAACGGAACCATGAAAAACACATACACCTATTATCTCATTAAAGATCAGGCCGTATATTTTAAGCGCGGAAGATATCGCGGCGATTATTTTGACGGTTACGTCAGCAGTTTGTCACTGGATCTGCCCATACCGTTTGCGGCCGGCGATATAGTCGTTTTGAACTGCCTGCCGTTTGCGCCTGTTAAAGCTGCGCTGTTGACCCAAGTCGAAAACCGCGACTGCTGCGGCGTGCAAATGCTGTATCACGACACGGACGGCGAGTGGAAAACAGGCGCGTTAAAGCACGGGCACGGCTGGAATCATTATCATCCGCTTTTGTCGCCGCTCTACCGCCTTGAAAAAACAGAATGCAGCCAAACCGCAGCATTATTAAACGCAGACAAAGAGGGTTTACAGCGGGCTATACAACGCGCTATGCAAAGAACGCAAAAGCAAGCAAAGGATGAACACAATGAATAAACGAGGCGTATTCTGGATCGTTGACGGTGAACTGATCGCCTTCCCGTTTGATGAAAAAGCGACCCACGGCGTTGCAAAATCAGGCAATACATACAATCACAAGCTTCTTTGGGAGCACATTAAACCCTGTAACAAGCCGTATGATTATTACCCCAGAGGCAGAGTGGATTATAATGCAAAGGGCAAAGCCGTTATCTATATGAGTCCTCATATTGAGCAAAAGCACATACAGAAAATCAAAGCCGCCTTTGGCATAACATCCGAACCCGTCATTCGCTGCGACCACAGCGAGCATTATAAATGTTATCTCGATCGTTAAAAATGCAGCGCGCAATGCAACGTTAAAAAAGGTGAAATGATGAACGCAAGTTTAGTAAGATACAATAGTGGAATATGGGAATTCGTTGGTTTTTCGCTTACCGTTGACGGTTTGATTATGACAGAAAGGCAAACAGTATGTTGGTTATAGACAAATCTATGTATGCGACCCTGAAAAACTGGCGTGATAAAAATAAACATGCGAATCGGTTCATGATGTATGTGAACAGTTGCGATCGCAGCCTTACGGATGCTACCGTCCGTAAGCTTATGTTTGACATACAAGAGCAGGATTTACCCGGTGAACAACACGTTTCGTATTATTCTGCCAGGGCTTTTCGCGTCCATATGCGGCAGTATTATTCTCATATCGCTAAACTGTATGGGAAAGATCCGAAAGACGCTGCTTCCGTAACGGAAATTGCGCAACGTATACCTGCTGCGTGCGGTTGGATCACGCTTATTATAGGGGACGCCGAGGCTTTGGCCGGCGATGAAGAAACGACGGAAGAACTGTTCCGGTCGTTATACGCCTTTGCTTGCAAACGTGCGAATGTTATTCTCATCGGAAACAGGGGCTGCAAAGAGGCGTTTTCGGGGTGTGCTTTCGCTTTGAGAAAAATGACCGAAGGGATCATGGAAAAGCAAGAAGCAAAACAGCTTACGATCAACTGCTACGACCAGGAACAAACCCCTGAAAAAGAACGTATCGTTTACGATTCCGAAGAGAAACAACGCGACGCGCTGTGTTTTTTCTGGGATACCGTATATAACCAGCTTGAAAAAGGATATTTTGATTACAAGAATTTTACGTTTCTCATCCGAGAAACGTTGGCATACCTGGTTCCGCGTGTGACGCAAGCACAAGTGTATCGCAAGGATCTGGAGCTTATTGGAAAAACGGGCGCAATGCTAAGCGCAAAGAGCCGGATTGCCGATGGGTGTAAACCGTGGGAATATAATGCGGCTAAAGAAATCGCGGTAGGCCTGCACAGCGCAATCACGAATGCAAACGCTGCTAACGACTGCTTTTCCTCAGGCAAGATATGGATTGACGTTTTTATGGAGGATCCCGACGTAGCTTGCGGGGCGGTCCACACCGGCGGATATACCGCGCTTCGAATTCCGGTTCGTGTTGATACGGTCTGTAAAAAAACAGACGCCCTAGCAACGGCTATTCGTGATCATACCTATAAAAAGCGAACCGTACCCGAGCGGATCTGTGCGTTTTTAGAGGATGACGACGCAGCGCGTTCGGCCGAACAGCCGAAATAACAGACGGCTATGTATCAATAAAGCCGAAAGCGCGCACGGCGCCATTTTATCTTTCAAACCGTCCGGCCTGCCGGGCGGTTTCGCTTTTCACCCCTCAAAACAGGTTGACCGGCCGGGCGGGGTCTGGTATAATAATCAAAAACCATGGGAAAAAGGCGGTGCCCCCGCTGCAAACAACCCAAAGAAAAATTCAACCGGGCGTAACGCCCCCGTTGCCGGCAGGCGGCGTTGTTTTCCGGCGTCGTCTGCCCGCGTTTTTTATCGGACGAAAAGAGGAAGCTCCTATGCCGTACACGCACACCCGCCGTCCCGGCTTTTGGCTGGGCTTTGTGGATTTTTTCACCGCGGGGCTGTTTTTTCTGTTTTATATTCCCTTGGGCGGCCTGCACCGGGAACTGGAACGGCTGCTGGGTCACCGGATCATGCCCTATTGGCAGGCCTATCTGCTGGGCATTCCCACCCTGTTCATTTTTCCGCTGGTGTGGATGGCCAACCTGGCCGAAGAATTGCGGGTCAAAGCCGAAGCCATGGGCGTCAGCGGGCCCCACACCTCCTGGCGGCACATGTTTTGGTGGAATATGCTGGGCTGTTTGTGCTTTGGCCCCATGATCGCCACCCATCGGTTTTTCGGCACTCTCAACCGGCTGGAACGGGCCGAAAACCGCGCCAACGGTTTTGGTTGATTTGCGCCCGCATTTGTGATACAATTTACATGTAATCATCAACGGAGGGATCGGGTATGCTCACTTTGGCGGCTTTGCAGCAATACGGCGCGGCGGTAGATGAAGGCTTGCAGCGTTGCATGGGCAACGAAGCGTTTTATCTGCGGCTGGTGGGGCTTGTCCCGCAAGACGCGTCTTTTGCTGCGCTGGCCGACCGGCTGGCGGCCGGCGACCTGGCCGGCGGGTTTGCGGCGGCCCATGCCCTTAAGGGTATTGCGGCCAATTTGGCGCTCACACCGCTGTTGACGCCGGTAAGCGAGATCACCGAGCATTTGCGGGCCGGAGAAGAAATGGACTATGCCCCTCTGTTGGCGCAAATCGAACAGCAAAAGCAACAACTGGCAGCTTTGGCTCAGGCCTGACCGCCGGTCACGGTCCGCCGGGCGCGTCCGGGCGGGCCTTTGTTTTTAACCGATATGTAAGGAGGAAAAACCATGGACGTTCACAAAAAACTGGTGCTGTCTTCCGACGGCGAACACACCCTGCAAGGGGTGGTGTATGTGCCCGACGGCACGCCTAAAGGGTATTTTCAGGTAGTGCACGGCATGTGCGAATACGTGGGCCGGTATGAATCCTTTATGACCCAACTGGCCGGGCAGGGCTATCTGGTGTTTGGCTATGACCATTTGGGCCACGGCCACACGGCCCGTTCGCCGGAAGAACTGGGCTTTATCGCCTCCCGGGACGGCTGGCTGCGCCTGCTGGACGACGTGAGTGTGTTTTATCATGCGGTGGCGGAAGAATACGGTCCCATGCCTTACATTTTGTTTGGCCACAGCATGGGCTCTTTCATCGTGCGGGGCGCGGTGGAACGGGGCGCCAAGCCCGACCGGCTCATTGTGTGCGGCACCGGCGGACCCAATCCGGCGTCGGGCGCCGGCCTGGCGGCCTGCCGCACGGTAAAAGCCCTGCGGGGAGAACACCACGTTTCCAAAACCCTGCAAAACTTGGCGTTCGGCGCCTATAACAAGCGCTTTGCCGACGAAAACGATCCCTATGCCTGGCTCACCAAAGACCTTTCGGTACGGGATACCTATCGCAACGATCCGTTTTGCACCTATTCCTTCCAGGCCGCCGCAATGGTGGACCTGATCCGCTTGCAGTCTTTTTGCAACCGCAAGGCTCATTTTGCGGCGTTTCCCACCACCCTGCCCACCCTGCTCATTGCCGGGGCGCAAGACCCGGTGGGGGATTACGGCAAAGGGGTGCAAACGGTGTATGATCGGTTGCGGGCCGTCGGCTGCAATGTGCAGCTGCATTTATACCCCGACTGCCGGCATGAGATTTTGAACGATACCTGCCGCCAACAAGTGATGAACGACATCGCCGCTTTTTTGGCCTAACTTTATTTGCTGCGCCGGCGTGCATGATTGCCGGCAAAGGAGGAGTGTTGTGCGCGGAAAAAACAAATGGCTTGCCTTGCTGCTGGCGTTGATCGTGCCGGCGGCGGTGGCAGCGATGCCCCCGATCCGGCCGGACGCGCTTGGCAAGGCGGCCTATTACGGCGATGTGAACGAAGACGGCGCGGTGAATGCCCACGACGCGTTGCTGGTATTGCAATATGCTGTAGAAAAAACCACGCTTTCCAACCAACAGCTCACCGCCGCGGACGTGAGCGGCGATTTGTTAATGGCCGCCTATGCCGACGTGAACGCGTTGGACGCGCTGCTGATACTGCGTTATGGTGTGGCGCGGCTGAACGCGTTTCCCGTGGAGCTCATGAAAACGCCGCCTCGCGATACGCTATTGCTGGCCGACCTGCAGCCGGAAACCGCCTATGAGGGCGTTGCCACCCTGCAATTTGATTTTTTCCCCGCCATGGTGCGTTTCGGCAACGTGCAGGGCGGCTATTTCGACGGCTCCCGTTGGATCGTTGCCATGACCCACATGCAAAACAATGTGGAAACCGTGCGCCTGCAGGTGCTGGACCCTTACGGCAACACCCTGGCGCTCAGCGACGAACTGCCTTTGGACCACGCCAACAACATCACCTATCACCCGGGGCTGGACCGGCTGGTGGTCAGCCATTGCCAGGGAGCGGAAAACGCTTCGTTTTATACCTATTCGCTGGTGGACCCCCACACCATGCAGATCACCCAAACGGCCGCAAAGGAATTTCCCTTCTTTTCCATGGCCTATGCGCCGTCTGTAGCCCAGTATGCTTCCGGCCGCTGGGGCGGCGAAACCATTGATGTGTGCGACGCCGAAATGCGGCTGCTGCACACCTTTCAGGTGGCACAGCCCAAAAGTTTGTCGCAAGGGGTGTTTGCCGACGAAAGCGGCATTTACTTTGTGCGGTCTCACACCCCTCAATCGGGGGCCGAATTGCTGGTGTATACGTGGCAGGGCGCGCTTGCCCGCCGTATCCCGTTGGATTTTTATGACGGCATGGAGCCGGAATCGATCAATATCGTAAACGGTCAGGTGTATGTGATGTGCGACAGCGGCGGGTATGGCCACTGCTATCTTATCACCTTCCGTCCGGTGAACGCCTGAAAAACGAAAAACGCCCTTCCCCCGCCGGGGAAGGGCGCGCGTCGTTTGATTCTTTTACAGCCAGTCTCGCAGCGCCTGCAGGGCGGCTTCTACCCATTCCACCGCTTTAAAGCGCACCTGGTAGCGGGGCCCGTTTTGCACCAGATCGGCCTCCCCGTCGGTCAGCACCGAATCTACCGAGGGGGCGTCTTCCGGCGGGCAGGCGGCGGGCAAACACAGGGGCGGAAACATTACGCACCACCAGTTTTGGCCGCGGCCGCTGCCTATCACCACCCGCAAGGCGGTGTATTTCCCCGCCGGCAGGGTCACGGTGCCGTAGATCCGGGTGGGAAAATACGCCCGTTCCACCCGGCAGGTCACACCCAAGCGGCTGCCCGCCCGGGCCAGTTCATCCGCCGCCAGCGCTTGCAGGGCGGCGGTTTGTTGTTTGGCAAGGTCTGCGGCCTGATCCCGGTTTTGGGCGCCGGCCAGCAGCGGGGCGCCGTCGGCCAGCAGCCGGTCCCGCACCCGCAGTTTCAGCAGTTGGTCGGCCGCGTTGTCGGAATGGGCCAGCACGTGCAGGCGCAGCACGCTTTGGCGCACGCCTTCGCATTGGCGCGCCAGCACGGTGGCTTGAAAAATCACGGCGGCGCACAGCCCAAGCAATAAGGCCGCCCGCAGGGGCCGGCGTTGTTTTACGGTATGTTGCATCATTCAAAACCTCCCATCCTTCGGTACTGATAGGATGGGAGGTTTTTGCCGCTTTTATACAAAAAGTTTCAGGTTTTCTCCCACGGCAACGGCGGGTTCCCGGCTGTGAGGCTTGGGCAGCACCACCGTATACAGCAGAGCCGCTTCGGTTTCTTCCACCCGGGCGGTAGCGGGCACGCCGGCGCCGCAAATGGTGTGCAGGGTGCGGTCTAAACTGTTCAGGCAGGGCCGCAGGTCGCCCAACAGCGATTTGCGGCAGGGTGCGGCCTTTTCGGCCGCGGGGGGCGCGGGGCAGGCAAGCGCCAGGGTTTGGGCGGGGGTCAGCCGGCCGGCGATCACCTGCAGCAGCACGTCGTCCCGCTTGTCCGGCGGGGCGGCCAACAGCGCACGCACGTGGCCTTCGGCCAGTCCGGCCGCCCGGGCCCGGTCCCGCTGCCAGCCGGTAAGCCCTGTCAGCGCCCGTTTTTCGGCCAAAACCGAAGGGGCAATGCCCAAACTGCGGGCCACGTCTTCCGGGGCCAGGGCATAGCGGCGCACCAGCCGGTCGGTGGTTTCGGCCACTTCCCAAAAATCGGGGGCGGTGCGCCGAAAATTGTGGGCAAAAGCAAGCAGGGCGGCGCCGGCGTCGGTGGTGCGTATCACCAGGCAGGGCAGGCGGGCAATACCCAGCAAACCGGCGGCCTGCCAGCGGCGCACGCCGGCCACAATGCGCCATCCGGCGGGGGTTTTGCGCACCACCAGCGGCTCCAGTAAACCGGCGGCCCGTATGGAATCGCACAAGGGCTGCAGTTCGGCGGGAGAGGGGTCTTGTCCGGCCAGCCGGGCGGGATCGGGCAGCAGCCGCTGCAGGGGCAGCCGCCGCAGGGGCAATCGCCCCCAATAGGCAATGTTTCGCATATCTTGTATCACCGGCTACAGCATACCACAACGCCCGTGCTGTAAGCGGTCGCAGCACGGGCGTTGAAACTGACGATTATAGCGGTTTTTTGGCGATTTTAGACCCGTGGCGGGGATAGGCCGCCGGAGTGGCGCCTTGCTTGCGGATCAGCAGCACGCGCCGGTCGGAACCGTCTGAAAGGGTAAAGGCCTTCACCTGCTCCACCCGGCTGTTCAGGGTGCGCAGGGCGCCGGCGGCCGCTTGCTGTTCCGTTTGGGCCGAAGGCCCTTTCATGGCGGCAAACACGCCGCCCGGCTTCACAAAAGGCAGGCAGTATTCGCACAGCACGTTAAGCGACGCCACGGCGCGGGCGGTGGCCAGGTCAAAGCGTTCCCGCAGGGCCGGATCCCGGCCGGCTTCCTCCGCCCGGGCGTGGCACAGTTGGGCGGTAAGGCCCAGTTCGGTCAACACGGCCTGCAAAAAGGTCAGGCGTTTGTTCAGCCCGTCCAACAGCGTCACCTGCAAGTCGGGCCGGGCGATCAGCAGCGGCAGGGCGGGAAACCCCGCGCCGGTGCCCACGTCGATCAGCCGCGCCCCCGGCGTTGGGGGCAGCAGGGGCAGCAGGGCCAAACTGTCGGCAAAATGCAGCACCGCAATGCCTTGGGGGGAGGTGATGGCGGTCAAATTCATTTTCCGGTTCCATTCCACCAGCAGCCCGGCGTACCGGTCCAGCGCCTCCAGCCGGTCGGGGGCAAGGGTTACCCCAAGCAAGGTCAAGTTTTCTTCCAGCAGGGGCAGGTCATAATAAGCGGCCATGGGTCACCTCCGAGGCTTTTTTGGCACAATGCGGCGGCGGTCTGCTTCCAGCCGGCGTTCGCGCCAGTCGCGCACCAGCGAGCGGATGATAAACCCGGCGGCAATGAGCCCCAGGGGCACCAGCACCCAAAAGGCCACGGTGAGCGCCGTATCTTTGAATGCGCCAATGCGGGCGGCTTCCGCTTCAATGGTGTAATCCCACGTTTCAAACACCCGGTCGATGAGGGCGTTCACGTTATCGTTCAGGGTGCCGTTGTTGTCTACCACACACAGGGTGTAGCAGGCGCCGTTCATCACGGTTATGTAAGCAATGCGGCCGATGCCGTCGGTCACGCCGCAGTCCACCCGCAGAAACAGGGCGCCTTCCCGTTCCAGCCGCTGCACGGTATAACTTTCGGGCAGAGGATCGCCCAACAGCAGTTTTTCGGCGGTTTGTTCGTCTTCATAGCGTATCAGATCCCCCACGCTGCGGGAGACCGCGTCTTCCCGCCGGGACAAAAACAAGGTGCAGCGCATGGCGGAAGAAATGGCCAAAAAGCCGTAATGTTCCCGCTCTAGCTTTTCGGCGGTTTCGGTCACCGTCACGTCATAGGGATACAGCACGTCGCCCAGTTCCTGCACGTTGTCGGCGTTTATCACCGTGAAATCGTCCGGCACCTGCAGGGTCATATCCCACGCCTGCAGGTCAATCGATTGGGCGGCCAGACAGGGCGAGCAGAATACCAGGCACAGCGCCGCTGTGCAAGCCAAAAAACGTCGCAGCAGTTTCATCATTACGACCGGTCCTTTTTCTTGTTGTGATCTGCGCGGGTGCGCAGGTCGTCTTCAAACTGAGGCACATAGGGGCGTTCTTCGTTGCGAGCCCGTTTGCGCTTGGCCGCCGCCCGCAACGGCAGGGCGACGAGCGCCGCCGCGATGAGGATGAGCCCCACCACCAGCACAGCCTGCAGGGTGGTGGTGTCCCGCGCTTCGGCGTTGGGATCGGGCAGGGTCTTGTTGATCAAAAACGTGTCAAACAGATCCTGGGATTCCTGAATGAGCGCGTCGTCCATGGGGGCGCTGGCTTGATAAAAAATGGTGTATTGCAGGCCGTTATAAATGGTGCAAAAGTACACCGTGTCGATCTGCCCGTTGCCGGCGCTGCTGATGTTGAGATACACGCCGTAGGCCCGCCCCTGTGGGAACTGGCCCTTTTGCACCACCTGCACGCCCTCTTCGGCAAAGCCGTCTATCAGCTCCTGCTGAAATTCCGCCACGTCGGGCGAATGCTCTTTTAATTGCCACACCGTTTGGGAATAGGTGGTTTGCTGCACGTTCACCAGCACTTCCCGGTACACGCCGTTGCGTTTGCCCACCGCGTAAAACACGCCGCCTTCCGATTCCTTAAAGGCGGTCAGCGCGTCGTAGCTTATGTCGTATTCCGCCAGGGCGGGGTCGTCCGCCGGGGTAACGCCGGGCACCAGCACGGCCATATCGGCGGGAAACTGCATGGTAAAATGGTAATCGGTGCTTTCGTAGGGGGCGGCGCAGGCGGTCAGGACGGCCAGCAAAACCGCGACCGCCAGCCCGGCCAGTATGCGTTTGTAACGTGCGTTCATTTTGTAATCACCACCGGCGGATTTTCCATCAGATCGTACAACAGCTTGGGTTCGGTCACGTGCAGGCGCTGCCATACGGCGGCCTGAACCGACGAAGAGTTGTTGGCGAAAAATTTCATGTATTTGCCCACCAAACCGTTTTTCACCGCAATGGAAGAAGAACTGTCCATGGGAATGGAGTGGTCGCCCGGCGGGGTGGAGACCACCGCGCCGCTTTGGGCATAAATGGCGTCTATGATCTGTTTTTCGGTTTTGCCGTCAAACCCGCCCAGCGCGTTATAGGCTTCTTTAATGCGGTTAAAGGCGCCGTAGTTGCCGTGCTGAATGGCGCGGGACCACAAGGCGGATTTTAAGGCCAGCCCGTAATTGTCGGGATAAAAATTGAGCTCGGTCACCAACCGGTTCACCAGCGGTTCATAAAACAAACTCATGCAATAGGCCATCTGGCAGGAGCGGAATTCTTCCCGGTCTTCGGCGGCCAGCGCTTTCCATTCTTTGTCAAAAGCGGCGCCGTAGCTTGTTTTGTTGCCGCCGTCGGCCTGGTGGGCTTTTTTAAGCCGGGTGCCGAAGGCCGCGTTAAAGCCGTTGCTGATAAGCCAGTTATAAAAGGCTTGGGGCGCGCCCACGCCGGCATACAGCATAAAACAGCCATAGCTTTTGCCGGTGCCCGAACCGCCGATGCAGCCCGGGTCGTCGCCCGATTCAAACCGGGCGGCAATGGTGCCGGTGTAGTCGTATTCCCGGTAAACGTTCACTTTGCAGGTGGCTTTCACGCCGCCCGCTTCGGCAGTGATGGTGGTGGCGCCCTTCGCCATGGCGTACACAATGCCGCTGCTGGTCACGGTGGCAATGGTATCGTCGGCCGAACGCCAGGTCACGGTTTGCTTGCCGCTGCCGCCGGTCACGGTGGCTTTCAGGGTGTAAGAGCCGTAATCCCACATCACCAGCTTGGTCTGGTTCAGCTTCACCGCGGTGGGCGAAGCGGTCACCGTTACTTTGCACACGGCCGAAGCCGCGCCGTCGCCTGTGGCGACCGTCACATTGGCGGTGCCGGCCCCTTGGGCGGTGATGAGCCCTTTGGCGTCTACGGTTGCCACCTTGGTATTGGAACTGGTGAAAGTCAGGGTCTTATCGGGCACGTCGGCGGGGGTCACGGTGGCTTTCAGTTGAAAGGTTTTTTTACTGCCGGCGGTTTCCAGCCCGCAGGCGGCGGCGTTCAGGGTCACGCGGGTCACGTCGCTTATCACCGTTACCCGGCACACGGCCCATACAGCGTGGTCCTTGGTAACGATCACCACGTCGGCGGTGCCCGCCTTTACCGGGGCGATCAGCCCGGTGGCGTCCACAGTGGCCACCGCCGTGTTTTCACTGGTAAAGGTAACGCCCAGGTCGGGCAGATCGGCCGGCAGGGTGCGGGCGGTCAGGCGGAAGGTTTCTTTTTTGGTCAAAATCAGCCGCACGTCCTCGCTGTTGAGCTGCAGTTCGGTCACGGTGGGGGCCAGGTCCACGTCGGCCGTCAGCGGATCGCTCAAGGGCTGCATGCCGGTGCTCCAGGCGTACACGTTCAAACGGCCGGCGTTTAAGCCGGCGGGGCAGGCAAAAGTCAAAACGATCCGGGTGTTGCCCGGTTGGGCGGTAAAGGCGGCGGTGGCGCTGGCCACCGGCACGCCGTCGTTGCCAGTCAGCACGCCGTAAGCCACGCCGACCACGTCGCTTTGGCCGGGATTGCGGGCCAAAACGGTCACAACCGTTTGCCGGGCGGCGGCGTTCACGCTTTTGGTAAACAGCGAAAGAGTCAGCGCCCGCTCGGGCTGTTGTCCGGCGGTTTGACCGGCGGCCCGCACCGGCAAAACAGCTTGCACCGTGACTGCCGGCTCGGTGGGCGTAACGGCGGGTTCGGCCGGCACGTTCGCCGCGGAGACTTGCGCCGTGAGGGCAGGGATCACCGGCGCCGTTTGGAACGATTCGGCGGCGGGGGTTTGTGCGGCGGCCGGTTCGGTAACCGGCGCTTCCCACACCGGGCGGCGCGGGCTGACGGCCGGCGCAGCCGGTGCGGCTTGTCCGGGCGCGGCAGGCAATATGGCTGTGCAGCACAACAGCAAACACAGCACGCGCGCCAGCAAACGCAGCATGGTAAAACCCCTCCCGTCAAAAGATGATACACAGTTATTCTACCACAACCGGCGGCGGTTTGCAACGGTTTTTCACCCGGCCGCCGGCGCACAAAAAAACAACGGCCATACGCGGGTATGACCGTTGCCTTGCGGGCCCGTCCTCCATGCCGGAGGCGCGGGCTTATGCCCGGCAGTCAGCGCCGGGGGATCGAAGGGTTGTTATTTCAGGCCGTTTTCGTAGGATTGGATCATCTTTTTGACCATGTGGCCGCCGATAGAGCCGGCCTGCTTGGAAGTCAGATCGCCGTTATAACCGTTTTTCAGATTCACGCCCACTTCGCTGGCGGATTCCATCTTAAAACGGTTCAGGGCCTCGCGGGCTTCCGGAACCAGCGTTTTGTTGCTGTTTGCCATTACGGATTCACTCCTTCACTCAAAACTTATATTTTCAGCGTTTGCAAGGGTAGTGTATGTGGCCGCATGGCAAATATGAAAGTTAAGTTTTTGTAAGCGTGGCAAAAAATGCAAGCGACAATGATACGTTATTCAGCCACAAAAGGAATTTTGTTCTTTTTCGCATACCTTTCAGCACAAGACCCGGCCGGCACGTGGATCGTGAAGCTTCTATTACAGAAGGTGAATACATCGCCACCTATTTTTGTTACGCTGCCCGGCAGGGTGATGCTTGTTAAACTTTCGCAGCTCCAGAACGCCCGGTATCCAATGATCGTTACACTATCCGGCAGGGTTATACTTTTCAAATTTGTGCAGTCTTCGAACACCCCGTATCCAATGCTCGTTACGCTGTCCGGCAGGGTAATGCTTGTCAAGTTTTCGCAACCAGAGAACGCCCCATCTCCAATGCTCGTTACGCTGTCCGGCAGGATTATACTTTTCAAATTTGTGCAGTCTTTGAACGCCCGTTCTCCAATGCTCGTTACGCTGTCCGGCAGGGTAATGCTTGTCAAGTTTTCGCAACCAAAGAACGCCCCATCTCCAATGTTCATTAGGCCGTCCGGCAGGGTGACACTTTTCAATTTTTTACTTTCGTAGTCCACGAATACATTGTCCACAAATGCATAGTTTCCAATGCTTGTTACGCTGTCCGGAATGACGATATCTCCGCCGGTCCCATAATAACCAAAGAGGATCCCCTTTACGATTACAAATCCGTTCTGATCTGCGAGTCCTTTACAACCATAGAATGCCCTACATTTGATGCTCGCTACGCTGTCAGGCAGAGTGATGCTTGTCAAGTTTTCGCAACCAACGAACGCCCCGTATCCAATGCTCATTAGGCCGTCCGGCAGGGTGATGCTTGTCAAGTTTTCGCAATCAGAGAACGCACAGTTCCCAATGGCCGTTACACCGTCCGGCAGGGTGATGCTTGTCAAGTTTTCGCAATCAGAGAACGCATAGTTCCCAATGGCCGTCACACCGTCCGGCACAACAACGACCGGATCTTTCCCCTTGTATTTTACCAGTTTGTTGTCTATAATGAAAAAATCGCTTGCTTTGTTCATGTTGATCCCTCCGCTTTTGGCTTTTGTATGAAACAGTATACCATCCTTTACGTACCGAAAAAGGTGCACGACAGGTTCGCTTACAATAAAAAGCACTTACGGATCCGTTCGTAAGTGCTTTTGTTTTTCTTTGGTTTTGCCGTTTATTCCATATCGGCGGCGCGCATAAAGTCCGAAGGCGTTGTGCCCTGCACGGCATAAATCTTGATTCTGTTTTATATTTGCCACGTCACCGGCTGCACGTCGCCGGTGGCGTCTGCAAAGCCCAGGCGGGCGTAAAGCCGCAGGGCGGCGGGGTCGTCTGCCAGCAAAAACACCGGCTTTTGCAAAGGGGCGGTCTGCGCCTGCAGGCGGCGCATCAGGGCGGTGGCAAAGCCGCACCCCCGAAAGCCCGGCCCCGTCAGCACGTGGCTCACCCGAACGGCGGCGGGGGTCTCCCACCAGGCGGCCATGGCCACCGGCGTGCCGAACAGCCGCCCCACCAGCAGGTGAAAATCTTCATGGGCCAAACAGCGGCACAACGGGCCTTCCAGTTGGGGATGTTCGGGCAGCAGCGTCTCCCGGGCGGCGGGATCGAAAACGGTCTCCCGGTCAATAGTCAGGGGCGTTGGCGGCACAGTGGGCGCCGCGCCTTGCCACACCATAAGCCGGGCGGGCGAAACCGTCAGCGTGCCGCCGGCTTTTGCCGCGGCCGCTTGCCAGGCGGGCAGCCGGTCGGGGACCAAAAACAGCCGCAGGCGGGGCGGGATGCTTCGCGCTTCATAAAAAGCCCGGGTTTGTGCCAGCACGGCGGCCGGCACAGCGGCCGGGTCGGTCACCACGGCGTGGTTGGCGTCGGGCGAAGCGGTGTTGTTGGGGTCGGTATAACACACGCCCCATGCGGTGGCGTGGGCGGCGGCAAACAAAGCGGGGCTGTGCTGTTCCACCGCCAGCAATTCTGCGGCGGGCGTCATCAGTTGTTCACCCGGTGGGTCACGGGGGGCGTGGCGGTGGTAAGCGCCGCAAACCCATAGCCCTTTGCCCGGTAAAATTCTATGATCTGGGGCAGGGCCTGCACCGTGGTGGTTTTGGCGCCCGAATCGTGCATGAGCACCACGTCTCGGGCGTGGTGGCCGCCCTCGCTGCGAATGTGGCTCATAATGGTGTTCACCGGCACCCCGTTGCCGGTGGCGTCCCAACTGTCCACGTTCCAGTCAAAATACACATACCCCCGGTTTTGCACTTCGCCGGTTAAGGCGGTCATAATGCCGGTGCAGTAATGGCGGCTCACCGTGTTGCTGGAACCGCCGGGAAAGCGCAGCACTTTGGGCGCCAGACCAATGCGTTTTTCCACCGCGGCGGACAGCTTGTCCAAATCGGCAAAATACGCTTTTTGGGACGCGTAAATCTGCGAATACGTGTGGGTGTAAGAATGCAAAGCCACCGTGTGGCCGGCGGCATGGATCTGCTTCACGTAGTCCAGCTTGTCGGTGCCGCACACAAAAAAGGTGGCTTTTACGCCGTATTCGGCCAGCACGGCCAGAATTTTGGGCGTGTTGGCGGAAGGCCCGTCGTCAAAGGTGAGATAGCAGGTGTTTTCGCCGGTGGGTTGAGCGGCCGGCGCGGTGGCCGAAACAGCCTTGGGGGCGGAAGAAGCGGGCGCGGCCGCCTGCAGGCGCTGTTCCAGCCGGGCCGCCTGCTGTTGGTAAGACGACGCACTTTGTTTGGCTTGTTCGGCTTCGCTTTGGGCGGCGGCCAACGCGCTTTCGGCGGCGGCCAGATCGCTTTGCAGCCCGGCGATCTGCTGCCGGGCGGACGCTGCTTCGTTTTGCTGTTGGCGGGTTTCGCTTTCCAGTTGGTCCAGCCGGGCGGCAAAGGAAGCATTTTGTTGCTGTGCGGCGGCCAGCGAATCGGTCAACTGCCGGTTTTGCCGGTCAAACCGCACCAGCGCCCACACGCTCACGGCCAGCATGCCGGCCAGCACCAGGCACAAACTCACCATAAAGATCCGGCCCAAACGCCCGGCGGGGCGGGCGGCAGAAGACTTCATACGGCATCACGGCTCCTTTCACCCTTATAGTATACCGAAGTTTGCGCAAAATGTAAACGCCCTGCGCAAAAATTTAGCCGGATAAATTGACAACCGGCATGATGAGATGGTATAATACCATACAATATGTAATATACAGCAGCCGCCCTGTCGGTCGGCGCGATTTACCCCCGGAAAAGAGGAGTTTTGATTATGTGCGGCATCGTCGGTTACGTCGGCAAACAACAAGTGGCCCCCATTTTGTTGGATGGGCTGGCCCGTTTGGAATACAGAGGTTATGATTCGGCAGGCATCGCCTGTATGGAAAACGGCGCCATTCAGGTGTATAAGGCCAAAGGGCGCCTGCAAACCCTCAGCGATCTGGTGCAGGGCGGGCAGGCGGTGCGGTCCACCCTGGGCATCGGCCACACCCGGTGGGCCACCCACGGCAAGCCGTCCGACGAAAACTCTCACCCGCATCTGTCGCAGCACGGCCGGTTTGCCATTGTGCACAACGGCATTATCGAAAATTACAGCGAGATCAAAAACGCCCTGCTGGCGGCGGGCATGACCTTTGCTTCCGAAACCGACAGCGAAGTGATCGCCAATTTGCTGGAGCAAAACTATACCGGCGACCTGCTGCGGGCGGTCAAAGCCACCGTAGACGCGCTGGAGGGCTCTTACGCCCTGGGCATCGTGTGCCGCGACCATCCCGACCGGTTTGTGGCGGTGCGCCACGCTTCCCCTCTCATTGTGGGCCTGTCAGACGACGGCAACTTTGTGGCGTCCGACATCCCCGCCATCCTGGCCTACACCCGCACCATCTACCATTTGGGCGAAGGGGAGATCGTGGAGCTGACGGGCGACGCCGTGCGGGTGTTCAACAGCGACCTGGAGCCGGTGATCAAGCAGGCGGAAGAAGTGACCTGGGACGTGAAGTCCGCCGAAAAAGACGGCTATGATTATTTTATGGAAAAAGAGATCATGGAACAGCCCCGGGCGCTGCATGATACCATTTCCGCCCGCATCAACGACCACGGCCAGATCGTGCTGGACGGGGTGCATCTCACCCGGCAGGACATTGAAGGCTTCCGCCGCATCTATATCGTCGCCTGCGGTTCGGCTTACCACGTGGGCATGGTGGGCAAATATATTATTGAAAAAACCACCCGCATTCCCGTGGAAGTGGACCTGGCCAGCGAATTTCGCTACCGGGATCCCATTGTGGACGAAAAGACTCTCATGATCATCATCAGCCAGTCGGGCGAAACGGCCGACACCCTGGCCGCCCTGCGGGAAGGCAAGGCCCGCGGCGCGCGGATCTTGTCCATCGTCAACGTGGTGGGCTCGTCCATCGCCAACGAATCGGACGACGTGCTGTATACCTGGGCGGGGCCGGAGATCGCCGTTGCCACCACCAAAGCCTATTCCACCCAGCTTTCCATGATGTATCTCATCGCCCTGTATATGGCCGAAAAGCTGGAACGCATTGAAAAAGAAGAGCTGCGCAGCCTGCTGGCTTCGCTTATGCAGCTGCCCGAACTGGTGCAGCAGGTCATCACCCGCACCAAACCCCAGATCATGGCTCTGGCCAAGCAGTTCCACCAGGTGGAACACGCCTATTATCTGGGCCGCAACGTAGACTACGCCGTGGCCATGGAAGCTTCGCTCAAGTTAAAAGAAGTCAGCTACGTCCATTCCGAAGCCTATGCCGCGGGCGAACTCAAGCACGGCACCATTTCGCTCATCGAAGACGGCACGCTGGTGGTGGCCATGGCCGGCTGTCACCGGGTGGTGGAAAAAACCGTTTCCAACATTCAGGAGGTCAAAGCCCGGGGCGCCACGGTGATCGTGGTGACCACCGAAGACAACACCGGCGTGGAGCGGGTGAGCGACCATGTGATCTATCTGCCCAAGGTGAAAGAAATGTTTTTGCCGTCGGTAGAAGTGGTGCCCATGCAAATGTTGGGCTTTTATATGGCCAAAGAGCGGGGCTGTGACGTGGATAAACCCCGCAACCTGGCAAAATCCGTAACGGTGGAATGAGGTGTTTTGTATGCAGCAAAGCGTAACGGTCGGCGCCCTGCTGGACCTGACCAAAACCCTGGCGGCGCCTTTGTTTGAAGGCAAAACCTATCCTTTCGAGGTGCTGCCGCTCATCCAAGATTTTATCCTCGCCCTGGGCCCCACGCTGGACCCGGCGGATTATAAGGACTGCGGCAACGGGGTGTGGATCGCCCGGTCAGCCGTGGTGGCGCCCACCGCGTATATCGGCGGCCCCTGCGTGATCGGACCCCAAACCGAAGTGCGGCACGGCGCTTTCATCCGGGGCAGCGCCCTGGTGGGGGCGGGCGCCGTGGTGGGCAATTCCACCGAACTGAAAAACTGCATTTTGTTCGACGGCGTGCAGGTGCCCCATTATAATTACGTGGGCGATTCGGTGCTGGGCTATAAAGCCCACATGGGCGCCGGCGCCATCACCGCCAACGTAAAGGCGGACAAATCCAACGTGACCCTGCGCTGCCGGGGCGAGGCCATCCCCACCGGCCTGCGCAAATTCGGCGCCCTGCTGGGCGACGGGGCGGACGTGGGGTGCAACAGCGTGCTGGCGCCGGGCACGGTCATCGGCCGGGGCAGCCGGATCTATCCCTTGTCTATGGTGCGGGGCGAGGCGCCCGCCGGCCATATTTATAAGGACGCCAGGCACCTGGTCAAAATCAAATAAAGCAATCACCAATCCATCGGCCGGGCGGCATTTTCGCCCGGCCTTTATTATCCCCGCCCATCCTTATTCATAAACTCTGCCGCCCTCTCCCTCTGCGGGAGAGGGCGTTTTGTTTTGCTTGTTTTTCGCCGGGCGGTTTGCGCTTTAAACCGCGAAAATTTTACTTGATTAAAGCGGCGGGGTGTAGTATAATAATACGGAATCGACACCAAACGGGAGGAACCGTTATGCAAGGACTTGCCATTATGGGCCACGGCGTGGTCGGGTCGGGGGTCGCGGAGCTGTTTTTCAAAAACCGCGCTTCCATTCAGGCCCGGGCGGGCGAGGCGCTGGAATTGCGCCACGTGCTGGATCTGCGGGATTTTGCCGACCTGCCCTACAGCGACGTGTTTACCAAAGATTTTGAACAAATTCTCAACGATCCCGCCGTGGCGGTGGTGGCGGAAGTGATGGGGGGCCTTACCCCGGCTTACGAATACACCAAACGGCTGCTGGAAGCGGGCAAAAGCGTGGTCACCTCCAACAAGGAACTGGTGGCCGCCAAGGGCGCCGAACTGCTGGCGCTGGCCAAAGCCCGCAACGTGAATTATTTGTTTGAAGCCAGCGTGGGCGGCGGCATTCCCGTGATCCGCCCCATTTCCCAATGCCTGGCGGCCAACACCATTACCGAGATCGCCGGCATATTGAACGGAACCACCAACTATATTATGACTAAAATGATAACAGACGGCACCCCCTTTGCCGACGCCCTGGCCGAAGCCCAGCAAAAAGGCTATGCCGAGCGGGATCCGTCTGCCGACGTGGACGGGCACGACGCCTGCCGCAAAATTTGCATTCTGGCTTCGCTGGCCTACGGCCGGCATGTGTACCCCGAACAGGTGCACACCGAAGGCATTGGCGCCATAACGGCCGACGACGTGGCTTGCGCCCGGGCGTTCGGCGGCGCCGTTAAGCTTATCGGCCGCACCCGTTTGCAGGCAAACGGCCGGCTGCAATGCATGGTGGCGCCCATGCTGGTGCCGGGCGAAAGCCCCCTGTGCCATGTAGACGGCGTATTCAACGCCGTGCTGGTGCGGGGCGACGCCACCGGCGACGTGATGTTTTACGGCCGGGGGGCGGGCAAATGGCCCACCGCCAGCGCCGTGGTGGCCGATATGATAGACTGTGTGAAGCATCTGAAAGCCCGCAAATATCTGTTTTGGGATGAGGGCGCGCCCGATTACGTGGCCGACTGGACCGACGAGACCATGGCCCTGTTTGTGCGGGCCGTTGTGAGCGACCCGGCCGCCGCCGAAAGCGAGCTGGCCGCCCTGTTTGGGCAGGTCGACTATCCGCAGGGCCAACTGCCCGCCGGCCAAACGGCGTTTATCACGCCGGCCATGCCCATCGCCCGGGCCCGGGCGCTGCTGGCCCAATGGCAAACGGGCAAACCGGTCAACGTGTTTTGTGTGTGTGACTGATCCGGGAGGGATCTTATTATGCTGATTGTACAAAAATTCGGCGGCAGTTCGGTAGCCAACGCCGAACGGGTGCGCAACGTGGCCGCCATTGTGGCCGACGCCTACCGGGCCGGCAACGATGTGGTGGTGGTGGTTTCCGCCCAGGGCGATACCACCGACGATCTGATCGCCAAAGCCGCCGAAATCAACCCCAACGCTTCCAAGCGGGAGCTGGATATGCTGATGACGGCAGGGGAGCAAATGTCCGCTTCGCTGTTGGCCATGGCCATCAAAAGCATGGGCCTGCCCTCCATTTCGCTGTTGGGCTGGCAGGTGGGGGTCAAAACCGACTCCAACTACGGCAACGCCCGCATCAAATCCATTGATACCGAACGCCTCACGGCCGAACTGTCCCGCCGCAATATCGTGATTCTGGCGGGCTTTCAGGGCGTCAATAAATATGAAGACATTACCACGCTGGGCCGGGGCGGGTCCGATACCACCGCGGTGGCCATCGCCGCCGTGCTCAAGGCCGACCTGTGCCAGATCTACACCGACGTAGACGGCGTGTACACCGCCGACCCCCGCATTGTGAAGGGGGCCCAGAAGCTCAGCGAGATCACCTATGACGAAATGCTGGAACTGGCCACTTTGGGCGCCCAGGTGCTGCACAATCGGTCGGTGGAAATGGCCAAAAAATATCATGTTGACCTGGAGGTCTGCTCCAGCTTGGAACGCAAGCCGGGCACCAAGGTCAGGGAGGTTGTGACTATGGAAAAACTGCTGGTACGGGGCGTGGCCCGGGACGATAACGTGGCGCGTGTCACCATCATCGGCGTGGCCGACGTGCCCGGCATGGCCTATAAGATCTTTTCGGTGCTGGCCGCCGCCAAAGTGAATGTGGACATTATTCTGCAATCCATCGGGCGGGACGGCAGCAAGGACATCGTGTTCACCGTAAAAGCCGACCAAAAGGAAGAAACCGTGGCGGCGCTCAAGCGGGTGTCCATTCTGGAAAACGCCATTGACGTGCAGGTGGACGACGACGTGACCAAACTTTCCATCGTGGGCGCCGGTATGGAAACCCATCCGGGCGTGGCCAGCAAAATGTTTGAAGCGCTGTTTGACGCCAACATCAACATCCAAATGATCGCTACCAGCGAAATCAAAATTTCGGTCCTCATCCGCAAACAGGATTCCGACCGGGCGGTGCAGGCGGTACACGACACATTTTTTGCCAAATAAAGAAACGGAGAAAAGCAATGCAGCGAAAGAAAAACACCGTGGAAACAGGCGATCTGTTCCGGGCGATCGCCACTTTGCAAACACCGGAAGAATGCAAATTGTTTTTTGAAGACCTTTGTACCGTGCAGGAACTTAAGGCCATGGCCCAACGCTATCAGGTGGCGGCCATGCTCAAAAACAAGATGGTATACAGCGATATCGTAAAAGAAACCGGCGCTTCCACCGCCACCATCAGCCGGGTCAACCGGTCTCTTTCCGCCGGCAAAGACGGGTATGATCTGGTGATGGGCCGACTGGACGAGCAATGAGTGCATACCGCCGCTTTGCCGCCTGGTATGACCAACTGCTGGCCCCGGTCGACTACCCCGCCCGGGCCGCTTATCTGCTGGCGCTGTTTGCGCGCCATGCCGGCCGCCGGCCCGCCAGCCTGCTGGACCTGGCCTGCGGCACCGGCACCCTCACCCGCCTGCTGGCGAACGAGGGCGTGGATATGGTCGGGGTGGACGCGTCGCCCGATATGCTGGCGGTGGCCCGTGCCGCCGAGCCGGCCAAAACCGACGTTTTGTGGGTGTGCCAGGACCTGCGGGAGCTGGATCTGTACGGCACCGCCCAAGGGGCCGTTTGCACGCTGGACGGGATCAACCACCTGACCCCCGCCGGCCTGGCGGCGCTTTTTGACCGCCTGCAGTATTTCTTAGACCCGGGCGGGCTGTTCATTTTCGATTGCAACACCCCCTATAAGCACCAAACGGTGCTGGCCAACAACACCTTTGTGTATCAACTGCCCGACGTTTATTGCGTGTGGCAAAACCGCACCGAGGGCGTGCGCACCGCTATGACGCTGGACTTTTTTGAGTCCGCGCCCGACGGCCGCTATGCCCGCTATACCGAACATGTGACCGAACAGGCCTACACCGCCCCGGAGCTGGCGGCGGCGGCCCCCCGGTTTACCCTCATCGCCGCGTATCACGACGGTACGCTGGAACCCCCCGCCCCCGAAACCCAGCGGGTGGTATACGTTATGCAGAAACAATAAAAGGACGGATAGAAATCTATGAGCAAGCAACTGGACAAGATCTATGATCCCAAGGCGGTGGAAGCCCGCCTGTATGATTTTTGGGAATCCAACGGGTTTTTCCACATGGATCCCGATCCCGATAAAACGCCCTATACCATCGTAATGCCGCCCCCCAACATCACCGGGCAGCTGCACATGGGCCACGCGCTGGATAACACCCTGCAGGATATCCTCATCCGCTTCCGCCGCATGCAGGGCTATTGCGCCCTGTGGCTGCCGGGCACCGACCACGCCTCCATCGCCACCGAAGCCAAAATCGTGGCGGCCATGGCGCAGGAAGGGCTTACCAAAGAGCAGATCGGCCGGGACGAATTTTTGAAGCGGGCGTGGGAATGGAAAAAAACCTACGGCGACCGCATCACCACCCAACTGCGCAAGCTGGGCTCCTCCTGCGACTGGCAGCGGGAGCGTTTCACCATGGACGAAGGCTGCTCCAAGGCGGTAAAAGAAGTGTTTGCCCGCCTGTATGAAAAAGGCCTCATTTACCGGGGCGAGCGCATCATCAACTGGTGCCCCCATTGCAAAACCTCTATTTCCGACGCGGAAGTGGAATATTCCGAACAGGAAGGCTTCTTCTGGCATTTGCGCTATCCGCTGGCCGACGGCAGCGGGTTTATCGAAGTAGCCACCACCCGGCCCGAAACCATGATGGGCGATACCGCTGTGGCGGTCCATCCCGACGATGAACGGTATAAGCATCTGGTGGGCAAAACCCTTATTCTGCCCCTGATGAACCGGGAGATCCCCATTGTGGCCGACGCGTACGTAGACCCTGCCTTCGGCACCGGCGCGGTGAAGATCACCCCCGCCCACGACCCCAACGACTTTGAAGTGGGCCAGCGCCACGGCCTGCCGGTCATCAATATTTTTGACGAAACCGCCACCGTGAACGAAAACGGCGGCAAATACTGCGGCATGGAACGGTATGAAGCCCGCAAAGCCGTGGTGGCCGACCTGGAAGCCGGCGGCTACCTGCTGCGGGTGGAGCCCCACACCCACAACGTGGGCGAATGCTACCGCTGCCACACCACGGTGGAACCGTGGGTTTCGGCCCAGTGGTTCGTTAAAATGGCGCCTCTGGCCAAACCCGCCATTGAAGCGGTGCGCAGCGGCCAAACCAAATTCATTCCCGAACGGTTTGAAAAAACCTATTTCAACTGGATGGAAAACATCCGCGACTGGTGCATTTCTCGCCAGCTGTGGTGGGGCCATCGCCTGCCTGTGTGGTATTGCGACGATTGCGGCGAAACCGTGGTGAGCAAAGAAGACACGGTGACCACCTGCCCCAAGTGCGGCGGCCATCATCTCACCCAGGACCCCGATACGCTGGACACCTGGTTTTCATCCGCTTTGTGGCCCTTCTCCACCCTGGGCTGGCCCGAAAACACGGAAGACCTGCGCTGCTTCTATCCCACCAACACCCTGGTCACCGGGTATGATATCATCTTCTTCTGGGTGGCCCGCATGATCTTTTCCGGCATAGAACACATGGGCCAGCCACCCTTTAACACGGTGCTCATCCACGGCCTCGTGCGGGACGCGCAAGGCCGCAAAATGTCCAAGTCCCTGGGCAACGGCATCGACCCGCTGCAGGAGATCGACAAATACGGCGCCGACGCCCTGCGCTTCACCCTGGCCACCGGCAACAGCCCCGGCAACGATATGCGCTATACGCCCGAAAAAGCGGAAGCCTCCCGCAATTTTGCCAATAAGATCTGGAACGCCGCCCGTTTCGTGCTCATGAATCTGGACGAAGCCGAACCGGCGCCCCATCTGCCCCAAACCCTGGCGCTGGAGGACAAGTGGATCCTCACCCGCCTGAACGACGTGGTGAAGGAAGTTACCGAAAATCTGGAAAAATTCGAACTGGGCATTGCCGTTGCCAAGCTGTACGACTTTATTTGGGACGTGGTGTGCGACTGGTATATCGAACTGTGCAAAGCCCGCCTGAACGGGGACGATCCCGCCGCCAAGGCCGACGCCCGGGCCATGCTGGTGTATGTGATGGACCGGCTGCTTAAACTGCTGCACCCCTTCATGCCCTTCATCACCGAAGAAATCTGGCAAACCCTGCCGCATGAAGGCGCCAGCATTATGCGGGCGCCCTGGCCGGTATACGATCCCGCGCTCAACTTTGCCGCCGAAGCCGCCGAGTTTGAACGCATTATCGAAGCCGTGCGGGCCGTGCGCAACCGCCGGGCGGAAATGAACGTGGCGCCCTCCAAAAAGGCCGCACTTTACGTGGCCACCCGCCACGCCGCCACCTTCCAAACCGGCGCGCCCTTCTTTGCCCGGCTGGCTTCCGCTTCTCACGTCACGGTAGGGGAAAGCTTCGACCTGCCCGGCGCCGTGTCCATCGTCACGGCCGACGCTACCATGTACATTCCCATGGACGAACTGGTAGACCTGGCAGCCGAGCGGGCCCGCCTGCAAAAGGAAAAAGAGCAAACCGAAAAGGTGCTGGCGGGGGTCATGGCCAAACTCAACAACGAAGCCTTCACCTCCAAAGCCCCCAAACCCATCGTGGACAATCAGCGCCAGGCCGCCGAAAAACTCAACGCCAAACTGCGCCTCATTCAGGAAAGTCTGGCCGCCCTGCAATAAAAAAGAACGCTTTGCCCGTCTGCTTTTCGCAGGCGGGCGTTTTTATTGTAAATATTTTTATATTTTTTATATTTTTGCAAAAAAATACTTGCAATTCTGCACAAGCAGGTGTATAGTATAAACGTATCAATATTTCTGCTTGTATCTGTTTTGTAACCCCGTGAAAGGCCGGCACAAGCGGAAAAATGAGAATGGAGGAAAAATATCATGACCAAAAGCAAATCCACTAAACGTGCATTTGTGGTAAGCCTGCTGGCCCTCACGCTGTGCTTCGCTATGTTGGTTGGCACTACCTGGGCTTGGTTTACCGACACTGTCACCAGTGGCCGCAACCGCATCTATGGTGGTTACCTGGATGTGGAACTGGTCACCGTTGACGGCACCACCGAAACCCCCGTTGACGAAAACACCGTTCTGTTCGACGATGTTGAAAAATGGGAACCCGGCGTGATTTCGTATGAAACCCTCAAGGTGAAAAACGTGGGCGACGTGGCTCTGAAATACACCCTGAACTTGACTGACGTTGCCAAGAACACCATCACCAAAGACGGTGGCACGCCCCACGACCTGACCGAAGTCATCAAAGTGGCTGTTACCGACTCCGTTCCGGCTGATCGCGCTGCCGCGCAGCGTTTGACCTTCGGCGCTTGGAGCACTTTGGCTACCGTTGCCCAAAATGCAAACCTGGATGCTGGCGCTTCCAGCGATCCGATCACCATCGTTCTCTATTGGGAACCCACCGATCATGACGATGATTACAACCGCAAGAACACCGGCTGGACCCTGTCCGACGGCGATCATCTGTACATCGACTTTGGTGCGACTCTGATTGCGACCCAGTACACCAAGGAACAAGACAGCTTTGACGAGCGGTATGACGCCGATGCTACCATGCCCGAGACTCCTCAACTGCCCGGCGTTGTAGCTGCTGACACTGCCGACGCTCTGCATGACGCGTTCGAAGCTGCTGACGATTCTCAAACCAATTATATCACGCTGGAAGATGATATTACCGGCGCTGTTGGTATGATGTCGAAGGAAGCTGCTCCGAAAGATATCGTGATCGACCTGAACGGCAAAACGCTGGATATCGACCATAATGCGGTCGGCTCCACCGGCACCGAATCTCAGGCCCTGCACTTTGAAAAGGGCACCACTGCCGTTATCAAGAACGGTACGCTTGATCTGACCGGCACCGGCATCAGAATGGGTATTCAAAACTACGGCGATCTTACGCTGGAAAATGTCAATATCATTTTTGATAATGACTATGCTTTGTCTCTGAACAACGGCAACGTTACCATCAAAAACTGCACCATTACGGTTCCCAACGGCAAGACTGCGTTTGACGTTTGCGTAACCAACTACTATCCGGATGGCGTAAAAGTCTACATTGAAGGCACTCAAGTGGAAGGCAACGTGGAATTCGACGTTTGGGGCTCCAAACCCGCCACCAACAAAGCCACGCTGACCATCGGCGACGGCAACACCTTTAACGGCGACTTCGTCAACACTACGCCTGGTGCGCTCACCACTGCCGAAATTCAAGCGATGGTTACCAAAACCGGCACCAGCACTTACAACGGCAACGCTACTCTCATCGGCTAATAATATTAGCACGATCAACACCGTTTAACGGTGAAAACGCAATAACGTTTCCCGCGTGGAGCGCAAGCTCCGCGCGGGTTTTTGTTTTGCCGCAACGCCGCCGCCTAAAGAAAACCGCCGCCCGAGATCCCTCGGCTGCGCTCGGGATGACAGATCGAAAACTTTGTCATTTCGACCGAAAAATCGGGGCCCCCGAAAGGCGCCAGCCTTTTGGGGAAAAGCCGAGGCATCGGAGCGGTGAGACCTGCCGGCCACGGCAGGGCGATGAGCGGAGATCGCCGAGGCGCAGGAGTGGAGAAATCTCAT
>CADBNN010000078.1 GCA_902796075.1 Oscillospiraceae bacterium | reverse complement strand
TTGTTCACAGTTTGTTCACATTTGGTCCGGCATGTTGCACAAAAACCGGGGCGAATTTTTGACACATAAAAAATATCGCCCTGCCGGCTGGCAGGGCGACGGATGGATTTTTAGGTGCAAAAGACGGTTAAAACGTAATATCTACATACAGCATTTTATGGTCGGAATGGCCGGTGTTGACCATTTGGCCGGTGCCGATGGTGTAGCCGTTGCTGACCACAATGTTATCGATAGCGCCGTCTTCCGCGTTGGTGATGAAGGTGCTGGTGCCGTTGTTGACCAGCTGGCCGCCCAGCACCGAAAAAGCCGAAAAGTCGGAGCAGTTGAAATCGCCGGTGATGATATAATTATCCAGCCCGTCGAGCAGTTCGGCGATTTTGGCAAACTGTTGGGATTGCAGGCCGGTCCAGGTGAGGTGGGTGTTGAACACATTCACCAGCCGGGCGCCTACCCGTACCACCGCGTGGCACACCACCCGCTGTTCTTCGGAACCGGAAGGCAACTGTTCGGTTTCAAAACTGACGATGGGATATTTGGACACCAGCGCAATGCCGTAGGCGCCGCCTTCCAGGTCGATGGCTTTGCCGTAGCCGTAGTGCCAGCCCAACGCGTCGGCCAGTTCTTTGATTTGATCCTTGCGGCCGGTGCGCACGGTGTTTTGGTCCACTTCCTGCAGGCCCACAATATCCAGGCCGTTGTCGGTAATATCTTTGGCAATGACCGAAGCGTCTTGCGACACGTCGCTTAAAATGTGGATGTTATAGGTGCCCACTCGCAAGCCGGTAACGGGTTCATCCCCGCAAAAAGCCTTTAGTTTGGGGAAGCAGATCAGGTTGGCATACAGCATCCAGCTGGCGTGTTCCTGGTTAGCGGTATCGCCGCCGCCGCCACCGTAGGCCCAGGTTTCGCGGTACATATCCACGCTGTTGGCTTCAATGAAATCGGTGAGTTCCTGCAGCCGTTCTTCATAACCCATTTTGCTGCAATACAGCATTTCCCACGCCAGGCCTTTGCCGATAACGTGATTGCCGCGGGTGAGGGGTTTGCCGTTGTAGGTAGAGCAGACGTCCAGCATTTTATACTTGCCGTAGTATTTGCAGGCGCCGTATTTCATGTAAAGCTGGTAGGTATTTTCCACCAGTTCCGGGTCGGCGGCATACCAGTCGCAGCCCATGGGCGCCAGGTTGACCCAAGAAAAGCCGGGATAGAATTTGCTGCCGTTTTCTTCGTCGATCAGTTCGGCATAGAAAGGCAGCCCGTCGATCTCATAGGTCAAATGCTCGTGAATACCGGCGGCGATGGAATCGGCCCATTCGCCCCAACGCCGGGCGTTTTCGGGATCGCTTTGGGCAAAATACAGGCTTAATTCGTGCAAAGCCTGGGAAGCGTAGGTGTTGGTGAGCAGATCGAAGCACTTCCAATAGCGGCCGTCGCGGCTATGCTCCAAACTGGGGGTGAGCAGCAAGCCGTTATCTTTCATATAATAGTCGTTCAAATAATAGTCGGCAAATTTGCGCACACGAGGCAGGGTGCTTTCAATAAAGGCCCGGGTCTCGTCGGTTTGGGGCGCCTGGGTCACATACAAATACCAGGCGTGCAGGAAGAAGAAGGTGGCGTCCGGCTGTTCTTTGGCCGAAATGGGCCGGGCTTCTTCCGCCATAATGTGCAGCACATAATCGACATTGTAGGTGTTGTGATATTGAACGATAAAGCCAATCAGTTTGGCGGCCTGGTCATAGTCGCCGGCAGCCACATGGGCCATGATCTGAATGGAAGAATCCCGCCCGAACATGCCGGGATACACCCCGTTAATGGAGGTTTGGGCATAGCCGTTGTCGTGGGTGCGGTCCAGCATAGACTGATAGGTAGCCTTGAACAGGGATTCGTTCTTTTTGCTGTACATGGGATGCACTTCCTCAATGGGCCGGCGCTGAGGCGGCTTGGCGGTAAAGGCGGTCTGTTTGCCCACGGCATATTTTAAAATCTGCAGGGCGTCTACCGCGTCGATATTTTTATCGTCGCTGACGTCGGCCGCCACGCGCTGGTCGGCGTCAAGAGCGGTTTTGGCCACGGCAAACTGCAGCACAAGCAGCGCGTCCTTGGCGTCGATTTTGGTGTCGCCGTTCACGTCGCCGATGACTACGGTGGAAGAACCGGCATTATACTGCCGGATGGCCAGCCACAAATTGGAGATATTGGTCACCTTGGTGCGGATGGGCATGCCGTATTGGTTGACCAGGTCGATATATTGCTGATTGATGGCTTCCAGTTCCGCGCCGCTGTTATCGGTAATCGGCCCGATATTTTTGATAGCGTTGATGATCGCGTTCACCGCGTCGTTACTGGCGTTCTTTTCCAGCCGGGCGATCTCCATTTCGGCCTGCAGGAGTTTGTTGATGTTGGTAACCTGCGGGCGATAGGTGTTCACCAAAGCGTTATACGCTTCACGGGCAGCCTCCACCTGGGGTTTATCGTTCAGGGTGACGGGGTCGGGGATGGCGTCGATAAGCGCGATAACCGCGTTGGGCACAGCGGCGTTGACGTCGGGGATCAGCTCAAACGCCGTGGTGCAGGTGCGCTGCCACACGTTACCATAGGCAGCCACGTCGTAATTCAAGCCGCTGCACACGGTGGATTTGGCTTCGGTAGTACCGAAAACCACGCACTTATCCTCCGCCTGCAGCACAAAGGAGCACAGGGTGCCGGTGGGGATCTCTACGATTTTTTCAAACTCAAAGGTATACCAACCGGTGTTGGCGGTGGCAATAAAGTCTTGTTGGGAATAGATCTCGGTGGTTTGCCCAACCGGGCTGCCGCTGTTGACCGTGATGGTCACACCATTGTCCGCTTTGGTGTTTTGCAAAAACACCTTGATACCTTTGATGCAGGGAAAATCGGCCACAAACTCCTGTCCGGCGCCGTGGCGGGGTGATTCTACAACAAACAAAGCTGTGGCACTGTCGGTGTTTTGGGCAAAGGGGGCCAATTCGGCCGTGGCGGCTACCGGCAGCCATAACAAACAGCACGCGCACAGCAACAAGGCCATAATTCGTTTCATTCTTCTTCCTCCTCTAACACGGGTTTGTTCGCGGGCCGTGCCCGCCTATTTATTATATATGATATAGAAGGAAAAAGCAAGAGAAACGAGCAAAAAGGCCTTTACTTTTGGTACAAGTTGTGCTATAGTGATAGCGTTAACAGAGTAGGCTTGCAGGCGTTGAGTGCCGCGGGGACGGGGAGTTGTCCCGCGGACGAATAGAAACGGGCGTTTCTTGCGATCTGCCGGCCGCATCCCGCTGTCGCAAACCCAACCGGGGCTTTTCCTCTTGCTTTTGCGGCATCCGTCCGCAGGAACAGGAGGTTTTTTTATGTTTTCTGCACCCTCATCCCCCCGGCGGCCGCTGCGCCGGGTGGCGCTAACGGGCATTTTGATCGCGCTGGAGATCGTGCTGTCGCGGTTTTTGTCCATTAACGCCTGGAATATAAAAATCGGCTTTAGTTTTGTTCCCGTTGTGCTGGCCGCCATGCTGTTGGGGCCGTGGGCCAGCGCCGCCGTGGCCGCCCTGGGCGACCTGTTGGGGGCGCTGTTGTTCCCCATTGGGCCGTATTTTCCCGGTTTTACCCTCACCGCCCTGCTAACGGGGCTGACGTTTGGCTGGCTGCTGCACGAAAAGCAAACCTGGCCCCGCATTTTGCTGGCGGTGGGCGGCACCCAACTGGTGTTGAGTTTGGTGCTTAACACGGTGTGGATCGCCCTGCTGTACGGCAAGGCGTTTGAGGTGCTGCTGGCGGGCCGGCTGGTGCAATGCGCCGTGCTGCTGGTGGTGCAAACCGCCGGCACGGCCGTTCTGGCCAAGGCCGTGCCCGCCCTGCGAAAGAAGGAATGGTTATGACGCCACAAGAAGCGGTTGCGTATATTGAAAGCTATCAATGGAGCGCCACCCGCCTGGGGCTGGACCGCACCCGCGAACTGCTGGCCCGCCTGGGCGACCCCCAAAAGCGCCTGCGGTTTGTGCACGTGGCGGGCAGCAACGGCAAGGGCAGCACCTGCGCCATGGTGGAATCGATTTTGCGGGCGGCGGGCTACCGCACGGGGCTGTATACCTCTCCTCATTTGCTGGATTTTTGCGAACGCATTCAAGTGAACGGGCAGCCGATTCGGCCGACGCAGCTGGCGGCGGCTACCGAACAGGTGAAACGGCAGGCCGACGCTATGGAGGACCATCCCAGCCAGTTTGAACTGGCCACCGCCATTGCCATGGTGTGCTTTGCGGCCGCCGGGTGCGATCCGGTGGTGCTGGAAGTGGGCATGGGCGGCGCGCTGGACGCCACCAATGTGATAGAACGCCCGCTGGTGGCGGTGATCACCAACATCGGGCTGGATCACACGGAATATCTGGGCGATACGCTGGAGCAGATCGCCGCCAACAAGGGGGGCATTATCAAACCGGGGTGCCCGGTGGTGTGCTATCCAAGCGACCCACGGGCGCTGGCAACCCTGCAGACCATGGCCCGGGCCGCCGGCGCGCCTTGCCACTGCGTGGCGGCAAACGCCGCCGTGTGCCTGCAAAGCGGGCTGACCGGCCAAACGTTCACCCTGCAGGGCCGCACCTATTCGCTGGCGCTGGCCGGCGCCCACCAGGTGCGTAACGCCGCCGTGGCGTTGGCAACAATAGAGCAGCTGCGCCGGCAGGGGTTTGCCGTTACCTATGATCAGGAAGCGGAAGGTCTGCGCACCGTGCGCTGGCCGGCCCGCATGGAAGTGCTGCGGCAGGAGCCGCTGTTTTTGCTGGACGGGGGGCACAATCCCCAATGCGCCCAGGCTCTGGCCGACGCGCTGGCGACGGCCCTGCCCGGCCAAACGGTAACTATTTTGCTGGGGGTGCTGGCGGACAAGGACTACCCCCGCATGCTGGACCTGCTGGTGCCCTTTGGCCACCGGTTTGTGTGCATAACGCCCCCCAACGACCGGGCGTTGGCGGCGACCGCCCTGCAGGCGGCCTTGGCCGACAGGGGATGTGACGCCCGGGCTTATGAAACGCTGACCGACGCGGTGGACGACGTGCTGGCCGATCCCGGCCCGGTGGTGGCCTTTGGGTCTCTTTACACGGCGGGGCTGGTCCGCCAACAGGTGCTGGCCCGCCTGCAGCAGACCGATCCGGCCTGAAAAACCATTAATAATAAAAAACAAGCTGAAACACAAAGCCGGGACCGGTTGCTGTTTCAGCTTGTTTTTTGCGGCGGGGGACGGTTGTTTGTTAGGATTTCTCCACTCCGGCGCCTTGGCTCTTCCCCAAAAGGCGGACGCCTTTCGGGGGGCCCAGTTTTACACAGGGAGGGCAAAAAGCCCACCCCTATTATCGCTTTCCGCCCCCTCACTTTGCACGGGTCAAATCAAAAATTCGCTCTAAAATGGGGTCGTTTTGTTTACATAAATCCGGTTTTCCCGTTTTCATGCGTGCAATGTGAGAGGGGCAAAGCTTTATTTGGACATTGCCAGCTTGGGATCGGCACCGCGAATGAGAAATCGTACCACCTGCTGATAATCTTGCCCCGCACCTTATTCTCTCTGACCCCTCGTCTTGCACGGGCCATTTTGAAAAAACACCCAAATAACGGCCGCTTTGGTTTACATAAAACCGAAATGTCCGTTTTCATGCGTGCAATACGAAGGGCGGCAGAAGAAAAAATCGGGCAAAAGGCAGCGCGGGGCGGGGCTGTAGAGATTTCTCCACTCCTGCGCCTCGGCGATCTCCGCTCATCGCCCTGCCGTGGCCGGCAGGTCTCACCGCTCCGATGCCTCGGCTT
>CADBNN010000077.1 GCA_902796075.1 Oscillospiraceae bacterium | reverse complement strand
TACCGAGCCTGTCACCATTAACGATGTGACCGACGCCGCCGAGATCGTGCAAAAACTGGGGGGCGACCCCCAAACCGGCCCGGTGGACACCTATGGCTTGACCGAAGACGGCAAGCTGTCTTACACCCCCATTTCCAACGAAGCCAAGCGGCTGGGCAAAACGGCCAAATACGACCGGGCCGCCGCTACCACCGGCACCATCAAACTGGGCGGCACCACCCTGACTTATTCCGTTCCCAAAAACGCCACGGCTTATGACGCGGTGCCCGTTACCTATTCCGTTACGTCTTCGGCCGGCCAGCCGGTGCATCTGGAAGCTACCGCGTTTGAAGATCCCGCCCGTTACCAAAACGCCGGCGCGCATTATTACGATTGCAATTTGCCCGGCCGGGTAGCCATGAACATTGAATATTTGGGCTATGTGAACGGCTCGGCGGAAGACTTGATCAAAAAACCAAGCCTGACGCCCGACACCACCGGCGACCATCAGGGTGCGGTTTATCCCACCTTTACCACGTCGGAACTGCAGCGCACCGGCACGCTGCAAAGCACCAACGGGTATACCTGGCTCAAATTCAAATTCACCAACACCGGCAACACCATTGTGGACGGGGAAGGCAACAGCACCTTCCGCTTTAAGCCGGAACTGTATGAAAAGAGCGACAGCGGCTGGCGCTTTGTGGGCAACACCATCAACCAGTATTATCCGCTGCTGGACTATGTGTATCCCGGCGAAAGCGGCGAATTCTGGACCTTGTTTGCTCTGAACGGCGAAATGAAGCACGGCCTGCCCGCCGGCGAATACCGGGTGGTGATCCGTGGCGTGATGCGCAACGAGCGGGAAGCCTATAACTATGCTTACATGCAAGTGGAAGGCACCGAAGTGACCACCGCTACCTTTGAATTCACCGTGACCGAAACCGGCGCCCAAACCACGCCCAACGCCGTTACCAATAAAAACAGCACCGTTACCCGCAACGCCTGGCTTGGCAATTTTGAAGAGTTTATGTCTTCTTACACCACCATGGCCAGGGTGGACGGCACCCGCAAAGGCGTGCTGTATGTGCAGCCGGCGCCCTGGACCAGCCAAATCGTGTTAAAACTGCTGCACGGCAACGAAGATGAGATCAAAACGGTCAAGGTCCCCCTGAAAGTTGAAACCGATTCCATTCAACTGCACCTGAACACCGAAAACCGTAACTGGGTGCTAACCCAAAACGGCACCCGCACCCCCATGGTGTACACTCAGAACATGGCCAACATGCGGGGCCATATCGACCGGGGCCCTTATTGCGACGCCACGATTTTGAACGAACTGCGCAATATGCAGGAAGCGGGCGTGAACACCCTCACCACCACCCACGTGTTCACCGGCAGTTTGTCCGGCGTGTATGATATGTCTATGTTTATGCTGGACTGCGCCCGTCGGCTGGGCTTCCGGTACGAAGGCCACTGCACCTATTATTACCGCTACCGCAGTTGTTTAGACCGGGTGCGGGCGTTTGACCGCACCGTGAATCTCGGCTCCATGCGGGACCTGTTCGGCTCTTCGCAGATCGACGCCGCCAACGGTATTCTGGCCCGGTGGAACATGATCCGCTACGGCGATTTTTACGTATACGATCCCGTTACCAAAAAAATCCCCATTTCGGTAGAAGAAAACTACGGCTGGATGACCTATAACCTGAATTACCGCTGCGGCATTGCCAACGCCACGTCTGACCGGCTGTATTACAAATGGCTGGAACAGGCGTATGACGAAGATATCGACGCCCTGAACGACGCTTACGGTACCAACTATAACGCCTTTAAAAACGCCGCCCTTTCGGACATTGCCCGGCAAGTGGCCAGCGGCATTGAAGAAGGCTTTGCCCTGGAAACCGAAGCCTACCATAACTGGACGGCCGCCACCATGGAACTGGATCTGTTCCGCACAGCCTACCGCTGCCAGCAAAACGATGAAATGCTGCGGTATTTGAACGTGCCGGGAGCGCAAGTGGCGCTGCGCAGTGAAAACGCCGTGTTCCTGGCGCCGGGCATTTCGCAAACCACCCGCAACGCCCATTACCGGCAAATGTATTATGAACAACGCATGGCCGCCAGCGTGCCGGAAGTGCTGGCCGCCGCCGGCAACGTGTATGGCGACAGCAGCTATTGCTATTGGGCCCTTACCGACGCGGAAGTGTATGAACTCACCCGCCAGGCCGCCAAGGCCGGCTTTAACACGGCCAAACAGGTCGGCTTTAACCATGTGTACGATCTCGTGCTCAACGAAAAAGTGGGCTCTTACGATTACACCGACAAATTGTGCCTGGGAGACGCAAACCTCACCAAGGGTTGCTGCATCGGCCGCAACACGTCGTTGTTCACCTGGTTTAAAGCCATGTATGAAGCGGGCGGCGAACCCGGCCTGATGTGGCAGGACTACCGGTGCGATCTGTATTGCACCACCACCCAGTATAAAGAACTGCAATTCTTTAACCAAAAGGTGCAGGAAATGCTCGCTACCGAAGAGGGCAGGGCATGGGCCACCCAAATCCCCGCGGAAGAGTTGACCTCTCCCATGGCCGATCTGGCCGCAACAGCCTACAGCTACCCCGAAAGCTATATTCAGAACGAATTGGATACCGTTGCGCGGCACAATATTATTATGGATTTTTGCCGCTGACCCCGTTTTTTGCCTATTTTCTTCCTCTTTCTAAGCCGTGCTGTGGTGAACGCTGTTTTGCCGCAGCACGGTGAGAGGACGGTCTATCAACGTTATATTGCCCGCATGGGAATATATATTGCAAATTTCAGGAGGAGATGTTATCATGAAAACAAACGTAAAACGAAGCTTGGCATGGTTGCTGGCGCTTGCTTTGGCTGTCACCTGCCTGGTGTGCCTGCCGGCGGTTTCGCTGGCGGAAGGCTCGCCGGTGGTTGACGGCACAAAAGACGCCGCCTATACCGACGCGAAAAAACTGGTGATCTCCACCGCCTATGCCGGCGCCGAGCAGGGCGCTACTGAAAACACCACCCAGGGTGTTATTACGGCGTGGTATACGTGGGATGACACCACCAACTATGTTTACTGGGAATACGATGAACCCGGCTTCCAAAACTCCGGCGCCAATCAGGACACGCTGTATTTCATCAACCGGGCGGACGATCTGGTGCAGCAATTCATGCTGTATGCTCAGGGCGGCGGCTATTATCAGGTAACGCTCGCCGGCAGCAGTGGCAGCACGCTGGCCGCTACCTCGGCCGGTTCCAACACTGCGCCCACCGCTTCGGCCGGTTTTGTGAGCGAAGACAACAAAACCCGGCGGTATGAGATCTCCTTCCCCCGGGCGGCCGATTCCGAAGGTTTTTATGTAAGCCCCGTGCTGTATGTTACCGGCAGTTATGACATTGCCTACGGCTCCATGTATAATACGCTGGACGCCAAACTGGTGAAGTATAACGACGAAAGCACCTGGGCCGAAACCGTGGAACCGGACGGCAGTGAGATCACTGATCCCAACGAGCCCGTTCCGCCGCCCGAAGTTAAAGAAGACGGTATTGATTGCGTGTTCGACGAACGGTATTCCGACGAACGCGTCACCGAAATTTCGAAAGCCTATGCCGGCCCCGGTCAGGGCTCCATTCCCAACACGCTGCACATTTTCAGCGAAACCTATTATGCTTGGGACGACGCCAATATTTACGTTTATCTGGTCATTCACGATCCCTTTATGAGCCAGGGCCTTGACGTGTTCTACTGGGTGTCCAACACCGCGTCGGCCGGCGGCAACATGTTTGCCGTGCCCGGCGGCGGTTATATGCAGTTTGACACCGCGCAGGCACGGGTAACCGGCAACATGGGCGCAATCAACAGCTACGCCTTATGGTATGGCAATGACCGGCGGGTCTACGAATTCTCCATTCCTCGCAGTCAGGACGCTATCGGCTTTATGTTCAGTTCGTTGGCTTATCGTGAAAACGGTGCTTTCACTGTTTCTTATAACACGAACTATTACATTTGCAACACGGCCAAAGTCGTTTTGTTTGGCGCCAACCAGGATGGCCACTGGACCGACCATTCCACCGCTGTTGACCCCGACGTGATGAACGATCCCGACCGGCTGGCGGAGATCCAGGCCCTGCTGGCTACCGTGCCGGCCGACGTGGACGCCATGACCGAAGCGGACATTCCCGCCGTGTTGGCCATTCGCGACGAAGTGGAAAGCGTAGGCAACACCTGGTCGGTGTTTTACGATGAAGACGATTACGCCCGTTACAAAGCGGCCGTTACCAAAGCGTTGGAACTGCAAGCCGCCCAGCAGGCGGACGCCATTGCCAATGTGGAAAGCCTGATCGAGGCTTTGCCGGACGAAGTGTTCCTTTCGGAAGAAGAACAGGTGAACGCGGCCAAAGAAGCCTTTACCGCTTTGGGTGAATTGGGGCAGTTCGTCAAGGCCGATTTGCAGGCCAAGCTGAACGCGGCCGTGGCCCGCATTCAAAGTCTCCATGCGCCTGTTAAGCTCGACGGCAAAAAGGATCCCGCTTACGACGCGATGGATTTCGTGCCCATTGAATTGCATTTCCCGCTTGGCACTTCCAGCGATTTTGACGGTATCAGCACCGAAACCTACGGCGAGATCTATACCACGGCGGATGACAACTTTGCCTATTTCTACGTGATCGTAAACGACACTACCGGCATTGTGGACTTCCCCGAAGATGGAGAATGGATCAACAACCTGATTTATTCCTACGACAGCGTGACCATGTACATCGACATGGATCCCACCGTGCGGCCGACCGAAGCGCCCTATAAGGATTTGGACGTGAACGGCGACAGCATTTTCACCTTCACCATGCTGGCCAACGGCCAAGTGCCTACCAGCTACATCAACAGCCGCAACAACTTCATAACCGACCCGGCCTATTTCCAACCTTTCCGTACCGAAACCACCTATGGGTTCGAACTCAAAGTGCCGCGCATTGCCGATGAAGAATCCTTTGCTTACAACGCGGTTATCTCCGATCCTATTTGGGAAGATAACGGCAGCGGCCAAATGGAACTTTCTTCAGAAAAAAGCTCCATGATCGCCATGGGCAAAGAATGGGCTTACTTCTATGCTTCCTATGCCGAAATGTTCTATGAAGATTATCCCGCTTTCCCCACCTACGCCGACGTGATCGCCATGGTGGAAAGTCTGCCTGACCCCGAAGCGATTGACAATCATTCATATGACAAAACCATTGCCGCGGCCCGGGAAGGCCTGGACTATTTGAACGATGACCAGGCGGCGCTGGTGCCCCAGGCGGTGAAGGATAAACTGGCGGCGGCCGAAGAAAAGATCGCCACCCTGCCGCCCGACGATCCCACCCCGCCCGATCCGCCCGCACCCGCGATCAAACTGGGCGACCCCAACGATGATAAAGCCATTGACGCCAAAGACGCCCTGCTGGTGCTGAAAGCGGCGGTTGGCAAAGCCACCCTTACCGAAGACCAGACCAAAGCGGCCGACGTGAACGGCGACAATACCATCGACGCCAAGGACGCGCTGGAAATTTTGAAATTCGCCGTTAACAAAATCGACCATTTTTCCGTTGAAAACAAGCAATAAAACAATCGTTCCACACGGTTGAAAACCAGTAGTAAAACAATCATACCACACGGTGGCGCCGTCTGCCGGCATTAGCCGGCAGACGCCGTCACCCTTGCAGCATTCGGAGGTACCAAATGAAAATGCATTTTTTGCGCTTTTGTAAACGTCAGCTCACCCTGCTTTTGGCGGCGGTGCTGTTGCTGTCTGCCTGCCAGGGTTTCGTCTCAGCGGCGGAATCAGGCTTGATCGGCGACCCCACACGGGACGGTCAGGTGAACGCGACAGATGCATTGTTTGTGCTGCGGGCCGCGGTGGGCAAACAGCAGGCAGACGACTACCAGGCCATTGTGGGCGACGTGAACGAGGACGAAAAGCTGGACGCCAAAGACGCCCTGATGATCCTGCAATACGCCGTGGGCAAGCGGGATTCCTTCCCCCGGGTATGGGTGGAAGAAGGCGACTATTACGGCGCCCGCGACCGTGAATACCGGGTAGATTATTCTGATTTTACCGAGCCTGTCACCATTAACGATGTGACCGACGCCGCCGAGATCGTGCAAAAACTGGGGGGCGACCCCCAAACCGGCCCG
>CADBNN010000076.1 GCA_902796075.1 Oscillospiraceae bacterium | reverse complement strand
TGAAAGAGATCGGCGACAATAAATACGGCACCGCCAATCCCATCCCCTTCCGGGTAGTTGTGGACGAAGCGCTGGGTTACAAGCTTTCGGTAGACCTGCGCTGCAACGGCGTGTTTTCTTATAAGATCGTGGACCCGCTGCTGTTCTACACCAACGTGTGCGGCAATGTGAGCGACTCCTACGACCGCTCGGAAATCGACGGCATGCTCAAGGGCGAACTGCTTTCGGCTTTGCAGCCGGCGCTGGCCAAAATCGCCGCCCAGCGCATCGCCTATTACGAGATCCCCGCCCACACCACCGAAATCGCCGACGCGCTGAATGAAGAACTTTCGGCCAAATGGCGTGAACTGCGTGGCTTGGCGGTGTATTCCTTTACTGTCAATTCCATCACCATTCCGGACGATCAGCGCAAGAAGATCACCGAATGGGAAGAAAACGCCATGACCACCAATCCCAACACCGCCGCTTCCCGCATTGTGGGGGCGCAGGCCGACGCCATGCGTGCGGCTGCCGCTAACGAAGGCGGCGCCATGAACGCCTTTATCGGCATGGGTATGGCCATGAACGCGGGCAGCAACGCCCAAAACCTGTTTGCCATGGGCCAACAGCAGCAAGCGGCTCAACCGCCCGTTCAGCAGGCGGCTCAACCGGCCGCCGGCGGCTGGACCTGCCCCAAATGCGGCACCGCCGCCACCGGCAAATTCTGCCCCGAATGCGGCGAGGCCAAGCCCGAAGCCAACGGCTGGACCTGCTCTTGCGGTGCGGTGAACCAGGGCAAATTCTGCCAGAACTGCGGCGCCAAAAAGCCGGAAGGCGCGCCCCTTTACCGGTGCGATAAATGCGGCTGGCAGCCGGAAGACCCGCATCATCCGCCCAAGTTCTGCCCCGAATGCGGCGACCCCTTTGACGATAACGACAAACAATAAGAGCGGTTGCATTAAAGGAGAGTAACCATGGCTGGACTGATGGAGTATAAGTGCCCGTGCTGTGGCGGCGCCATCGCGTTTGACAGCGCTTCCCAAAAAATGAAGTGTCCCTATTGCGACACGGAATTTGACGTGGAGACCCTGCGTTCTTACGACGCGGACTTAAAAAGCGACGCGCCCGATACCCTGCATTGGGAAACCCAAGCCGGCACCGAATGGCAGGATGGGGAAACCGACGGCATGGTCACCTATGTGTGCAATTCCTGCGGCGGCGAGATCGTGGGCGACGCCAACACCGCCGCCACTTCCTGCCCGTTTTGCGGCAACCCGGTGGTAATGGGGGGCAATTTGTCGGGCGTTTTGCGGCCCGATTACGTGATCCCCTTCAAACTGGATAAAAACGCCGCCAAAGCAGGGCTGATGCAGCACCTGAAAGGCAAGCGGCTGCTGCCCAAGCTGTTTAAGGATCAAAATCATATCGACGAGATCAAAGGCATTTACGTGCCCTTCTGGCTGTTTGACGCCGACGCCGACGCCGACATTCGCTATCGCTGCACCCGGGTGCACACCTGGAGCGATTCCAAGTATGATTACGTGGAAACCAGTTATTTTTCGGCTTTTCGCAGCGGTAACATCGGCTTTGAGCGGGTGCCGGTAGACGGCTCCTCCAAACTGGCGGACGATTTGATGGAATCCATTGAACCCTTCGATTTTTCGGGCGCGGTGGATTTTCAAACCGCTTACCTGGCCGGCTATTTGGCCGATAAGTACGACGTGAACGCCGAACAAAGCATCGAGCGGGCCAACCAGCGCATCAAAACCAGTACCGAGCAGGCTTTCGCTTCCACCGTGCAGGGCTATTCCACCGTGCGGGCCGAAAGCAGCAGCGTGCAGCTGGCCAACGGCAAGGCCAAATACGCTTTGTATCCCGTGTGGCTGCTCAACACCACCTGGAACGGCCAGCAATACACCTTTGCCATGAACGGCCAAACCGGCAAATTTGTGGGTGACCTGCCCATGGATAAGGGCGCCTACTGGCGCTGGTTCGGCTTGACCGCCCTGATCGGCAGCGCCGCGGTTTACGCCCTGGCGCAGTTGATCCATCTCATTCTGTAAGGGGGGCGCGGTATGAAACAGCGTATTATGTTTTTGCTGTTGGCCCTGGTGCTGTGCATCGGCCTTGCCTTGCCTGCCGCGGCGGACGCTTCTCACATTGTGGATGAAGCCGGGCTGCTCGAGCAGGATGAACTGGATTCCCTCAACAAAACGGCGGCCGCCCTGGCGGACGAAACCGGCGCGCACGTGATGCTGGCCATGACCCGCGCCGCTGAAGAAGGCGCCCAAGCCTACGGCGAAGCGTTGTATCAGCAAAGCTTCGGCCGGGCGGACGGTTGGATCCTGGTGCTGGATTACGGCGAAAAGAAATGGAATCTTGTGCCCTTCGGCCGCTTTGCAGACCGGCTGACCGAAGAGGATATGGACGATCTGTTTGACGCTTTTAACGAGCCGGACACCTATTTTGACGGCGTGCTGGCTTATTTGCTCAAGGCACAGTCTATGTTGGGCGGGCAGGCGGTGGCCAACACGGCCGAAGCCGCTACCCCCAAGGCGCCAACCGACGCCGACGGCCACCCCTTGCGGCTGTATGACGCCGCCGACCTGCTGACCGACGGGGAAGAGGATACGGTGCTGCAGCGGCTCAACGCCGTGAGCGCCGCCCACAATATGGACGTGGTGGTGGTTACCGCCAACACCCTGGGGGGCAAATCGGTGCGAGCCTATGCCGACGATTTTTATGATTACAACGGCTATGGACTGGACAGCGAAAACAGCGGTGTGCTGCTGCTGGTGAGCATGGAAGACCGGGACTGGTACATTTCCACCACGGGCGACGGCATTCGCACCTTTACCGACGCCGGCATTCAGTACATCGGCGAACAGATCGTGAGCGACCTTTCCGACGGGGATTACGAAGCCGCGTTTTTGGGCTTTGCCGACCAGTGCGAAGACTTTATGACCCAGGCGGCCGAAGGCGATCCCTACGACGTGGGCAGCCTGCCCAAAACCCCGTTAGAGGGGTATTGGGTGGTCGTCGCCATCGCCATCGGGCTGGTGATCGCCCTTATGGTCACCGGCAGTATGAAAGCCAAGCTTAAATCGGTGCGCTGGCAACCGGCGGCCGACAGCTACGTGCGGCCGGGCAGCATGATCCTGCGGGATAACCGGGACACTTTCCTGTATACCCACGTAGACCGTACGCTCCGTCCCCAGAACGACAGTTCTTCCGGCGGCAGCAGTACCCATTCAGGCTCCTCCGGCACCTCCCACGGCGGTGGCGGCGGCAAGTTCTGATCATAAAATAACAAGCTGAGATAAACGATCTTTTTTGATCCTTATCTCAGCTTGTTTTCTTTGTTTTCGGGCGCCCGGATTTGGTGAATAAAAAATTTTAAAAAAACTATGCACAATATCTTGACAAACGTGGCCGTTTTGTAGTATATATTTTTTGAAATAGATAGTATTTGTGGAAGCCGGGCTGTGTTGATTGTTGTGGGGACTATTCCGTTGTGTTTCCGTAACAAATCAAGCGACCCGGCGCCGTTGTTCTTTCAACCGCAAGCGTTACAGGTGCTGCGCCATTTTGCGGGCGTTGTCACGCCGGATTTTTCCACTTATTCCGGATGGAAGGGAGGAGATAAAGATGAATAACAAATTAAGCGCCGTTTCAATGAACGGTAGAATGGCATATGTAATCATGTGTGTGGAAGCATACCTGATAAACAAATACCCAGACAGAGATTGGTCGATCATCAGTCGAAAGATGTGGCAAGCTACATCTATGAACTGGGCTGATTGGCCCGATATGTTCAGCTCAGTTATTCCTGACGTATTGCTTCAGTATCCTGAGTATTCTGCCGAGGAATTCGGTGAGACTCTTTCAAAAAGTGAATTCTCCGTATTGAAAGAACTGTACGACGGTATAACAGATGGGATAGAAGACGATCCGTCAGACGAGTTGAATTATATGCTGAATAAGCCGTTTGAAATGGCAATGGTATATGAAGGAACGGTCATTGGAGACGGACAAGAATCATTCGGTATTATAGAAAAAGCAGAGAGAGTTTTAACCCAGAATGGAATAGCTCTGCCTGATTATACGAAAGTTCTTTTCTCCTCTGCAAATGAACTTAATGGTTGGGGCAATGATTTTGACGGGGAATTCTTGTCGGTTATTCTAAATCGGTAAGGAGAATTGATTATGATAAAGAAAATCCGTTTGATGCTTGAATACAACACCTATTGTGTATGGTTGTATGATGAGAACGACGAAATTATTGACAACGACAACCCGCCCGAATGGGATGATGATCAGCAACTTACTGATGCGTTTATGGCTGTTAGCGATTTGTACGATACGTTCTTTATTGATAACAAGCATGAGTTCCGCTATGTTGGTTGCCCTGACGATAAGACGAGGAAAAAACTCTTATCGTTAATTTCAACCGCCGTAGAAATCATTACAAAAAAGAATAATGGTAAATATATTATTCAGAATGATATCCATTGCGATTTTTAAATTCGGGTTAGTAGCCGCAGACCGATAAGTCTGCGGCTTTTTTTCCGCAACGATTTATACATGGTAAATGCAAAAACAGTAGATTTTTGCCGCCGGTTGTGCTATGATTGACTTTGTTGTATTCCCTGTTTAGGAGGACGTTCTCTTGGAAACTTCCCGCGCAAGCAAAATGGGCGTCTGGCCCATCAATAAACTGCTGCTCAATATGTCGGTGCCGCTTATGATCTCCATGCTCATGCAGGCGCTGTATAACGTGGTAGACAGCTACTACGTGGCCCAACTCAACGAAGCGGCCGTCACGTCGGTCACGCTGGCCTTTCCCATGCAAAGCCTGCTCATTGCCGTGGCGGTGGGCATTGGCGTGGGCACCAACGCGCTGCTGTCCCGGTCGCTGGGTGAAAAAAATCAGGAAGGGGCCAACCGCATTGCCATGCAGGGCATTTTTTTGGCGCTGGCCGCCTACGCGGTGTTTGCCCTTGTGGGGCTGTTCGGGTCTGACGGTTTTGCCGCCGTGCAAACCGAAAACGCCCCCATTGCCGCCGACTGCGCCGCCTATATGCGGGTGTGTTTGTGCTGTTCCTTCGGCGTGTTTGTGCAGGTCATCTTTGAACGCCTGCTGCAGGCCACCGGCCGTTCGGTGCTTTCCATGGTCACCCAGGGCGTGGGGGCGGCGGTGAATATTGTGCTGGACCCCGTGTTTATTTTCGGCCGCTGGGGCTTGCCCGCCATGGGTGTTACCGGCGCCGCCGTGGCCACCGTGATCGGCCAGATGGTGGGCGCGCTGGTGGGGCTGGCGCTCAACCTGTTCTGCAACCGCGATATTCGCCTGCGCTGGCGCAATTTTGTGCCCCACTGGCACACTCTGCTGCGCATTTTGTATATCGGCGTGCCCTCTATGGCCATGGCGTCCATCGGCGCGTTTATGACCTTTTGCATGAATCTGATCCTCAGCCTGCGGTTCAGTTCCACCGCTGTTTCGGTGTTCGGCATTTATTTTAAGCTGCAAAGCTTTGTGTTTATGCCCGTGTTCGGGCTCAATAACGGCATGGTGCCCATTGTGGCCTATAACCTGGGGGCCCGCAACCGGCCCCGCATTGTGGCCACCATTCGCCTGGGGGCGGTGTACGCCACCGGCATTATGCTGCTGGGGCTGGCGGCGCTGCAGCTGTTTCCCGTGCCGCTGCTGCGGCTGTTCAACGCGTCCGATACCATGCTGGCCATCGGCACGTCCGCCTTTCGCATTATTTCACTTTGCTACCCGCTGGCGGGGGTTTCCATTGTGATCATCAGCGTGTGCCAGGCGCTGGGCAAAAGTATGTACGGGCTTTTTGTTTCCATCGGCCGGCAGTTGGTGGTGCTCATTCCCGTGGCGTGGCTGCTGTCTCTCACGGGCAACGTAAACGCCGTGTGGTGGTCGTTCCCCATTGCCGAAGCGGTTTCGCTGGCCCTGTGCGGGCTGTTTTTGCGCCGGGTGCTGCGGCTGCTGGATTTTTAACGGATATGATCGAGATTTTGTTTGAAAACGCCGAAATGGCTGCGTGCGTAAAGCCGGCGGGGGTGGAATGCCAGCAACGGCTGCCAGCCCTGCTGGCGGAGCAGTTGGGGGGCGCCTTTTGGCCGGTGCACCGGTTAGATAAAGAAACCGGCGGCGTTATGGTGCTGGCCCGCACCCCCGGGGCGGCCGCCCGGCTTTCGGCTCTGGTGGCCGGGCGGGCGGTGCACAAAACCTATTTGGCGGTGGTGAAAGGCTGCCCCGCGGCGCCCGCCGACCGGTGGGAGGATTGGCTGTTTCACGACGCCGCCCGCAACAAAAGCTATGTGGTTTCCCGGCCCCGCCGGGGAGTGAAGGCCGCCGCGCTGGCTTACACGCTGCTGCAAACACGCGGGCAGGGGAGCGACGCCGTGTCGCTGGTGCAGGTGGAACTGTTCACCGGCCGCACCCATCAGATCCGGGTGCAGTTTGCCCACCGGGGCCTGCCGCTGCTGGGCGACCGGTGCTACGGCGGGCCGCCGGCAGACGGGTTGGCTTTGTGGGCCTGGCGGCTCACCCTGCCTTTGCCAAACGGCCAAATGCAAACCTTTGAAGCCCCGCCGCCGGCGCTTTTTTTGACGAATCGTTGATATTATTCACGATTTTTCCTGCGTTTTCTGTTCATTTTTTCTATTTAGCGTATTGAAATCATGAACCGGCTGTGCTATAATATATGCGTTGACGCATACCGTACAACGATTCTATTTTTAGAGGAGAGAGAAAGATGAAACGACTGATTAGCTTGCTTTTGGCTGTTATCATGGCGCTTTCGCTGTGCAGCGTGGTCGCGTTTGCTGAGGATGGCGAAGAACCCTTCCTGCGCAATATTGTGATCGACGGCGAACTGGATGAGGACTATACCGAGGCCCGCTATATCCCCAGCGATTACTGGCAGTGCTATGAAAACAACACCGAACTGTACATGCCCTTTGACGAGACCCGCATTCAAAACTCCTGCTACTTCACTTGGGACGACCAATGGGTATACCTGTATGTGCAGTGCGTGAGTGCCGACGACCTGTATGTGAAACCCGAAAACATTACCGACATGGGCCAAGACGGCAACTGGAAGGAAGCCATGAGCATTTGGCTGGATACCCATCCGTCCGCTCCTATCGACCAGGCTACGGCGGCCGACGGCAGAACCGTGGCCGACATTGACCGTAACTGCATCACCGGCGCCGACCCCTACCATCGCCTGCAGCTGCGCTACACCCCTGCCTATGACACATTCCACAACTATTTCCGCACC
>CADBNN010000075.1 GCA_902796075.1 Oscillospiraceae bacterium | reverse complement strand
GTGAGTAAGTGCGCAGTTAAAAAAACAAGCTGAGATAAATGATCAAAAACAGATCGTTTTTCTCAGCTTGTATTTTTTATGAATTGCCGCTGTGCGGCATGAATCGGCTTCGCCGTGAATGGAATTGCGCCTTATGCCCCGCAGGGCAATTCACGTGCCGAAGGCGCAATTCATTTCGGCGCGGCATAGGCATACCAAAAAACATCCTTATCACGCCGCGCCGAACCGGCAAGGGGGTTTGCTGCAACAAAGCGTTCAATTATATTCGTTCATGGCCTGGTCTGTTTTGCCCTGCACCATCAGCGCCACCGCTTCCACCGCCCGGTCGATGGCCGGGGCCAGCAGTTTTTCGTCGGCGGGGGGAATGCGCCCCAGCACGTAGTCGGCCAGATCCATGCGGGGGTCGGGTTTTTGGCCGATGCCGATCTTGATGCGGGGGAACGCGTCGCTGTTGAGCTGGTAAATGAGGGATTTCACCCCGTTGTGACCGCCGTCGCTGCCATGGCGGCGAATGCGCAGCACGCCCACGTCCAGCGAAGAATCGTCAAACACCGCCACGATCCGCTCGGGCGGGATCTTGTAAAAAGCGGCAATATCCCGCACCGCTTCGCCGGAAGCGTTCATAAAGGTTTGGGGCTTGGCCAGCAAACAGCGCACGCCGCCCACGGTGGCGTCGCCGTACAGCGATTTAAACTTCAGTTTTGTCACGCGGCAGCCGGTTTTTTCGGCCAGCCGGTCTAAAAACAAGAATCCCACGTTGTGGCGGGTCAGTTCATATTCCCGGCCGGGGTTGCCCAGCCCTACGATCAGCCACGCGGGGGCGCCGCCGGCGGCAGACGCCTGTTTTTTAAACCACAAACCCATCAGGCAAACATGGTGGACATGGGCTTGTCCTCATAAATGCGTTCAATGGCTTCGGCAAATACCGAACCCACCGGCAGGGCGGTGATTTTATCAATTTGCTTTTCGGGGCCCAGCGGCACGGTGTCCAGCAGCACCACTTCTTTTATCACGCTGTTTTGAATGCGTTCAATGGCCGGGCCGGACAGCACCCCGTGGGTGGCGCAGGCATACACGTCTTTGGCGCCGCCCCGTTCCACCAGGGCCGCCGCCGCGTTGCACAGGGTGCCGGCGGTGTCGATCATATCGTCCACCAAAATCACGTTTTTGCCTTCCACCTCGCCGATGATGTTCATCACTTCGCACACGTTGGCGCGCTGGCGGCGTTTGTCCACAATGGCAATGGGGGTATCCAGCCGCTGGGCAAAGTTGCGGGCGCGGGTAACGGAACCGAAGTCGGGCGAAACCACCACAAGATCGTCGGTATGGCCGGCAAACTTCTGGCAAAAATAGGGCGCCAGCAGGGGCACGCCAAGCAAATGGTCCACCGGAATGGAGAAAAAGCCCTGAATTTGGGCGGCGTGCAGGTCCATGGTCAAAATGCGGTCGGCGCCGGCGGTGGTGAGCAGGTCGGCCACCAGCTTGGCGGAAATGGGGTCACGGGACTTGGCTTTACGGTCTTGCCGGGCATAGCCGAAATAGGGCATAACAGCGGTGATGCGGTTGGCGGAAGCCCGTTTCATGGCGTCCATCAAAATCAGCAGTTCCATCAGGTTGTTGTTCACCGGGTCGCAGGTCGACTGCACAATAAACACGTCCGAACCGCGTACCGATTCATTCACCGAAACGGCGATCTCGCCATCGCTGAAGGTTTTCACCTCACAGTCGCTCAGCTGCAGTCCCAGCGAAGCGGCAATGGTTTTGGCAACCGCGGGATTGGAGTTGGCCGCAAAGATTTTCAAGTCTTTCCCGTGAAGATTCATAATGATCGTTTCCCCCTGCAAAGCATATTAAGTTTTAGCGAAAGGTTCCGCTACTTCTATTTTACAACATTCGCCGTTTTTTTCAAGGGGGTTTTTGCCCTTTTTTTCGTAAAAATACAAAATATTGTCACCCCGCCGGCCGGCCAACACCACATCATGCGTTCCGCCGGGCCGTTCACCACAATATTTCCGCCCGCCGGCCGGCCCCGTTTTGTCCGCGGAAAAAATTTTTTCAAAGAATTTTACTATTTTGGTGAGAAATTTTGCGGTTTCAAACGTTTAATAGGTAGAAAAAGTAAAACTTGCGACTGTTGTCCCATCTTTGGTACACCGAAGCTAAAAAGAGAAAGTTTTTCTGTCCTGAGGTTGACAAAGGCATACCGAAGGGATATACTATAATTGGTCGACCGAGAAAGTAAGGGATCCCGTTTTCAATATTTCAATGAAAGGATTTAAAACAAATGTTAAAGAAAACAATTGCCTCTATTTTATCGTGTGTTTTATTATTAATGTGTCCTTATACTCATGGTACCGCAGAACCAACATCAGGGCTGTCAAAACAACCACATGAAAAGGCCATAAAATGCAATGTTACTGCAGAAGAATCATTTGCAATTGGAGAAATAATGGTGGGGATCAAGAACTCATATAGCGAAGTTAATAAAAAGTGGCAGCCATGTGATTTTCCAGAACTGAAAAATATTAAGTCAATTGAAGATTTGACATATGCTGAAAATGAAGCGGCCATGGCTGTATACGAAGATCTTGAATGCTTTCATCAGTTGTTAAAAATCACTATTACAAGCAATTCCAAGGAAGCTGTAATTGCTGGTATAGCAGCGTTAGAAGAAAACGTAGCGGTTTTGTGTGCGGAACCAAATTACATTTTTGAAATGGAACCCGAACCAGAAAAAGAAATGCCAATCAACAGCACCATAAAAGCAACGAATGCTCCACAGAATAGTAGTCGATACAAAGAATATACAAACGATGAGAAACTTTTAGACCAGACAGGGCTGTTCCTTCATAATGTAGATAAGGTTTGGAATGCTTTTACCAAAGGTTCACCAAACGTGGTAGTAGGAATAATTGATGAAGGCATATATTTACATGAAGATCTAGCGGCTAATCTAACTCAAGGATATATCGGTGAAACACAACAAACCGATTCGAGTTATTCTTATTCAGGAAATCACGGAACGGGAGTTGCTTCAATCGTTGGTGCAAAAGGGAACAATGGAAAAGGGATTACAGGCGTTTGTCAAAATGTTACCTTGAAGTCTCTGAGAATGACAAATGTAGATTCCAACAATACATCTTTTAATGCTTCTGCATATGCTAACTGCTATTTAAAAGCATCTGTTGACAAAATACCCATTGTTGTTTGTTGCGTCGGTTGGGGAGGAACATCTGGCTATAATGTTATCAGATTAGCAATGAGTATGTACCAAGGCCTAATTGTTCTTGCTTCCGGAAATAGCGGAATTGAGATTTCAGCAAGCAATCCTTGTTACCCTGATTATTACGATCTTGATAACATGATTATTGTAGGTGGAGTGAATTCTGATGGTACTCGCGACACAGATACTAATTATAGTCAAAGCATTGTTGATCTAATGGCCCTGTCTAATGGTGTATATGCTTGCAATTCTCCCCTTGTTTGGGATGAAGAGATGCTCGATGGAAACAAGTATTCTCTGTGGTATGGCTCTTCTGTGGCAGCGCCCTTTGTTGCAGGCACGGCAGCGTTATTGTTATCTTATGACAGTTCGCTGACTACAGAAGAATTAAAGCAATATATTTGCGAAGGGGCGCGTACGTCCAGCGGATTAACCAATTATTGTGCAACTGGTGGTTATTTGGATGCATATGGTGCTTTTTTGGCGATGAAGGCCAGTAAAGCTAAAGATATTACGTTGCAAGTGCGCCCATATTCCTATTGCGAACATTATGAATTTAATGTGTTGGCAACAAACGCATATTCTTTACTATCAGAGATTATTGTGCCTAGCCAGGTCCGGCAAGCGCTTGTATCAATGAACATTACACCAAGCGGAAGCGAGCTTATAGTTGAGATGGATTTGGCTTATCCTCTGGATTCGAATGTTTCCTATCCACTTATTGAATTCCATTACATTTCATATGCATCAGTCACATATGCTAAAGCTTATGTTGGAATGACAACTACTAACCTTTTTGATTGGCACGGGAACAGTATCAATGATACTCTTACCACCTACAAATATCTAGTGGGAGATGTGAATAGCGATAATTTGGTAAACGCTAATGACCAATTAAAGATTTTGCAGTACATAGGCGGAACTGCCACATTGACAGGTAACAATCTGCGAGCTGCTGATGTCGATTCAAACCTTTCGGTTAATGCTACTGATGCCATGCGGGTTGGTCAGTATTCTGCCAGTACAATTTTGAGTTTTTATTAACAAAGAGGTGTGGTTTGATGAAGAGGATCATAGCCGTCTTTTTATCTTTGATTTTGTGTTCCGGATTGTTTTTGCCTGTGTATGCGGCGCAATCTTATCGGTTGGGGGATGTGAACGGCGACGCGTTGATCAACGCGCAGGATGCCCTGCTGATTTTGCGCTGTGCCGTTGGTAAGGCCGACTTGCACCCCGCCGCCCTCACCGCTGCCGACGTGACAGGGCAAGCCGCACCTAACGCGCAGGACGCATTATGCGTGCTGCAAAAAGCGGTGGGCCGCCTGCATTATTTCCCGGTGGAAACGACCGAGATCCCCTTCCGGTCTCCGGTGGGAGAATTGCCCCATTCGGTGCTGTCGCAGGCCGCATTTGGCAGAATCACACAGCCTGTTTCTCACGTGGCTCTGCTTTGCAGCTACCAAGACTATTTGACCTATAAACAAAACAATCCGGATATGTGCCTCAAGGAATATGGAACCGACTATTTTGCCGCTGGTCACAGCCTGCTGTTGTTTGTGAAAAAGACTGACAGCGGCGCGTTTCGGGCGGAGGTTGAGCGCGTGTATGTAGCAAACGGCGCGTTGCAGGTCGAAATCAAATTGCCGTATTCCGAAATGATTACCCATGATCTTGTCACTAAGCTGTATCATGTAGAATTGGATATCCGGCCGCAGGCGATCACCGCCGTCCATTGTTTTGTGGCTGACTCCCACTGGGCCGACGGCCGTGTGCAAACCAGCTTGTATGAAATGGATTTTCCCATGAATGATCCCGGCGCGCCCGGCAACTGAATATCACCCGGGCGGCCGTTTTCTGCACCCGCCCATCCTTATTCATAAACCCTGCCGCCCTCTCCCTCTGCGGGAGAGGGCGTTTCGTTTTGTGCGGCGGTCGAAATTTTTTGAAATTTATGGAAAAAAAGGCTGGTAATTCACACCAAAGTTTGTTATAATACCCTTTGAGTGATTTCTGCGTGAGAAATCCGTACCAATCGTATTCGCAAGAATGTTAAATTTTTGGAAGGGATGAATGTACCAATGAGTCAAAAATTCGTGTACCTGTTTTCCGAAGGGAACAAGGACATGCGCAACCTGCTGGGCGGCAAAGGCGCCAACCTGGCCGAAATGACCGGTATCGGTCTGCCCGTGCCCCAGGGCTTCACCATCACCACCGAAGCCTGCACCCAGTATTATGAAGACGGTCGCAAGATCAACGATGAGATCCAGGCGCAGATCATGGAATACATCGTGAAAATGGAAGGCATCACCGGCAAAAAGTTCGGTGACAAAGAAAACCCCCTGCTGGTTTCGGTGCGCTCCGGCGCCCGTGCTTCCATGCCCGGCATGATGGACACCATCCTCAACCTGGGCCTGAACGAAGACGTGGT
>CADBNN010000074.1 GCA_902796075.1 Oscillospiraceae bacterium | reverse complement strand
TGATTTTGTTCTCAGTCTGCTTTTGTTAAGTGCGCACTTACTCACCACTCGAACGTGAGGTGAAAAAACATCCTTATCACGGTCGGGCATTGCCTCCCGCGGGGGATTTATTATGCGTTTAAGCCGCAAGTTACAGCCGCAGGCACACTGTGGCAACGCCGTGGGGCGCCAGGGACACCGAAACGGTATGGTCCGCCACCGGCAGGGTTTCGATCACTTCTTCCAGCGCGTTGGTGCGCACCGCTCCTTTCACCGGCACAGCCGCGGTGAGGGCGACGGTTTGGGCTTCGTCCGCCACGCTGTAAAGCCGCACCGTCAAACAGCCGGTTTCGCCCGATTCGGGCAGTTTTACCGCCGAAACAACAGCCCGGCCGGTCACCGTTAGCAATTGATTCTTGGCCGGCAAGCTGCCTTTGTGGGCCGTTACCGAAACGCAGGGCATGGGATATACCAACTGCTGGGCCGCCCGGTGCAGTTCCATCCAGTCGTCCGCCAGCAGGCCCACGGCGAACACCTGATGATGCAGGCCGTATTCGGGCACGTCGTCCGGAATGCTGGTGGCCCGGATCAGGGTAAGGCTCAGGGTATTGTGCCAACAGCGGAAGGCGCTTTGGGTATCGCACAGCAGGGCTACCCCCGCCCCGTCGTCCGCCGGGGCAAAGCCGAAGGCGTGGCCGGGCACGTCATGATGCAGCGCCGGGCGGGTGAGCACGCCCATGGGCACGTCATACCGGCAGCGGGGCGCTTCATAAGCCAGGGGCATTTTGAACCGCATGGTGGGGATCACGCCGCCGTGTTTGCCGTTTTGCCGCCAGTCGGTGGTGCAGTTAAAGGTGAGCATGCGGCTGGTGCGGTCCAAGGTCACCGTCACGTCCAGTTTGGTTTCTTTGTATTCAATATGATAGGTGATAGCCTGCCCCACGGGGGTTTCAAAGCTTTTATCGTCCACATACACCAGCCCTTGCCGGTTCATGTTTTCGGTGAACACGGCGGGGCCTTCCGACCAGGCGTTAGGCATGTGGATGCGGCTGCTTTCGGCAAAATATTCAAAATAGCCTGCCGGCTCCCGCACCCGCTGAGCGCCGGTGGTTTTGTCCACCAGCGAAACCAGGCACATATCCTCGTCAAATTCCGCCCGCACATAGTCGTTTTCCAACACCCGCTCGGCAAACAGTTCCACCCGGTGGTTCTGGTTGCCCACAATGCCACGGGCCGGCGGCAATTCGCCCCCGGTGCGGGGCCGCAGCACCACGGTGGTATAGCCGAAAGCCGGCACCTGCATTTGCACCCGCAAGGGCTCGCATTCATGGCCCCAGTAATGGTGGCGGTCAAACCGCTGCACGGTCAGTTCTTTGCCGTCGGCGTCGGTCATGGTGTAATCCCCCGCGGCGCCCGGCCAATCCCACACGGTGAGCGAAACGGCTTCGTCCCGGTCAAAAGCGGTGGGGTTGAACACGTGGAAAATGCGGGTTTTGCCCCGGCCGTATTCGGCGGCGGTGTGCAGCGCCCGGTCCCGCAGCGCGGCGGCGTAGCCCACGCCCGCCCCTTCGGAATTGGTCATGCGGTCGTCTTCCCCGGCAAAGGCGGAAGAATCGATGGCGTCGGCCAGGGCCAGCATACCGTTGGTGAGGCCGGCGTGCACATAGCCCAGCGCCTGCTGATAACTGCCCATGGCGTATTCCCGGCTGTCCCGCACACAGGAACCGGGCAAAATATCGTGGAACTGGTTGAACAGCACCAGCTCCCACGCCTTGCGGAACTGGGATTGGAAGTTGCTGCCGCCCGCAAACGCCCCTGCCAGCGCCGATACCGTTTCGGCGGTGTACAGCCGGTCTTCACACAGCCGGTTGCCCGCTTTAATGCGCGCCTGAGACGAATAACAGCCCGTGAAAATAAAGTTGCGTTCGGTATCCACCACCGGCAGCCGGTCGCGGTACTGTTCCAGCGCGGCAAAAAACGCGGCGTAGGTGCTGAAGCGAATGGTGGGGGCAATGGGCCATTGGCTCATGGCCAAAATGCGTTCAATATCCCGCCGGGAGGGGCCGCCGCCGTGATCCCCTACCCCGTAAACGTACAGCCCGCAGTGAATGGCGGGGTCATTGTACAAGGTGGGCAGCTGCTCAAAGCAAGCGGAATCTACAATGGCGTTATAAAAGAAGGGGTCCTGATAGCACAGCACTTCGGCGCCGGAGGGCGCGCGGAAGCGGTAGGCCGGCAGCAGATTCTGACCCCGGCAATGGTAATAATACTTCACCTTGGCCCCCGTTAAAATTTCGGGCACGTGGGCGCTGTGGCCGAAGGTGTCGGGTTCAAAATCCAGGCAAAGTTGATCGGCCGTCAGTCCAAACCGCTCGTGCATATACTGCTTGGTATACAAATGCTGGCGGGTCAGGCTTTCGCCCGAAGGCAGGTTTTTGTCCGCTTCGGTCCAGGTGGAAGCCGTTACCTCCCACCGGCCTTCTTTTACCCGCTGTACCACCCGGGCAAACAAGGCGGGGTCGTATTCTTCACACATGGCGTAGGTGGAAGCCTGCGACTGGGAAAAGGTGAAGGCGGGGTATTCGTCCATCAGTTGCAGCATGGTGCGGAAGGTATCCAGCGTAACGCCGGCGGTCTCCTGGGTGCCCCATTGCCAGTTCATATCGATATGGGCGTGGGCAACACAGTGCAGTTCATAAGCTTTGGCCGCTTTTGCCATGGGCTGCAGCCGTTCTTCGGCCCCGGCGGTGAGGGCGGCGGGCGCCATGGCGGCGCTGTTGGCCAGCACCCATTCGCAGGTTTGAGCAAGCAGTTCGTCAAACACGCCGCCTTGGGCGGAAGAAAGCCGGCAGGCAAAGCGCAGCTGGGCCTTTAAGCGGTCTTCTGCCGCGGCAACAGAAAGCACCTGCTTGATCAGATCGGTCACGTTCACGCAAATCATCCTTTCCAGATAGGGCAAATCGTTTTGCTGCCTTCAGTATAGCATGCCCGCCGCAAAAAGCAAGCAAAACTTGCGCCGTAAACTGCCCTTTTTGCCCATTTGTCCCCCGCCGGACGATTGACGGGCGGCGGGTTTGGTGGTATAATGGCAAAAACCGGCTTTGGCCGGCAAACCAACCAAAAACCGGAGGAACTCGTTATGCAAGCTGAAATGGAAGCCATGACCCGCCACCGGCTGATCCCCGTGATCGCCCTGGACCGGGAAGAAGACGCTTTGCCCCTGGCCCGGGCGCTGGAAGCGGGCGGTTTGCCCTGTGCCGAAGTGACCTTTCGCACCCCGGCGGCGGCCGGCGCCATACGCGCCATTGCCAACGCCATGCCGCAGGTGGCCCTGTGCGCCGGCACGGTGCTTACCACCGACCAGGTGGACCGGGCGGTGGACGCGGGCGCCAAAATGATCGTGGCCCCCGGCTTTAATCCCCGGGTTGTGGAACATTGCCTGCGGTTGGGCGTGCCCGTGCTGCCCGGCTGCTGCACCCCCAGCGATATAGAAGCCGCGCTTTCTTTCGGGCTGGATACGGTGAAGTTCTTTCCCGCGCAGGCGGCGGGCGGCGTGGCTATGCTAAAAGCCTTAACCGCCCCCTACCGCATGATGCGTTTTGTGCCCACCGGCGGCATCAACGCCGACAACGTGACCGACTATTTGCGTCTGCCCTGCGTGGCGGCCTGCGGCGGCAGTTGGATGGTGAAAAGCGATTGGATCCGGGCGGGCGCGTTTGACGAGATAACCCGGGTGACCGCCCAGGCCGTGGCCCTGGTGAACGGACTGCAAGCATAAAAGGAGACGGAAGAATGAAAACGGTAGTAACATTCGGCGAACTGATGCTGCGCCTGGCGCCCGAAGGCTATTTGCGCTTTGTGCAGGCTGACCGGCTGCAGGCCACCTTTGGCGGCGGCGAAGCCAACGTGGCGGTTTCGCTGGCCAACTTCGGGCTCAACGCCCGGTTCGTCACCTGCCTGCCGGCCCACGAGATCGGTCAGGCGGCGGTGAATTCCCTGCGGCGGTATGGGGTGGACACCTCTTACATTGCCCGCACGGGTGAACGGGTAGGCATTTATTATTTGGAAAAAGGCGCTTCCCAGCGCCCCTCCAAGGTCATTTACGACCGGGCGTATTCCGCCATTGCCCAGGTGGGGCCGGACGATTTGGACTGGGACGCCGCCTTTGCCGGGGCAGACTGGTTCCACTTTACCGGCATTACCCCCGCCCTGGGTGACAACGTGGCCGCCGCGTGCCTGACAGCCTGCCGCAAAGCCAAAGAAAAAGGGCTGACGGTGAGCTGCGATTTGAACTTCCGCAAAAAACTGTGGACCAGCGAAAAGGCCGGGCAGGTCATGGGGCAGCTCATGCCCTATGTGGACGTGTGCATTGCCAATGAAGAAGACGCCGAAAAAGTGTTTGGCATTCGGGCGGACAACACCGACGTGACCGGCGGCAAGCTGGACCGGGCAGGCTATGAACAGGTGGCCCGCAAGCTGACCGAACGCTTCGGCTTTCACACGGTGGCCATTACCCTGCGCACCAGCCTTTCGGCCAGCGATAACCAATGGGCGGCCATGCTGTATGAAAACGGCGCGGCCCACTTCAGCAAAAGCTATAACGTGCACATCGTAGACCGGGTGGGCGGCGGCGACAGTTTCGGCGCCGGGCTCATTTATGCCAAACTGGCCGGGTACGATCCCCAGGCGGCGCTGGAATTTGCGGTGGCCGCCAGCTGTTTGAAACACGCGGTGGAAGGCGATTATAACATGATGAGCGTGGCCGAAGTGCAAGCCCTGGCGGGCGGCGACGGATCGGGGCGGGTGCAGCGATGAAAGACCAAACCGTTCGGCTGCAAAAATACCTTTCGGAATGCGGCGTTTGTTCCCGTCGCAAGGCCGAAGAACTCATTGAACAGGGCAAGGTGAAGGTGAACGGCCATCCGGCCCGGCTGGGCGACAAGGTGCGCCTGCGGGGGGATATTGTGACCGTGCGCGGCCAAAAAGTGGTGCGGCAGGAAAGCCAGCGGGTATATCTGATGCTCCACAAACCCCGGGGCTTTGTTTCTACCATGCACGATGAACTGGGCCGCAAATCGGTGGCCGAACTGGTGAACGACGCCCCCGCCCGGGTGTTCCCCGCCGGCCGGCTGGATAAGGATTCGGAAGGGCTGCTGCTGTTTGCCAGCGACGGAGAATTTGTGAATCTCATGACCCACCCTTCCCATCACATTGAAAAGCGCTACCGGGTAACGGTGCGCCCGCCGGTGAGTGATGAGGCGCTGGAAGCCATGCGCGCCGGGGTGGTAGTAGACGGCCGGCAAACCGCCCCCTGCGAGATCAACGTGATTTTGCAGGAAGATAGCCGGGTGGTGCTGGAATTCATTCTGCAGGAAGGCCGCAACCGGCAGATCCGCAAAATGTGCGAAAGCCAAAGCCTGAACGTGACCCGCCTGAAGCGCACCGCCGTTGGCAACCTGAAACTGGGCATGCTGCCCGTGGGCAAATGGCGGCTGCTCACCGACCGGGAAGTGCGCGACCTGATTGCCCTGGCCAAAGAAAAATAAAAAAGCAACAAAAAAAGAGCCTTTCGGGCGGCACTCTGTAAAGAAGTTGCTTTTAGACAGCTATTACCGGCTAAATAGGATATGAAATGGGCGTGACCTCTACGGTCACGCCCGTTTTGTCGCCATATCCCGGATTTTTGGGTGCAAAATCCGATGCTCGTTATCACTGCAGACATTAAATGACCTGTTGGACAAATTGGAAGTTGTCAGTCTTTAATGATATTAGGAAAATTACCTTTTAAGAAATGTCTGTATTCCGGATGCCCTACAGCTTCTTCATACTCTTTCCTTATTGTCTTTTCATTCCATACACGCATACTCTCAGGCATTTCCTCATACCGCAGGATTGTAATCAGTTCGTCTCTCTCTGCCTGCAAGATTGCCTCATATGCGTCAGGAACATATTCTGAGTTCAAAACCTTGACCGGAATACTGCTTGTCGCTGCATCCGGTATTTGAACTGCAAAGCCGGAATCAGTTATCTCTTCTGTGCTGTAAATATAACCGGAAACTCCTTTGTATGTACTGATCAGCGCATTGGGATAATATTCTTCAAAGCGAAGGCGACCGTCTTTATCAAAGCCATATGGACCCCATTTTTGCCAATTACCATCATATGGGAATCCCGTCTCTCGACAATACTTCTCGATCGCATTGCTCAGGTAAACCAGTACATTTTCTCTCTTCCGGGAAAAGTAAACCAAAGGAATGCCATGATTTGAAACACGAGGCTCCAACTGTGTTATTCCT